>JBGAKX010000008.1:0-63392 GCA_044224215.1 Blastocatellia bacterium
CCCCGGTTCGCCACCACGCTCGGTGCGACCCTGAAAGGGTCGGCCTACGCCAACGCCAACTGTCGCTCGCGCAAAATCTTGATCTTGTCGCGCAATTCGGCCGCCCGCTCGAAATTCAACTCCGACGCCGCCGACCGCATGTCGCGCTCGAACGCCCCGATGGCCTCCTCCAACTGCGCAGGCGACGAATACTGGTCCGTGTCGATGTCCGACGACACCTTGAAGTAATCCGCCTCGGCCGCCGTGACCAGCGTCGATTCGATCGACTTGACGATCGAACGCGGCACGATCCCGTTGTCCGCGTTGTACTTGGCCTGTACCTCGCGCCGCCGCCTCGTTTCGGAGATCGCGCGATGCATCGAGTCCGTGATCCGATCCGCGTACAGGATCGCCTTGCCCCGTACGTGCCGGGCCGCGCGCCCGATCGTCTGAATCAGCGAGATGTCGCTGCGCAGGAACCCCTCCTTGTCGGCGTCGAGAATCGCGACGAGCGACACCTCCGGCAGATCCAGCCCTTCGCGCAACAGGTTGATGCCGACGAGCACGTCGAATTCGCCCCGGCGCAGATCGCGCAGAATCCGCACCCGTTCCAGTGTCTCGATCTCGGAATGCAGATACCGGACGCGCACGCCAACGTCGCTGTAGTACTCGGTCAGGTCCTCGGACATCTTCTTCGTAAGCGTCGTGACCAGCACCCGCTCGCCCTGTTCGACGCGCAACCGGATCTCGTGCAGCAGGTCGTCGATCTGGCCCTTCACCGGCCGCACGTCGACCTCGGGGTCGACGAGCCCCGTCGGACGGATCAACTGCTCCACGACCTCGCCACCCGTGCGCGTGAGCTCATACGGACCCGGCGTCGCCGACACAAAGATCAGCTGATGCGGGCGCTCCTCCCACTCGGCAAACGTCAGCGGACGGTTGTCCATCGCCGAGGGAAGCCTGAATCCGTAGTTGACCAGGTTCTCCTTGCGCGATCGATCGCCGGCCGACATCCCGCGAATCTGCGGAACGGTCTGGTGCGACTCGTCGACGATGACCACCGCGTCGCGCGGCAGGTAGTCGAACAGCGTCGGCGGCGGCTCTCCCGGCGCGCGCCCGGTCAGGTGTCGCGAGTAGTTCTCGATACCGCGACAGAATCCAAGCTCCTTCATCATCTCGATGTCGTACATCGTCCGCTGATGAAGCCGGCCGGCCTCGATGACCTTCTGTTGGTCGATCAGCTGGGGCTCCCACGCATCCATCTCGGATCGAATGGTCTTGATCGCCCGCTTCAGGCGATCCGGCGGCATGACGTAGTGTGATTTCGGATAGATCGGCAGTCGCTCGTGCGTCGCGATCACCTCGCCCAGCAGCGGATCGACCGTCGAGATCGTATCGATCTCGTCGCCCCAGAACTCGATCCGGATCGCCTGCTCCTGGTAGATCGGATAGATCTCCACGACGTCGCCCCGCACACGAAACGATCCGCGCTGGAAATCGACGTCGTTGCGCGCGTACTGCACTTCGACGAGACGCCTGAGCAGCCCCGTGCGAGTCATCTGCTGGCCCTTCTCGACAAAGATCAGCATGCCGTAGTACGCGTCCGGGTCGCCGAGGCCGTAGATGCACGACACCGACGCGACGATCACGCAGTCGCGACGCTCAAAGAGCGCCCGCGTCGCCGACATTCGCAGCCGGTCGATCTCTTCGTTGATCGTCGCTTCCTTCTCGATGTACGTGTCGGTCGAGGCGATATACGCCTCGGGCTGGTAGTAGTCGTAGTAGCTGACGAAGTACTCGACGGCGTTCTCCGGAAAGAACGTCTTGAACTCCTGGTACAGCTGCGCCGCGAGCGTCTTGTTGTGCGCCATCACCAGTGCCGGCCGGTCCACGCGCGCGATGACGTTCGCAAGCGTGAACGTCTTGCCGCTGCCGGTCACTCCAAGCAGCACCTGGGCCGGATCGCCGTCCCCGAGACCCTGCACCAGACGGTTGATTGCTTCGGGCTGATCACCCTCAGGCGCGAAATCGGACGCGAGCTTGAATCCCATGATCCGGCCATTATAGCAGGCGGCGCCACGCAGGCAGGCGCGCACCGCGCGCGCGGATTGCGCGATTGACAGCGGCGGCCACCCGGCAAATAATCCCGCATCCCTCGCGCGGCGAATCTCGATCAGGACACAAGGCCATTCATCAACCAATCATCCAGACCGACATCCAGGCGGACGGCGTCCGTTTTCTCGCCCGTGGCAAGGTGCGCGACATCTACGAGGTGGGCGAGCACCTTCTGATCGTCGCCACGGACAGGCTGTCGGCGTTCGACGTCGTGCTGCCAACGCCGATCCCCGAAAAGGGAAGGGTCCTGACCCAGATTTCGTGTTTCTGGTTCGAGATGATGAAGGACGTGATTCCCAACCACGTCGTCGCGACCGAGGTCGACGACTTCCCGTCGTCGCTGCACAGGTTCCGCAGCCAGCTCGAAGGCCGCTCGATGCTGTGCCGGCGCGCCGACGTCTTTCCGGCCGAATGCGTCGCCCGGGGCTACATCATCGGGTCGGGCTGGAAGGACTACCAGTCGACGGGCGCGATCTGCGGAATCGAGCTGCCCGAAGGGCTGAGGATGGCTGACCGACTCCCGGAACCGATCTTCACGCCGGCTACGAAGGCGGAACAGGGGGAGCACGACGAGAACATCTCGATCGAGCGGATGTCGGAAATCGTCGGTCGCGAAACAGCCGAGCGCCTGAGGGCCGTCACACTCGAGATCTACACGAGGGCGGCGGAGTACGCGCGGGGCCGCGGCATCATCATCGCGGACACGAAATTCGAATTCGGCCGGGCCGGCGACGAGATCATCATCGTCGACGAATGCCTGACTCCGGACTCGTCGCGGTTCTGGCCGGCGGACACGTATTCGCCGGGCTCGTCGCCCGCCTCATATGACAAACAGTTCGTGCGCGACTATCTCGAAACACTCGACTGGAACAAGAAGACGCCCGGGCCCGAGCTCCCGTTCGACGTCGTCCTGAAGACAAGCGAAAAGTATCTCGAGGCATTCTCGGCACTGACGGGCAACGCCCTCGGAATGTAGCGGCCAGCGCCGTTCGAATCGGGGTGCGGCAGCGGCCGATGCGTTTGAAACTTTTCGAGCCGGCCGGCGTGTCAGTGTGTTACTTTGAAAAGTCTGTGGCAACAGGAGATACGCTTGATCGCTAGCGCCGCAAAGCTCGAGCAGCTGCAGGATCGCATCGAAAGCGTCATTCGCGGGAAGTCCGACGTCGTGCGCCTTTCGATCGCCGCATTGCTTGCAGGTGGGCACCTGCTCATCGAGGACGTACCCGGAGTCGGCAAGACGACGCTCGCCCAGGCATTGGCGCGGTCGTTCGACTGCTCGTTTCGCCGGATCCAGTTCACCAGTGACCTGCTTCCGTCGGACGTCATCGGGTTGACGATGTTCAACCAGACCGAGGGCCGGTTTGAGTACCGGCGCGGACCGATCTTTGCGAACTTCATCCTGGCCGACGAGATCAATCGCACGACGCCCAAGACGCAGAGCTGTCTTCTCGAGGCGATGGCCGAGGCGCGGGTCACCGTCGAGAACGATACCTACGAGCTGCCAAGCCCGTTCATGGTCATCGCGACGCAGAACCCGGTCGAGTATCACGGTACGTATCCGCTTCCCGAGAGCCAGCTGGACCGCTTTCTGATGCGGCTCAGGATGGGCTATCCGGGCATCGACGACGAGAAGGACATCCTGCTGCGACAGACGTCCGTCGACCCGAGCGTGCAGATCGATCCGGTGATGAGCTCGGCGGACGTGCTCGAGATGCAGACGGCCGTGCGGCGCGTGCGCGTCGACGACGCGCTGGCGGACTACCTGCTGCGGATCGTCAAGGCAACGCGCGAATCCGACATCCTCGATCTCGGCGTCAGTCCACGCGGATCGCTTGCGCTGTACCATTCGGCGCAGGCGGTCGCGTTTGTCGACGGCCGCGAATACTGCATTGCCGACGACATCAAGAGCGTCGCCGGTCCTGTCCTCGCGCATCGCATCGTCGTGAACTCGCGCTACTCGACGGGTCTCCGGCGTTCGAACGAGGCCGAGGCGGCCATCACCGAGATTCTTCGCGGCGTCGAGGTTCCGCTGTAGGGGGCCGTCTCCGTGGCGTTGGGCATCCGCATCGATCGACGGGCGTGGATCGACTTCACGCTCACGATGGTCCTTCTCGGCTCGGCGCTCGTGCTCGCCGTCATCTCGCCGGCGCTCTCGCGCACGGGCGACTGGCTGCTCGGAGCGACGTCGGCCGGCTGCGCACTGGCGCTTGCCCTCGCAGGCGGTCTCTACATCGTTCCAAAGCTCGGACGCCGCGTGAAATGGGAGCTGTGGGGCTTTGGCATCCGAACCGCGATCACGCCCGAGGGATTCGTCTACCTGACGATCATCGTCGTCGTCGGCGTCGCCGCATGGAACACCGAGAACAACCTGCTCTACATGATCCTCGCTGCACTGCTCGCTTTCGTAGTCGTGTCGGGGAACATCGCGCGCCTGATGCTTCACGACGTCGTTGTCCAGCTGCGCCTTCCCGACCATCTATTTGCGGGCGATCCCGCGCAGCTCGCCGTCTCGCTCGTGAACGGAAAGACGCTGATG
This sequence comes from Blastocatellia bacterium, assembly GCA_044224215.1. Classification (GTDB taxonomy): domain Bacteria; phylum Acidobacteriota; class Blastocatellia; order UBA7656; family JADIYM01; genus DAOMFM01. The sequence goes on from JBGAKX010000008.1 coordinate 4,631, forward strand.
CCGTCGTGCTCGATCGCCGTCGAGGCGAACACAACGCGCGCCGGCGAACCGCCTCCGCCACGCAAGCGGCGATTTCGCCGGCGAATCGACGCCGGGATCAAGCTTGCGCACTTCATTGTCGTCCCGCCGCGCTCGAGTGTGCGGCAGGTGGTCGAGCACACGTTTGCCCGGCGCGGCCGCTACGTGATCAACGCGTTCACGCTCACGACAAAGTTCCCGGCGGGGTTCTTCAAGAAGTGGCGCAAAGTGACGGCGTCGGGCGAGATCGTCGTGTTCCCGCCGGTCCGCCAGGTTGACGACTTCTTTCATACGCTGCCGATGCTCTCCGGCAGCTCCGAGAGCCACGTTCGAGGCGACGGCGTCGATCTGTATTCGCTCCGCGACTACCGCGCGACGGACCACATTCGGCGGATCGACTGGAAGGCGTCGGCGCGCTCGCGGCGGTTCATCGTCCGCGAGACGGTTCTCGAAGAGGACTTCCGCCTGTCGATCTTCTTCGATCCACGCAGGCGCCGCGGTTCGAACGCCGACGGATTCGCGGATCGTTTCGAGCGCGGGATCGAGATGGCGGCGTCGCTTGCGCGGCACTTCACGTCCGAGGGCTCCGAAGTCGAATTCGTGACGCCTTCCAGCCGTGTGCCGCCGGGGAGCGGCAACGGGCACCTCTACGGCATTCTGACGGAGCTTGCCGTGATCGAGCCGACAGAATCTGACGGTGACGACGACCACCTGTTCTCGTGGGATCTGCTCGACGCGCTCCCCGGGCTCTCCGACGACCACAGGTTCAAGGTGCTGTTCACCTCCGCGCCGAAGGGATCGATTCCGGCGAGCGTGTGGCGCGCAGCTCACGTCGTCTACTTCGAGGATCTGGAGCAGGCATGAAGTTCAAGAACTACTTCACGCTCTGCTCGTTTCTGTTCGTGGCGACCGGTTTTCTCGCGCTGGCGCTGACGGGACGGCTCGACGCGGTCACGCCGCTGCTCTACATCGTCGCGCTCGGCGCAGCGTGGTACACGGAGCGCTATCACGCCGAGTGGCTCTTCTCGTCCCGCACGGCCGTGCTCCTGTCGACGCTGTCGATCCCGCTGTGCATCGTCGACGTGGTTCTGTTCGGCAGCAATCCGTTCATCGCGCTCGCGAGGTTTGCGCTGTTTCTGTCGGTCGTGAAGCTGTTTCAGGTCAAGCGCGACAGCGACTGGGTCTGGCTGTACGCGCTGACGTTCTGCGAAGTGCTGCTCGCGGCGTCGCTGACGATCGACGTGTCGTTCATGATCTCGTTTGGACTGTTTCTGTTCTTCTTTGTCGCGACGTTGTCCGCATTCGAGATCACGCGGTCGCACCGCAACCTGGCCACGGTGGAGGAGGAGACGCACGCGCTGCGCGGTCAGAAGGCGAGGCCGCTGCGCCGGGCTCCGTACCTCTCGTCGATCGCTGGCGCGCAGTTGTTCCTCGTGCTCCTCGTCAGCCTGCCGATCTTCCTGTTGATGCCGCGGTTCGGCGGCGGAGCGCTGGGCAGCATCTTCAGTCCGACCGAGACGTTGAGCGGTTTTTCCGACAAGGTCCGGCTCGGCGACATCGAGAGCATCAAGCTGAACTCGGCGGTCGTGATGTACGTGAAGCTCGACCGGACGCCGCAGAAGTTCGTGCGGTGGCGAGGTGTCGCGCTCGACACCTACGATCCCGCGCGCGGCACGTGGAGCGCAGAGAAACCGACCGACCTGAGAGACATGCCCGCCGTCCCGAACCAGATCAACACGGGGGGCCGCTCGGTCGTCCAGGTCACGGCGCTGCGACCAAATACGAGCATCGACCAGCTGCTCGAGCAGAAGATCTATCTCGAGCCGTTGTCCATCCGGACCGTGTTCGCGGCGTCGCGCGCCACCGTGCTCGACGGGATTCCCGGAACCGTCACCGTCGACTGGAACGAATCGCTTGCGGGGCCCGACCACAGGTCGAGCAGGCTCACGTACGTGGCGCTGTCGGACACGTCAGCGCCGACCGACGCGCAGCTTGCGGCCGACACGTCGACGGACCTGCCGGCGCGCGTCCGAAAGCTCGGTCTCGGCCGCGTGGACATGGATCCGCGCGTCGCTCAGCTGGCGCGCGAAGTCATCGGCGATGCCACGACGCCGATCGAGAAGGCGCGTCGCATCGAGACCTTTCTGCGAACCCAGTTCACGTATTCGCTCAAGCTGAAGCGATCCGACATGTCGATCGATCCGATCGCCGACTTTCTGCTCAACACGCGAACGGGTCACTGCGAGTACTTCGCATCGTCGATGGTGATCATGCTGCGATCGGTGGGCGTTCCCGCCAGGCTCGTCAACGGTTTCCAGATGGGCGAGTACAATGCGCTGACGGGCACGTACACGGTGCGCCAGTCCGACGCGCACTCGTGGGTCGAGGTCTATTTCGTCGGCGCGGACCGCTGGCTCGAGTTCGATCCGACGCCTGCAGCTGGATTCAACAGCTACGCGGGCGGCCTGGCGGCGCAGTTTCGGCATTCGCTCGAGGCGGTCCAGATGATGTGGATCCGGTACGTGGTCGCGCTCGACAGCCGCGAGCAGATTTCGATGCTCAGGTCGGCGCAGCAATGGCTGCTCGGCGTAAAATCGGCCATTACGTCGAAGTGGCGCGAGTGGCGATACGACGTGAGTGCATGGCTGAGGGTGACCGCGTACAGAGCGCATGTGACGCCACAACATGTGTTTGCGCTCATCGTGTCGTTGCTCGCGCTTGGTGTCGCAGCATTCATGCTGTTCGTGCTGCAGTCGCGTGGCTGGAGTCTCGGGTCGTTCGTGATTCCCGTCTGGCGCTGGCGTGGGTTCGGGCGCAGGCGTCTACCGCCCGAGCGTTTTGCAATGGGCTTCTATGGCCAGATGCAGTCGATCCTCGCACGCTCGGGCATTGCGAGGCCGATCGACGTCACGCCGCGCGAGTTCGCGCGCGAGACACGGATCGTCGAGGTCGAGCGGTTGACGGAGCTCTACCACCTGGTGCGATTCGGCCGCGTCGCGGACGCGAGCGTCGCCGCGGATGTCGACCGCAACCTGTCGTCGCTCGCCAGGACGTTGTCGGCGCGCAAGCGTACACGCCGGCGCTCGAGCCGAAAGTCCTGACAGCCTGTGGAAACACGAAGGGCGCCGTCGCCGGCGCCCTTCGTCAGTTTCGATTCGCTACGTCTCAGGCCGGGAACGGATTGCTGACGATGATCTGCGGGTTGTCGTTGTGGATGATGATCGGCACCGCGACGGCAGCCGCGCCGCCGCCGATCAGAAGCGCAACGAGAGCGACCGGGAACGGCACTGCGATCACCGGGAAGATGACGGGCGCAGCGCAGAGGCACGAGCAGAGGAGCGTCGACGCTTCGAACGACGAAGCACCCGTTGTCCGGATGTGCACGCCGTCCTCGAACGTCTGCGTCTGGTTCGCCGCAAGGTTCGTCATCTTGCCTTCGGCCTCGACCTGAACGGCTCCCGAGGCAACGAACACGCTCGTGTCGCCGTGCGTGATCAGCTCGAACGCCGCGCCGGGCGCGGGATCGCCATTGGCAACGCCGCAGATGACGTCGACGCGCATGAACGAGCCGGCAAAGACAACCGTCGCATCCGTCTCGGGCTGAATGGTCACACGCGATCCGGCTGACATGATCTGCGCGGTGACTCCAGACGTCGTCGTGACACGGCTTCCCGTGAACACCGTCGAGCCGGACACCGCGTCAAGTCCGTCGATCTTGACCTTGTCGCCACCAGTGACCGTCAGCTGCGCGCCAGGCGCCTGGGCGCTAGCGGGATGCGCAACGCCAAATGTGAGCAACGCAAGAACGACGAGCAAGCTTGCAGGGCGAATAGAGCGAAGGAGTCGCATAATCCTAAGGCCTCCCTGTGTTTCCACAGTTACAGTCGCACGCTACGTTGGATTTCACAACGACGTCCGATCCGGGCTCCGATACGGCAACGACCAGTCCGCCGTCGAAGTCCTTTGTCTTGCCTTTCTTCACAACGGTCGTCTTTGTCCCCTGGGTCACGACCACCTTGCCTGCGCGGGCGAAAACCCGAGCGCCGTTCGCCGAGACGATCGTAGCAGGCCCGGTGTTGAGCAGGTTGACCTCGCCGCAGACCACCTGAATACGCGGTCCGATCGCATCGGTCGTCGCCACGATGTCTGCCTGGCCGGCGAGCTTGACCTCGCCGCCACGCGCGAGGCTCATCGAAACCGACGCTTCATCGCCCGTGGACAGGCGCGCGGCATTGTTCACCTGCACCGTCCCGGTGACGTTCTGGCCGTCGACTCGCACCGGTCCGGTGACCGCGGCGGATCCGACGGGCGACTGCGCAAACGCAGCGACGCTGGAAAGGGCAAGGGCGACCGGAACAGCAACCAACCGGGACACCATCGAATGTCGATTCATAGTGCTTTCCGAGTAGGGGAGATTAGCCGATAAATTATCCACGCGGACACACTTGCGCGAACTTCGTGAGCGTAAGTGAGCGGGTGGACGATGTCAAGCGCTTTGGCTCGACGCGAATCCCTCGGCGGGACCATACCGCGCCGCCCGGTCGCACGCGCCGGACCGACAGGATTTCAGGGTGTCCAGCAGGGCGTCAAACCACGCCGCGAAGGGAGTTTCCGTTTGCTTTCAGCCCTCGCGCTGTGGTACCAACAACCATTCGATTTTCCACTCCCCTGTTCTGATCGAGGAGGCGTCCGTGACGACCAAGTTCATTCGACTGAGCGTGCTGGCAGGCGCATTCGTACTGGCTGCGGGGTTCTCTGCGATTGCATCCGCCCAGGACAACCAGAACGCCCCTGAGACCGGCATCGGCAAGAACTGCTCGGACCCGAACGGCGAGAAGCCCGACGTCACGCTGGATGCGGACCGTGTCCGCGTGCTCGCGGGCACGCGAGTGCACCTCGTTGCATCCGGCAAGAGCCTGAACAACAAGCCGATCGAGTACATGTGGCGGTCCGATAACGGAGCCATCTTTGGTCATGGCAACGCCGTCGACTTCGATACGACGGGTCTCGTACCCGGGACGTATGACGTCAAGCTGTTCTGCCGCGACGGGCATTGCGCGCTTGCGCGGATCGTCAAGCCGATCGAGGTCATCGGATGCCCGCCCAACCTCGGGCTCGTCGCGACCAGCATGAAGGTGAACGTGGGCGAGAAGGTCACGGTGAGGGCCGACGGCGGCTATCCCGATCTCGGGCTGCAGTGGACGACCAGCGAAGGACGCCTCGTCGACAGCGGCTCGTCTGCGACGATCGACACGGCAGGTGTCGCCGGCAACTTCATCACCGTCGGTGTCACGACTCCCGAGATTCCCGGCTGCGGCAGCCAACTGCAGATCGCGATCGTGAAGCCGGTCATTCTGCCCGACATCATCAACTTCCCGATGAACGGCGGACGGCTGAACAACGCCAACAAGTCGATCCTCGACGACGTCAACCTGCGGGCGGCCAAGGACGTCACGGCGCGAATCGTCATAACGGGCAAGTCGACGGCGTCCGAGCGGACGGGTCTCGCGCGACAGCGTGCCGAGAATGCCCGGAACTACCTCGTCGGCGAGAAGGGCATCGACCCGGCGCGAATCGAGATTCGATCCGAGGAGAAGACGGCGGCCGAGGGCGGTATCCAGGTCGCGATCATTCCGCCCGGCGCGCAGATGCCGTAGCGAGCGGGCTCTTCGGTTCCACAACGTAGGTCGCGAGCGCGAGCCGGGTTCCGGCTCGCGCTCTGTGTCTTGGGGGTGACCGGCGAATGCCCAGCCAGATCTCGATGCTCGACTCGCTTCTCGAAGCGCCAAAGCCGCTGACGGTCACCGAGCTCACCGCCGAGATCAAGCAGATCCTCGAACGGCGCTTTGCCGAGGTCTGGATCGAAGGCGAGATCTCGAACTTCAAGCGCCACAGTTCCGGCCACTGGTACTTCACGCTGAAGGACGAAGGCGCGCAGGTTCGTTGCGCGAGCTTCCGCAACTCCAACAGATACATACGGTTCGAGCCCGAAGACGGGCTGAAGGTGCGCGTTCGCGGCAAACTGTCGCTCTACGAACCACGCGGCGAGTACCAGATCATCGTGACGTCGATCGAGCCCGTCGGCATCGGCGCGCTCCAGCTTGCGTTCGAGCAGTTGAAAGAGCGCCTCGAGCATGAAGGGCTGTTCGACGCCGATCGAAAGCGCCCTATCCCGATGCTGCCGCGCACGGTCGGAATCGTCACGTCGCCGACGGGCGCGGCGCTCCGCGACATGCTCCGCGTGCTCGGCAGGCGAAACAGGTCCGTTTCGGTGCTGATCGCGCCGACACGTGTCCAGGGAGAGGGCGCCGCGCGCGAAATCGCGGCGGCGATCGAGATGCTGTCGTCGAGCGGGCGTGTGGACGTCATCATCGCCGGGCGCGGCGGAGGCTCGCTCGAGGACCTGTGGTCGTTCAATGAAGAGATCGTCGCGCGCGCCATCGCTGCATCTGTGGTGCCCGTGATATCCGCTGTCGGGCACGAGACCGACTTCACGATCGCGGACTTCGTGGCGGATTTGCGGGCGCCCACGCCATCCGCGGCCGCCGAGCTCGTTGCGGCGTCGGCGGATGAGCTGTTCGAGGGAATTCGCCGGCGGCGGCAAGCGTCCCTCGATGCGGTCCGGTACCGCGTGCTCCACGCGCGGTCAGGCGTGCGCAGCCTCCGTCACTCCGAATCGATCGCTGCCGTGCCGAAGCGTGTCGCACGCTTGATGCAGGAGGCCGACGATGCGCGGGAGTTCATCGTCGAGTCGGCACGCGCGGCGCTTCGCAGCTCGCTCAGCGCGGCCGAGGTCGCCGGTCGGGCGATCCGAACATTCGACCCGAGACGGCGGATACTCGCCGAGACGGCGCGGCTTGCGGCCTTGAACGGCCTGATGGCAAGCGGCACGAGCGCCGCGCTCGAGCGTCGAAGGCTCGATCTCGGAAGGCTGGTGGGCGCGCTCTCGTCGCTCAGCCCGCTCGACGTGCTCGCGCGGGGATATGCGGTGGTCCGCTCGTCAGACGGCGCGATCGTTCGTTCCGTTGAACAGGTCGGCTCCGGCGATCGAATCTCGGTGCGCGTCGCAGACGGCACGTTCGACGCCGTGCGCGATGACTCGGCGTAACGTCGTCTGGAGTCAATTCATTCACAAGTAATCGTTGGAAGGAGAGGCAATGGCAACCACGAAACCCGTGACGTCGAAGGAACCTGATCCCTCGATCCTTTTTGAACAGCTCTGGGCATTCGGCAGAACAAAGGCACTGCAGGCTTCGCTCGAGCTCAAGCTGTACGACGCGCTTGCGTCCGGGCCGCGGACCGCGAGGGCCGTCGCGCGCAGCGTCAAGGCGAGCGAGCGCGGCGTGCGAATGCTGCTCGACGTGCTCGTATCGCTCGACATTCTCGCAAAGAAGAAGGACGAGTACTCGCTGACGCCCACCGCGCGTGCGTTTCTGCTCACCGACAGCCCGATGTACTTCGGCCACATGCTGATGCACACGGAACTGATCCACCAGTCGTGGGACTCGCTCGTTGAGACGGTGAAGACGGGAAAGCCCGTCCGGTCCGTGGACCAGGAGACGTTCGGGCGCGAGTTCTTTCCGCGCCTCGTCGCGGCGCTCTTTCCGACGAGCTTTGGCGCGTCGAGCGTTGCACGTCTCGCGCTGCCCGCGCGCGCGCGGGCAAGGGTCAAGCGCGTGCTCGACGTCGCCGGTGGTTCGGCCGCCTGGTCGCTCGCGTGGGCTGCCGAGGACCCCGAGATTCACGCGACGGTGCTGGACTTTGGCGAGGTGTTCGACGTCGCGCGCGGGTTCGTCAAGAAGTTTGGCGCGCTCGATCGCTACGAATTCCTCGAGGGCAATGTCCGGACCACCGACTTTGGCAAGGCGGTGTACGACCTCGTGATTCTGGGTCACATCTGCCATAGCGAAGGGCGAAAGGAGTCCGCACGACTGATCCGGAAGAGCGCCAGGGCGCTTCGGCCGGGCGGAATGCTTCTGATCGGCGAATTCGTGCCAAACGACGCACGGACCGGTCCTGTGAACCAGCTGCTGTTCGGCATCAACAAGCTCGTGAACACCGACGAGGGCGATGTCTTCACACTGAAGGAGTATCGCGAGTGGATGCACGCCGCCGGCCTCACCCGCGTCCGCAAGCTCAACCTCGGGCCAAAGGGGCCGGACGTCATCGTCGGCGAGAAAGCGGAGGCTTGACCAATGGCGGCACGCACATTCGAAAAGGCCTTCGCCGAGCTCGGGACAATCGTCGAACGCCTGCAAAAGGGCGACCTGCCGCTCGAGGAGACCATCACGCTCTTTGAGAAGGGAATGCGCCTCTCTGTCGAGTGCGAGAAGTTCCTCGACGACGCCGGTCGCCGTGTGGAGGTGCTCGTCCGCGGCGAAAACGGCGACGTCGGCGTCGAAGAGTTCACTGAATCTGACGAGTGAGGAGGCCCGATGCGGGTCGTCGTCACGCACCTGACAGGAGCTTTCGCAGGCAAGCGACTGCTGTTCGAGGCGGCGACGCTGACAATTGGTCGGGCTCGAGACCGCGACATCCGGCTCGGGCTGCACGACACGCGCGCGTCGTCGCGGCACGCCGAGATCCGTGTCGAGCGCGGAAAGTGCGTCGTCGTCGACGTCGGGTCGACGAACTTCACGTTCGTGGACGACAAGAAGGTCGATCGCGCGCGCCTCAAGGGCGGCGAGGTCATCACGTTCGGGTATGGCGGCCCGCAGGTGCGCGTCGACCTCTATGACGAGATCGCATCGGCACGGCCGTCGCTCGACGAGGCCCACGAGTTTCCATTCCGCGCAAAGTTCGCGTGGTTCTTCTTCGCGTCCGCGACGCTGCTTGCGGGCGTCGCCGTCGTGAGCTTCATCGCCGAGATGATTCTCGCGGCCATTCCCGCAGGTCTCGCCGCGGCGGTGTTGATGCTCGGCGGGCTCTCGGCGGTTCGCGTGAACATCACGGTCGGACCTGACGGAATCGAGCACGAGGCGATGTTCTCGACACGCCGCATCGCGTGGGGCGACATCGCGACGCTCGAGACGCTTCCCCGGCGCACCGGGATGCTTGGCGGGCAGCGCTGCACCGTGCGTGGATGGAATTCCGTGATCAAGTTCTCGCCGGACGACTACGAGGAGGGCTTTCTGCTTGCGAGCCTGATCGCGCAGGCATCCGGCAAGGAATGGGGCCCGCCGGGGTCGCCGATCGCATGACGGTGGACAACGCCAAACCGTGGCTGTGCTAGGATTTGCGCTCTTGATGGACCAGGGGCCACAGATCGTCGAGGGCGTGCCGCTCGCTGAACACACGACCCTGCGCGTCGGGGGACCGGCGCGGTTCTACTGCCGACCGGCGACGCGCCACGAGTTGGCCGCGGCGATCGCGTGGGCACGCGATCGCGAGCTCCCGGTGCTGATTCTCGGTGGCGGCAGCAACCTGCTCGTCGCGGACGACGGGTTTCCCGGCCTGGTCGTTCACCTTGCGATGCACGCGATCGACGTAGAACTGGCCGGATCGCACGCGCACGTGAGAGCGGGCGCCGGCGTCGTGTGGGATGAATTCGTCGCGCGAGCGGTCGCGCAAGGCTACGGCGGCGTCGAGTGCCTGTCCGGCATTCCGGGCCTCGTCGGCGCGACGCCGATCCAGAACGTCGGCGCCTACGGTCAGGAAGTTGCCGAGACCATATCGACCGTGGATACGATCGATCTGAGCACCCTGACGGACGTTCGCTTTAATGGCGCCGACTGCGGTTTCGGTTACCGCGACAGCCGCTTCAAGTCGGCGGATCGTGGCCGGTACGTGGTGACGGCTGTCTCGTTCACGCTCGCCGTCGACGCGAAACCTGCGATCCGATACCGGGACCTTCAGCAGTATTTCGCGGATCGAGCAGGCGATCCGTCGCTCGGCGAGGTCCGTGACGCCGTGCTCGAAATTCGCCGCCGGAAGGCGATGGTGCTCGACGATGCCGACACCGATACGTGGAGCGCCGGATCGTTCTTTGTGAATCCCGTCGTCAGCAGCGACGTCTCCGCCCGGTTTCCCGACGACGCGCCTCGGTTTCCATCTCCGACCGGCGTCAAGCTGTCGGCGGCGTGGCTGATCGAGAACTCCGGGTTTTCGAAGGGCTATCGACAGGGGAACGTCGGGCTCTCGTCGCGCCACGCCCTCGCGATCGTAAATCGAGGAGGCGCAACGGCTTCCGAGATCGTCGCGCTCGCGCGTGACATCCGCTCGGCGGTCGCCGACCGTTTCGGCGTCACCCTCGCGCCCGAGCCTGTCCTCGTCGGACTTTCGCTTTAGGTCGACGCGCCGCGCGCTTGCCGTCGGTCGACGCCACGAGCGCGTGCTCGAGCACCTGCGCGACGTTCTCGACAAACACCAGCTTCAGGTCCTTTGCGATCTCGGGCGGCACCTCGTCGACGTCGCGCCGATTGCCAGCCGGCAGCAGGACGGTCTTGCATCGCGCGCGATGCGCCGCGAGGACCTTCTCCTTCACTCCGCCGATCGCGAGGACGTTCCCGCGCAGCGTGACCTCGCCCGTCATCGCGACGTCCTTCCGCACGGCGCGCTTCGACAGCGCCGAGATCAGCGCCGTCGCCATCGTGATGCCCGCCGACGGTCCGTCCTTGGGTATCGCGCCTTCGGGCACATGAATATGGATATCGACCTGCTCGAATGCGAGCGGATCGAGACCGAACTCGGCGGCGTGCGCCTTGGCATATGAAAACGCCGCCTGTGCCGACTCCTTCATCACGTCGCCGAGCTGGCCCGTCAGCTGCAACCCGCCCTTGCCCTTGTAGAGGAGGGCTTCGACGTAGAGCACTTCGCCGCCGACGGCCGTCCACGCCAGGCCCGTCACGACGCCGACTTCGTTGCGCTTCATCCCGCCCTCTGAAATGGGTCGGGGCGGTCCGAGGTACTCGTGCATGTTCAGGTGCGTGACGACGACACGAGTCGCCCGTTTTCTCCGCTCGACCGACGACGCAACGTGGAGCGCGACCTTTCGGCAGATCTTCCCGATCTCGCGCTCAAGCTGGCGCAGCCCGGCTTCCTGGGTGTACTGGCCGATCAGCATGCCGATGGCCCGGTCGGTGATCTTGATGTTGCGCGCCGTGACGCCGTTCATCGACATCTGGCGCGGAATCAGGTGCCGGCGCGCAATCTCGCGCTTCTCGACCTCGGTATAGCCCGCAAGCCGGATGACCTCCATCCGGTCTCTGAGCGCCGGCTGGATCGTGTCGAGCACGTTTGCCGTGGTCATGAACCACACCGACGACAGGTCGAACTGCACGTTCAGATAGTTGTCTCGGAACGAGTAGTTCTGCTCGGGATCGAGCACCTCGAGGAGCGCAGCCGACGGGTCGCCGCGGAAATCCGCGCCCACCTTGTCGATTTCGTCCAGCATTATCAATGGGTTACGGGTTCCCGCCGTCTGTATCGCCTGCACGATCCGGCCCGGCATCGCGCCGATGTAGGTTCGCCGATGGCCGCGGATCTCGGCTTCGTCGTGGATACCGCCGAGACTCAATCGCTGGAATTCACGGTTTGTCGCGCGCGCGATCGACCGGCCGAGCGACGTCTTACCGACACCCGGAGGGCCGACGAGGCACAGGATCGGTCCCTTCGCATCCGGCTTGAGGATGCGGACGGCGAGCGCCTCGATGATGCGCTCCTTGACCTTCTCGAGCCCGTAGTGGTCCTCGTCGAGAATCTCGCGCGCTCGCGCGAGGTCGAGCGATTCGTCGCTCGTGCGGGACCACGGCAACTGCGTGATGACGTCGAGGTAGTTGCGCATCGTCGTCGCCTCGGCGGCGTCGGGATGCATGCGCTCGAGCTTTCGGATCTGGCGCTCGACCTCTTCGGCGACCGCCTCGGGCATTCCGGACTCCTCGACACGTGCGCGGTAGCTCGCGGCCTCCTCGGCGAGCTCATTCCCCTCGCCGAGCTCCATCTGGATCGCCTTCAGCTGTTGCCGCAGGTAGAACTCGCGTTGCGATCGGTCGATTTCGCCGCGCGCCTGCGTGTGGATCTGCTGCTGCACGGTGAGCAGCTCGATCTCCTGGCGCAGCAGTTCGTGCACGCGCTTGAGCCGGTCGAGCGGATCGATGCGCTCGAGCACCGACTGCGCATCTTCGACCTTGAGCTCGAGGTTCGATGCCGCGAGATCCGCCAATCTCCCGTGATCGTCGATATTTACGACGATCGTCATCACCTCGGGCGACACGGGCTTTCCAAGCGCGATCGCCTGCTCGAGATCGTTTCGGACGTTTCGCGAAAGCGCTTCGATTTCGAGCGATTGGGGAACGGTCGCGTCCGGGATCGGTTCGACGGAAGCCTGAAGGTAGACGTCACCCGAGTGGTACCGCGACACGCGAACGCGGCTGATGCCCTGGACGAGGACGCGGATCCGGTTGTCCGGCAGTTTCAGCATCCGCATGATCATCGCCGCGGTGCCGATCGTGTAGAGGTCGCCGTTCTTGGGCTCTTCGATCGCGGCGTCGCGCTGCGCCGCGAGCAGGATCATCCGGTTGTCGGACAGCGCCTGCTCGACGGCGGCGATCGACCGGTCGCGGCTCACAAAGAGCGGCACGATCATGTACGGGAAGATGACGATGTCCCGGAGCGCCAGAACCGGGAGGTTGTCCGGGATCTTGATCGGGCTCTCGCCGGCGGATGGTTCGTCGGTCATGCGCGAGATTCCACGGCGCCTATGCCTTGCGGCCCGTGTTGCGAACGAGCGTGCGCAGTTCGCTCATGAACTCCGAGACGTCCTTGAACTCGAGGTAGACACTGGCAAAGCGAACATACGCAACCTTGTCGATCTCCTTGAGCCTCTTCATGATCATCTCGCCGATGCGCTGCGTGGGACGTTCGCGGTCCTTGCTGTCCTGAACGAACTTCTCGATCGCGTTGACGATCGACTCCAGCTTGGCGGTCGCCACGGGACGTTTCTCGCACGCGCGCAGGAGTCCCGCCATGATCTTCTCGCGGTCGAACGGCTCGCGCCGCCCGTCCTTCTTGACGACCATGTAGGGAACCTGGTCGATGCGTTCATAGCTGGTGAACCGGCGCTCGCACTTCAGGCACTCTCGACGTCGCCGGATGACGTCACCCTCGCGGCTTTCGCGGGAGTCGACGACCTTGTCTTCCATGTTTGCGCAAAAGGGACATTTCATAGGCGTTTTCGGGAGCGGATCAACGGTCGGCAGGGAGCTCCTCGGCCGGCGCGATCGCGCCGATCCCGGGTTCGTAGCCGGCGTTTGGCGAAAAATCGGGGATCGAGTTGAGGTCTTCGCTGAGCGCGGCGCGCAGCCGGCTGAGCGAGTACCCGCCCCGAAGCACATAGTAGATCCCGAGCGGCAGCGCGCATCCGAACACGATCAGGTGCAGCACGATGGCGATGCTCTTGGCCTCGTTCTCGCCGGTGCCGAGCATCATCAGCCCGCCGGCTGTGGCCATGTGGAACGCGCCCGCGGCGCCGCCTGGCGTGGGAACCAGCGAACCGACGAGGCCGAATCCCAGCACGAAGATCGCGCCCGAGAGCGACAGATGCAGTCCGAAAGCGTTGAAAACAAGTGAGTTGACGACTGCGCAGACGATCCACAGCAGCAGGCTCCAGCACGCCACTACGAACAACTCCTTGCGGTCGTGCAGGATCGAGAGTGCTTCGGCAAAGTGCGACACGACGTTGACCGTGCCCTTGCGGATGCGGCGGCCGAACGGATGCAGCATTCGGTTCAGGAAGTCCACCGCGCCGACCCGGTGGCGGTACAGCATCACGAGGCCAAAAATGCTGCCGATGGCGATGCCGAGGAGAATCCCGCCCGACAGACGAATGCGTTCGATCGTCAGCGCGTCGGCGAGCGGCGGCTTGAAGATCAGCAGATCGACGGCAAAGAACGCCACGACCGTGACCATGTCGAAGATGCGCTCGACGAGGATCGTCGCAAGGCTCGCGGATGGTCGCACGTGCTCCTTGGAGCTGAGCGACACGGGCCGCACGATCTCTCCCGTTCGACCGACCAGAAAGACCGCGGCGAAGCCAAGTGCTGTGGTTGCAAAGAGATTCGAGAGTTTGATGCCCGGACGGACGGGCTCCAGAAGCGCCTGCCACCTGATCGCCCGAATCAGGTACGTTGACGCGGTGAGCACCGTCGCGAGCGCCAGAAGCCACCAGTTTGCGCGACTGATCGTGGCCCAGACCGCGGCTGCGTCCAGGCCGCGCGCGAACCAGTAGATAAGACCCACGCCTAGAACTGCGCCGGCGAGAATCTTCAAACGATTGTGCACAATAAACCTTTACGATTACAGGGTTTTTGCATTATGAAGGCGGTTGGACTCTACACCATGAGATTTTGAGGGGTCAAGAATCGAGGGATTCGTCCGCCGACCGTGCACACGAGACGTGTGTTTGTCCCGTGAGCGTGCTCCAGCAAGCCGCTTCACTGGCCGGCGGAGGAGATTCCGACCGGAACTTTTCGTGAAATCAGTTCGTTATGGCCCAGTGTCGGGACTACAGACACAGCCATAGCGAGGACACGTGGGAGCACTGGCCGCATTGGTAACAGAAGACAGCGCGCTCGTCGATCGCTGCATCCGGGGCGACGTGGTCGCCTGGGAGCAGGTCGTTCGCGACTATTCACGCCGGATCTTCAATCTCGCCTATCGCTTTACCAACAATCACGAGGGTGCGGAAGACCTGACACAGGATGTGTTCGTCAGGGTGTACAGGGCGCTTGGCCAGTACGACGCGTCGCAAGGCAACCTCAGCAACTGGCTGATGCGTCTTGCCCGCAACCTGATCATCGACGACTACCGGCGCCGCCAGCGGACGCCGACGGATGGAAGCGACTCGCTCGACGACCACGAGTATCACCTGCGAGGGTCGCTCGACGGCCCGGAACGGGCCCTGCAGCGCGAGGAGCGGCGGCTGCAGGTGCATCGCGCAATCCAGAAACTGACGCCCGAGCTCAGGGAGTGCGTTATCCTGCGCGATATTGAAGAGCTCGCATACGCGGACATTGTCGAACTGCTCAAGATCCCAGAGGGAACGGTGAAATCACGAATCAATCGCGGGCGCATCGAGCTTGCCAAGATACTCAAGCGGATGCACGTTGCGGTTGAGGACCTTTGATTCAAGCGAAGCAATCATATGAAGTGCCAACAATTTGAAGAGTTCATTACGGCGTTTCTCGACGGCGAGCTTTCCGGCTCGACCTTGACCGAGTTTCGCGAGCACCAGATCGGCTGTTCGGATTGCCGGTCGCTGCTTGCGACGGTCGAGGGCGCGATCTCGGTCTGCACCGAGCTTCCCGAGACCGAGCCGTCGCTCGAGGTCATGTCGCGGGCGATCGTGATTCCGGCGCTGCATCCGCCGATCGACTGCGAGCGCTTTGCCGCGCTCGTGACGGAGTTTCTCGACGGCTTCCTGGAAGCCAGCGTCTATCACGCGTTCGAGGACCACGCGAATGCGTGCGCTTCGTGTTCGGATGTCGTTTCGGGTGTTGCACTTGCAGTTACCGCATGCCACAGCGTCCACTTCAGCGAGGAGCTCGAGGTGCCCGATGGTCTGATGGCGCGCATTCTGGCCGAAACAACGAGCGCGACGCTTGCCAAGCAGTCGCGCGCAACGCGCATGCTCGGTCGCGTCCGCCGCGTGTTCGCGCTCTACGCCGGGCCCGTGTGGGCGCCGCGTTTTGCGACGGCCGCGGTGATCGTCACGGCGTTCTCGATGCTCGTGACGAACGGCGGGCTTGCGCCATCGTCGATCTACGCCAACGCCGCGCGCGTCACGTCGCGCGTGTACAGCCGTTCTGCCGATCTCGCCGCACAGACGGACCAGGTGATTCTCGAGGTTCAGCGCATCCGTTCGGACGTCGACGAGATCTTCGAAGAGGACGGTCAGCAGAAGAACGACACCGATCAGCAGGCAGCACCCGCAAGCCCGAATCAGAAGGGATCGGCGGGAACCGCCCACGCGGGGGCAGCGTAGAGACTGTTAGAACAGAGCGAAAGGATTGGACCCCTGATGTATTGCGTTTTTCACCCCACCAGTGCCGCGACGGTCAACTGCTTTGGCTGTAGCCGCTCGCTGTGCGCTGCGTGCGATCACCGCATCAAGGGTCAGCCGTATTGCGAAGACTGCATCGTGCGGGGAGTCGACGCCCTCAGGCGTCCGCCCATCGCGATGATCGCTGCGCCGCCTGCGTACGGACCGGGCACGGGTCGATCGGCTCCGAGCCCCGTCAAGGCAACGCTGCTCGCATTCATACCCGGACTCGGTGCGGTCTACAACCGTCAGAATCTGAAGGCTTTGCTGCATTTCGTCGGAACGGTCGGCCTGTTCCAGGTCGCCGACGCGACGAACATCGAGTTCTTCGGTTTCGGCGGCGCGGTGTTCTATCTCTATTCGATCATCGACGCGAACAGGTCGGCTCGGTCAATCGCGGCGGGCGCGGACCCGACCGAGGACGAGCGCCGGTTGAAGTGGGCGTTTGCACGCTACAAGCCGTTGTGGGGCGTTGCGCTCCTTGCAGTCGCGTTCATCGCGGTACTCGCCACGCTCCCTGCGATTCCGTTCGGGCTGTCGACCGGCCGGCTGTGGGCGATCATGCTCTTCTTTGCCGGCGCGTACATGATCTATTCGTATTTCCGGAGTCTCAGGACCGAAGAGCCTCGATCGTTCAACACGCCGCCGCGCTCCGTCGTCTCGTCGATGCTGCCAGACGACATGGGCGCCAGCACGGCTGACTACGGCGAATCACGCTCTACGTCGAATTTGATCGATCGCTAGAAACGATCGCAGGTAACAAGGAGATCGGCACCATGTGGCGACGCGGATCGCTGGGTATCGGGCTGGCTTTGTGTCTCTGCGGGGCGGTATTCGCCCTTGCACCGACCACAACCGCCCTGTTTTCTTGGGTTTCCCGGTTCTGGCCGGTCCTTCCGATTCTGATCGGCGCCGGCAGCCTGGCAGGGTTTGCGCTCAAGCGGCAGCCGCGCAGCCCTTGGGCCGGCGCGCTGCTGTTGATCCTTGGTGGTCTCGCGCTGGCAGCGACGCTCCAGTCGGCGATGAATCCGCTGGCACTCTACGGGCGGTACTGGCCGATTCTGCTGGGCGTCGTCGGTCTCGTCGAAGTGCTCAGGCACTACACAAAGCGAGCCGAGCTTGGTGAGCGTCCCGCGCTCCTCAGCTTTGGCAAGGTCGCTCTCGTCGGAATGATCGTCGCGTCCGGATTTGCAGCCAACAGGCTGGCCGAGGCGAATCCGAACATCATCGCGAACATCGCGATGCCATCCGGGCTCGGCAAGCTCCGCGACAACCTGTTCGGCAACGAGTTCGTGTTCGACAAGGTCACGCAGCAGGCGACCCTGCCGGCGTCCGGCACGGTAACCATCGCCAATCGATTTGGCGCGGTGACGGTCGAAGGCGTGGACGGCGACACCGTCACGGTCGAGCTGACGCCCAAGGTTCGCGCATACGACAAGGCGGCGGCCGACAAGGTCGTCGGATCGCTCCAGATGAGCGTCGCAGCGTCGGCAAGTGGCGTGTCCGTCGGCACGAATCGGAACGAGATCGACCATCAGATCGAAACGGACATGCGCATCTCGGTTCCGCGGGGCGCGGCAATCAGCCTGTCCCAGGCGCACGGCAACATCGTCATCGCTGACGTCGCCTCGACCACGGGCGGAGTCGACATCGAGTCGACGCACTCCGATATCACAATGCACGACGTGAAGTCCGCCGTCACGATCAAGAACGACTCGGGCAAGGTTGCCGTCACGCGGTCGTCGGGCTCGCTCAGCATCAACGGGCGCAATGACATCGCCGCGTCGATCTACGACGGAGCAATTCGGATCGAAGATGCGGACTCGGTCGAGCTCAAGACGATTGTCTCCAGGTCCATCGATCTGGTGAGCGTTGACTCCGCGACGGTCACGATCGATACCGTGGCGCCGCCTGTTGACGCACAGCTCGCGCGCGTGAGCGTCGCGGGAGAGCGCACCGGAGTGAAGGTCAAGAACATTCGCGGCGACGTGACGATCCATACGTCGCACGATTCGGTCGAGGCGATCGACGTCACCGGCACGCTCAGCGTTGAGGCATCGCACACGGATGTGAACGCGCTGCGTGTCGGGGCGCTCACCGTCAAGACGGACCACGACGACGTGAAGGCGCGCGAGGTCGCCGGCGCGGTGGACATAGAGAACGATCACGGCGAGGTGCTCGTCAACGATTTCAGCGGCGACTGTCGCGTCAAGACGAGTTTCGATCCGGTCCGGTTGTCAGCGGCGGCCAGGCACGACGGCGACGTCGAAGTTTCGAACGAACACGGCGACATCGACGTACGTCTTCCTGCGGGTCAGAACTATGACATCAGGCCCGAGGAGGCCGGTCACGGGACGGTGAGAATCGATCCGGCATTTGCACAGGCGGCGAGCGCCGCATCGACACAGCGCCGGGTTTCGTTGAAGACGTCGTATGCCGATATCACGGTGCGGCCTGGCGCGAGCCGGCCCGACGGTCCTGACCCAGCCTGAACAGCTTGAAGGGGAACGAGGGAACAGCCATGAAGATCATCAAGTTTGTTGTCGGAACCATTGTCTCGATCATCGCGTTGGCGATCGCCACAAAGATCGCGGCATTCATACTCGGGCTCGTCGGCTTGACCATTGCGCTGGTCGTTCTGGTGATCAAGGCGGCGATCATCGTCGGCGTTGTCGTCCTGGTGTTTTGGCTGGTGTCAAAGCTGTTCAGCGACAAGAGCCAGTCCGAGACGCTCTGACACACGCGCTCGCTGACGGGCATTCGAAATCGGGTCGCGAGGGCTCAATGGTCCTCGCGACCCGAGTCGTTTTTGTACACACCGCGTACGATTCCCGCTCGCAGAAACCCGCACAATCATGGGTTGCCATGTCCGCGACGCATGTAGTATGGTCGCCGCCTCAATCGTCATAACGAATCAGGTCGTATCGGTTTTTCGCACGGTACTGGTTTGCTTTTTGGGCTTCGGAAGCCCTCCGGACGGATGTTTGATCGTAGGGGAATTATTGTAGCGAACATTAGGCAATGGTCGGGTATCCCCATACTCTGGACAAGAGCCAAGGAGAGAGACTAGATGGCCCAGGATAGGGAGTTCTACGCATTTATCGTAGCTCCGTCGGCAAAGTCTAAGCTGCGCAAAGTACGAATCTCGCAGACACTCATACGCACCGCTCTCATCGTCGTCGCAGCAGTCACAGTCACAACGCTTTTCGGGGTCTACCGCCTCGCAAAGCACGCCATGCTGGAGTACCAGCTGGCCTCGGTACAATCTGAGAACGAGCGCCTCAGGCGCGAGAATGACGCGGTTCGTGCGAACTACGACCGGTTGAACAGCCGGATCACGTTTGCGACGGACATCGCGCAGAGTCTCTCGCGCGAGATCAACCATCAGCCTGTGGTCGAGGCAGGGGATCCGAATGCGACGGGCGGACCGGACGGAGTCGACAACATCGACATTCCTGATCTCAGCCGGCGTACCGAGGACCTCGAGCGCGAACTGAGGCAGATGGCGGATTCGTACCGCGATCAGCAGCTCAAGATCCTGACCGTTCCGACGGGCTGGCCGGTCGTCGGCAACCTGACGGACGGATTCGGCGTTCGGCACAATCCGTTCGGCGGCGGTGGGTACGAGGGCCACGAAGGCCAGGACATCGCGGCCGCCTGGGGGAGCCCGGTAACCGCGACCGCGGACGGCGTCGTGTTGTACGCGGCGGCCCGCAGCGGCTACGGCAACATCGTCGTGATCTATCACGGCAACGGGCTCACGACCCGCTACGGCCACCTTTCGCAGATCGACGTCGAGTCGGGTCAGCGGATTCGCCGTGGCGACGAGATCGGAAAGGTCGGTTCGACAGGCCGGTCGACGGGACCGCACTGTCACTACGAGGTTCGCATCAACAACGAGCCCGTCGATCCTGCCGAGTACGCAAAGTAGCCGGCGATTTCGAGTACGTGATGACGACCGCGGATCGACTCTGATCCGCGGTCGTCGTGCTTTCTGTCGCGCTACCTTGACCGCTTTTGACGCGGTTCCGTACAATCAGTCGGTTCTGCGAGTCGGTCATTTTCGGGGGAGTGTGGTCTGAGGAAAGTATGAACATCAACAAGCTCTTGGCGAAGGTCTTTGGCAGTTCGAACGAACGCGAGGTAAAGCGCCTTCGACCGCTCGTCGAGCAAGTGAACGCATTCGAACCCGAGGTGAAGAAGCTGTCCGACGGCGAGCTGCTGCGGACGACTCCCGAGTTTCGCGAGCGGCTGATGCGGATTCTTGGAGAGGACCCCGCGCGCATCACGCGCGAGAAGGCCAAGAAAGGCGGAATCCTCGACGAGGCGCTCAACGAGGTGCTCCCCGAGGTGTTCGCCCGCGTCCGCGAGGCGGCGCTCCGAACCGTCGAGATGCGCCACTTTGACGTCCAGCTGATTGGCGGCGCCGTGCTGCACTCCGGCAAGATCGCCGAGATGCGCACCGGCGAAGGCAAGACGCTCGTCGCGACGCTCGCCGCCAGCCTGAACGCGATCGCCGGCCGCGGCGTGCACGTCGTCACAACGAACGACTACCTGGCGCGGCGCGACGCGGAGTGGATGGGCCGGATCTACAAGGCGCTCGGACTGACCGTCGGCTGCATCCAGCATGACTTCTCGGACGCCGAGCGGCAGCAGGCCTACGGCGCAGACATCACATACGGCACGAACAACGAGTTCGGCTTTGATTACCTGCGCGACAACATGAAGTTCGACATCGCGTCGCTCGTGCAGCGGTCGCTGCCGATCGCCTGGCGAGAGAACGACGGCGAAGAAGCCGAGCCGAACGTCCTGACGCTCGCCGAGCTCGGGCTCGCGCATCACTACGCCATCGTCGACGAGGTCGATTCGATCCTGATCGACGAAGCGCGAACGCCGCTCATCATCTCGGGCTCGAGCGAGGAATCGACGGATCGCTACTACATGGCGAACGACGTCATCCCCAAGCTCAAAGCCGGCGTCGACTTCGAGGTCGACGAGAAGCAGCACACAGCGACGCTCACCGAGGCCGGCGTAGACCACGCGGAGCGAATCCTAGGCGTCGGCAACCTCTACGACCCCGTGAACATGGAGGTCCTCCACTGCGTCTCGCAGGCGCTCAAGGCCCACACGCTTTACCGGCGCGACAAGGAGTACGTCGTCAAGGATGGCGAGGTCATCATCGTTGACGAGTTCACGGGACGCCTGATGCAGGGCCGCCGGTGGTCCGATGGCCTGCACCAGGCCGTCGAGTCCAAAGAGGGTGTGAAGATCGAGGCAGAGAACCAGACGCTCGCCACGATCACGCTCCAGAACTACTTCCGCATGTACGCCAAGCTCGGTGGAATGACGGGTACGGCCGAGACCGAGGCAGGCGAATTCCACAAGATCTACGACCTCGACGTCGTCGCTATCCCGACCCACCGTCCGATGATCCGCGACGACTCGCCGGACATCATCTACCGGACGATCGGCGAGAAGTGGAAGGCGGTCGCCGACGAGATCGAAGAGGTCCACAAGAAGGGCCAGCCGATTCTGGTCGGTACGGTGTCGGTCGAGAACTCCGAGGAGATCTCAAAGCACCTGACGCAGCGCAAGATCGCGCACAACGTCCTGAACGCCAAGCACCACGAGCGCGAGGCCGAGATCATCGCCCAGGCCGGCCGGCTCGCCGCCGTCACGATCGCCACGAACATGGCGGGCCGCGGAACCGACATCGTGCTCGGTGGAAACCCCGAGTTCCTTGCCAAGGAGGCACTGCGCAAGCAGGAGATCGATCCGTCGACGATCGAGCCGGACGATCCGCGATGGCTCGACGAGCTCGCAAAGGCCAAGCGCGTCGTTGCCGACGAGCATGAGGAGGTCGTCAAGCGCGGCGGTCTCTACATTCTGGGCACCGAGCGCCACGAATCGCGGCGCATCGACAACCAGCTCCGTGGACGTTCCGGTCGCCAGGGCGATCCGGGTCTATCGCGGTTCTTCCTCTCGCTCGAAGACGATCTGATGCGGATCTTTGCCGGCGACCGCGTGAAAGAGCTGATGCGCCGGCTGGGGATGACCGACGGCGTGCCGATCGAGTCGAAGATGGTCTCCAAGCGCGTCGAGGGAGCGCAGAAGTCCGTCGAAGGACACAACTTCGACATCCGCAAGCGCACGGTCGAATACGACGACGTGATGAACAAGCAGCGCGAGACGATCTACACGATGCGTCGACAGCTGCTGGAAGGCGCCGACCAGCGCGAGCGCGTGCTCGGCATCGCGGGCGATGTCGCCGAGGATCTCGTCGAGCGCTACCTCGGCGGGCCGGATGCGAATCCGGACGACTGGGATTGGGCGGGGCTCGAGCGCGAGATGAAGTCGATCTTTGGCGTCGACCTGTCGAACGTTGACGTCGATCGCGCCCGCGCGGGCTACGAAGAGGTCGTCGAAGCGATGCGCGAGGCGGTCACGCAGCGCTACGGAGGCAAGGAGGTCGAGATCGGCGAGCAGGCGATGCGCTGGCTCGAGCGCAACCTGATGCTGCAGGTCGTCGATCAGCAGTGGAAGGATCACCTGCTTGCCATCGATCACCTGCGACAGGGAATCGGCCTCTCGGGCTATGCGCAGAAGGATCCGCTCGTCGAATACAAGCGCGAGAGCTATGACCTTTTCTCGGCGATGCTGGACCGCATCGAGATCGAAACGCTGCGGCTGCTGTTCAACATCCAGGTGCAGCTTCAGCAGGCAGCAGCGGCCGGCGACGGGCCGTCGGTAAGCGTCGAGGAGGCGCTCGAGCAGCGCCTGATGATGCGTCGCCGTCGGCGCCGGCCGGTCGGCGTGGCAAGCAAGAGCAGCTTCACGGCGGCGAACGAATCCGCCACGGAAGCGGGCCAGGAGGACGGCGTCAAGACGGTGCGGCGCGAAGGCCCCAAGATCCGCCGCAACGAAGCCTGTCCCTGCGGATCTGGAAAGAAGTACAAGAAGTGCTGCGGTAGATAGTCATTCCGGCGGGCGTCGTCGGCCGCTGAGGCGGCGCCCGCTCGGAATAGTCCCCGGCCCGGCAGAGCTTCGGTTCTCGATGCCGGCGAGTTGACAGACCCTCGACAGCCTGGCCGCATATCGGAGGCCCTCATCTCCACGAATCCAATCCTGTCTGCGCTCGAATCAGGCGACGCTCCGCGGGCTGCAAAGCTCGCGGCGGCTCGAGGGATGCTGCCGCTCGCACCTGAAGAGACGCTCGAAGCGTTGAGGCTGCTGGCGGCCGATGAGGACGAAGAGATCCGAACTGCGGTCACGTCGTCGGTGCGCGCGTTCGATCTCACCCGGCTCAAGCCGATCGTCGAGAATCCGGAGACGCCGGGTTCGGTGCTCGGATTCCTTGCGAGCTGGAAATCGCTGCCGCGCGACATCTACCAGCCGCTCGTGTTCCACAGGAACGTGCCCGACGAGTCGCTCGCGGCGCTCGCCACGAATAGCGACTCATCGGAAGTCATCGAGATCGTCTCGCTCAAGCAGCAGGCGCTGATCCAGCACCCGGCCATCATCGATGCCATTCTCAAGAACCCACGGCGAACGCCCGAATCGGAGCGCCGCGCACTCGAAGTGCGCAAGGAGTTCTTCGAGAAGGACTTCGGCGCGCAGATCATCGAGGGTGAACAGCGGGCGCAGGCTGCGGAAGCCGCAAGCTCGCGGCCCGAGACGGTCACGATGCTGGACGACCTCGCCCAGTTCATCGAGCAGGACCTGGTCGACACCGGCGAAGCCCTCTACGAACAGTTCATCGAGGAGTACGGGACGATCGCGGACCTCGACGAGCCGATGCATGCGCCAGCGTTCGACATCGAAGCGCTGTTCGAGGGTGAAGAGTTTCTCGAGTATCGAGAGGACGAGGAGTTCACCGAGCGCATCTCGGTTCTCGCACGCATTTCAAGCATGAGCGTCAAGGACCGCATCCGGTTTGCTCTCAAGGGCACGAGGGAAGTCCGGATGATCCTCATTCGCGACCCGAACCGACCCGTCTCGGCTGCCGTCATCGGAAATCCGCGCATCACGGACCAGGAGATCGAGACGATCTCGGCGCTCAAGTCGGTGAACGAGGAGGTCCTGCGTCTTATCGGCATGAACCGCAACTGGACGCGCAGTTACGCGGTCATCCATAACCTCGTGCGAAATCCAAAGACGCCGGTCGCTCTAAGCCTGAACTTCCTGAACAGGATTCAGAGCAAGGACCTGCGCGGACTGAGCCTCAACAAGAACGTTCCCGAGATCATTCGCTCGATGGCAAATCGAATGCACATGAAGCGCCAGCACGGATAGAGTGCCCGTCGTGATTGACTATCCGGCCTGATTGCAATCGCCCCGACCAGTTTCCATTCTCTGAAGCTCACCGATGAATTAGATTTAGTCTCGTGTTCAAGCTACGTTCCCGTGTCCAGACTGCGCTGGTTGCCGTGTTTCTCGTTTTTGCCCTTGGAACGGTCGGCTACCGCGCGCTCGAAGGGTGGCCTTGGTTCGACTGTTTCTACATGACCCTGATCAC
Source organism: Blastocatellia bacterium (assembly GCA_044224215.1). GTDB lineage: Bacteria > Acidobacteriota > Blastocatellia > UBA7656 > JADIYM01 > DAOMFM01. Next base: position 29,200 of record JBGAKX010000008.1, read on the forward strand.
CCTGTCGACGATCGGATATGGCGAGCATCAGGATATGACCGATAGGGCACGGATCTTCACCTCGTTTATCATCATCAGCGGCGTCGGCACGTTCGGCTACGCCATTTCGGCCATCGCCGAAGCCGCCGTTCAGGGCTCGCTCCGTGACGCGTGGGAGAGGCGCCGTATGCACGACAAGATCAGCCATATGAAGGACCACGTCATCGTCTGCGGCATCGGCCGAGTCGGTCTGCGCGTGGCGCGAGGTCTTGCAGCCGAGTCGGCATCGTTCGTCGTGATCGACGTCGACAAGGAGCGGCTCGCGAGCGTCGCAGACGAGGACTGGCCGGTCGTACTTGGCGACGCCCGTCAGGAGGAGGTCCTCGTGAAGGCGGGCGTCTCGCGCGCAAAGGCCCTCGTGACGGCGCTCGATTCCGACGCGGACAACGTGTTCGTGGTGCTCACGGCGCGCGACCTCGGCCCGCAGCTGCGGATCGTGGCGCGCGTCAACGACGAAGGCGCGATGTCAAAGGTTCGAAAGGCGGGCGCCAACGAGGTCGTCTCGCCGATTCGCATCGGCGCGAACCAGATCCTGCAGTCGGTCGTGCGGCCAAGTGTCGCGCACATCATGGACACGGCGATCCGTTCGGAGGACTTCAACGTGTTCGTCGACGAGGTCGTCGTCGTTACGCACTCCAAGATTGCGGGCAAGACACTGCGCGAGGCGCAGATCCGTCAGCAGTTCAACGTCATCGTGATTGCGCTGCTGAGGGCCGGTGAAGAGAACCTGCTCTTCAACCCCGAGGCGCACACCATCATCAACGCCGGCGACAAGATCATCGCGGTCGGCAGCAAGGCGAACCTGCTCGGGCTCGCGTCGATGGCGCGTTCGCTCGACGCCGAGGCCTCGTAACGGCGCGACTTGGACGTCAGCATCGTCATTCCGACGTGGAACGGGCGCCACCTCCTCGAGAGGTTCCTGCCGTCCGTCCTTGCAGCCGCGGAACGATACCGCGAAACCGTGGGGGCGGATGTCGAGATCATCGTCGTCGACGACGGCGGGACCGACGACACGGCGTACTGGCTTGCGCTCGAGCACCCGGGCACGGTCGAGCTCCTGATCCGCAAACACAACGAAGGATTCGCGCACGCGTGCAACACCGGATTCGAGCACGCCCGGAATCCGGTCGTCCTGCTGCTGAACAACGATGTCGAGGTTGACGTCGACTCGATCGCGCCGCTCGTCGTCCACTTTCAGTCGACTGACGTCTTTGCCGTGGCGTGCATGACGACGAATCTCGAGACCGGCGAAGCAAGCGGCATCGGCAAGATCGGATCGTTCTCGCGTGGTTTTCTGCGGGTACACGCCGGATACCTCCCCGCGGAGGGCTCGAGCGGCGAGTACCCGAGCATCTTTGCGTCCGGCGGCGCCGCGGCGTTCTCAACCGAAAAGCTCCGTGAGCTCGGCGGGTTCGACACGCTCTACGCTCCGTTCTACTGGGAGGACGTCGAGCTGAGCTACCGCGCGTGGAAGCACGGCTGGCGCGTGCTGTTCGAGCCGCGGAGCAGGGTCCGGCACAAGGTCTCGTCCACGATCGGCGTGGCATTCCGGCGCGGTGACGTCCGGGCGATCGAGCATCGGAACCGGTTGCTCGCGCATTGGGTGAACATCCACGACCGCGACCTGTGGCGCAGGCATGTCCGGCAGGTGATTCTGCTCGCGCTGGCGGCGCCGTTCCGGCTCGACTTCGCGTTCATGCTCGGGTGTGCTCAGGCGCTCGCCCGCAGGTCCCAGGCACTCGAGCGCCGCGCCCGCGAGGCCGCTGCCGCGCAACGAACGGATGCCGACGTGCTTGCCGTGTTCGACGGAATCACACCGGACGCGCCACGAGCGTGAGCGTCGCGCCACCCGTGAGCCGGTCGACGAGCTTCACGAACGGTGCGGCCAAGTAGTAACGCGCGCGGCCGAACACCGCCCGCTTGTGTACGAGCTGCGTCTTGAGACTCTGCTTGAGCGCGTGCGGGTCATGCGTCTCGGATCGTCGAAGCAGCGCGACTGGCTCGAAGCCCGCACGCCGCACGAACCGCTCGAGCGTGTCGGGCGAGAAGTGATGGCGATGCCTTGGCAGATCGAGCGCAAACCAGTCGCCCTTGAACCGTACGGCCTGGACGCTCGCGATGTTCGGCACCTGTACGACGAGTAACCCATTCGTTTGCAATATCTTGCGGGCGAGCGCGAGATTGATTGCCGGGTCCGTTACATGCTCGAGCGACGCCCAGAACGTCACGACGTCAAAACTCGCCGCGTCAAAGGCCGCGTCGACAAGCCGGCCCGCAAAGACGCGCCCTTCGCCGAGATGACGCTCAGCGACGGAGGCCGAGCGCGCGCTGATCTCGACGCCGAATCGGTCCCAGGATTCGGCATCGAGCGCACGAAGAAAGAACCCGGCGCCACATCCGACGTCCAGAATCCGGCCGCCCTCCGGACGGTGCGTTGCGAGGACGCTCGTCTTTTCGCGTTGCGTCCGGACGATCCACTCGTGCCGCGGTTCGGAACTCTCGCCCCAGTACTCGTCGGGGTAGAACCGCGCGAGCTCGACCTCGCTTGCATCGGGCCACGTCGCTGCGAGCCCGCACTCGCGACACCTTCGAACTTCGAACCGGTCGGGTACGAGCCCGAGCCGGTCACCAGCGACGCACAGGACGTCGAACGCGTCCGCGCCGCACAGCATGCACGCGCGCGAGCTGCCAGTCGCGGCAGCGGAACCCGCGTGCGCGGCCTCGATTTTCGGCGCGTTCACGCACCAGAGCATACCGCAATTCGGAGCCCGAATCCCGAATCCGGATTCGCCAAAGACTGCTATAATCCCCGGTTCGCATCATCCACACCACGAGGAGTCATACATGAGTCACGCCGCACCTGAACACGAGATCGTGGCCGGAGCGCCACTGACCTTGCTGAACGAGGAGGAGGACCTTTTCCGCCAGACGGTCGCCAGTTTTGCGGACGATCAGATCCGTCCGCTCGTCGGCGAAATGGACCGCGACGAGAAGGTCAATCCGACGGTTCTCGCGCAGTGCTTCGAGCTCGGGTTGATGGGCATCGAGGTCCCCGAACAGTACGGCGGTTCGGGCGGCTCGTTCTTCATGTCGTGCCTCGCGGTCGAGGAGCTGTCGCGTGTCGACCCCTCGGTCGGCGTGATCGTCGACGTGCAGAACACGCTCGTGAACAACGCGTTTCTTCACTGGGGTTCGGAAGAGCAGAAGGAGAAGTACCTCAGCAAGCTGGCGACGGAGTGGGTCGGCGCGTACGCACTCTCGGAGGCGGGATCCGGGTCCGACGCGTTCGCGCTCGCGACAAAGGCCGAGGACAAGGGCGACAAGTGGGTGCTGAACGGTCGCAAACTGTGGATCACGAACGGCCTCGAAGCGAGCGTGTTCATCGTGTTTGCGACGATCGACGCCTCGGCCGGCTACAAGGGCATCACGGCGTTCATCGTCGAGAAGGGGTTCCCGGGCTTTGAGGTCGGGAAGAAGGAGCACAAGCTCGGAATACGGGCGAGCTCGACGTGCGAACTGCTGTTCGACAACTGCGAGGTGCCGAAGGAGAACGTCCTCGGCGAGATCGGCAAGGGCTACAAGATCGCCATCATGACGCTCAACGAGGGCCGGATCGGCATTGGCGCGCAGATGGTCGGCCTGTCGCGCGGAAGCCTCGACTACGGCATCGCGTACACAAAGGAGCGCCAGCAGTTCGGCCGCCCGATCGCGCAATTCCAGGGCATTCAGTTTCAGATTGCTCGATGCGCCGCGGATCTCGAATCCGCGCGGCTTCTCGTGTACAACGCGGCGCGACTGCGCGACGCAAAGCGTCCGTTCCTTACCGAGGCAGCCATCGCCAAGCTTCTCGCATCAGAGGCCGCAGAACGCATTTCATCGCAGGTCGTCGAGTTCTATGGCGGGTACGGCTACACGACCGACTATCCGGCCGAGAAGTATTACCGCGACGCAAAGATCGGCAAGATCTATGAGGGCACGTCGAACATGCAGTTGCAGACGATTGCCAAGCAGGTCATTGGCGACTGATCGTTAGTTCGCACTGACGAGGCGATGCGCCGAACCACCGAACGTTGGCGGTGGAGTGTTCGCGGCGTTCTTGCATGGATCGCGCTCGCGGTCGTGCTGGCCGTTGCGAGCGCTCCCGCAGTCGCTGCGCTCGTCGCGGGTCCGCAGGACACGCGCGCGCAGGCGCCCGGCGAGGGAGGAATCGTCCGCGGCACCGTGCTCGGAGCCGGCGACCGGCCGCTGTCGTTTGCACGCCTCCAGATTTCGGGCAACGGCGTCTCCGAGACGATCCTGACGCGCGAGGACGGAACGTTCGAGGCGGCCCTCCCGCGCGTAGGCACGTACACGCTGCGGCTCGATGCTCCTGGCTACCGCCCGTCCAAGACGTCGTTTCGAATCGAGCAGCCCGGGCAGATTGCGGCGCCGGTGGTGCGGATGACGGCGATCTCGCTGCGTGTCCGCGTCTTCAGCTCTGGCGCGACGCAACCGCTTGCGGGTGTTTCTGTCACCGTGACGTCTCATGACGGCGGCGAGCCGCTTACCGCGTCCACCGATTCCGCGGGGGACTGCTACTTTGGCGGACTGCATGCCGGCCTCTACGCGATCAAGGCCACGCTCATCGGATACGAGCCGTCGACGGCGGACGTGGCGATCGGGTCGCCGACCGATACGGCCGTACAGACGATCTCGCTTTCGAAGGGGTCGTCGATTCCCGTTGCGCGATCCAAACAGCGCTTCGGTTCGCCGAGACTCCCGTCCGACGAAGTCCGACAGGTCTTCCAGGACTCCAGCGGTTACGTCTGGTTTGCCACCGACCGCGGCGTCGCGCGGTTCGACGGGGCGAACCTCGAAACGAGCGCGACGCCGAATACCGAATTGTCGCCGCTGGATCAGAAGGACGTTCGCTGCATTGCCGAAGCGTCGGAGAAGATCTGGTTCGGCACGTCCGACGGGTTGTGGGCGCGTGAGGGCGTCCGAGTCAGACAGGTCGTCGGTTTCGAAGGCCAGACGGTTCACGCGATCGCCGCGGATACGGACGGAGTGGCGTGGATTGCGTCGACATCGGGTCTGTTTCGCGCGGACGGAAGCTCGTTCGCCAGAGTGTCCGACACGGGGTGTTCCTCCATCGTCACCGACTCGGTCGATGGTTCGCTGTGGGTCGTCGCGGACCAGGCGCCGTGGCTGTTTCACGTCGTGGGTGGCGCGTTCGCCCCGGCGCCCGATGCGTCGCCTGCCGCAACCGAAGGTGCGCAGATCACGTCCGTGGCGAGGACGCGCGCGGGCGAGTTCTTCGTGGGCACGCGGAACGGCGCGTTTCGTCACGGCGCCGGGGGATTCGAGCCGTTTCTCGCGGAGACCCGCGGCCAGATTGTCACGGGGATCGTGGAAGACCTGCGCGGGAACGTGTGGTTTGCAACGGACCGTCGCGCCGTCGTCTATGACACGCGGCGAGGTGTCACAAACCTCGAATTCGAAGGCGAGCGGATCAACGGCCTGACGAACGATCGAGAGGGCGATCTGTGGTTCGCCACCGAGAAGGGTGCGATCCGTCGCGACCTCTACAGCTTTGTTCCGATCCGGACGAGCGACGGGTTGATCAACAACAACGTCACGTGGATGCTGCCGGACCGGGCGGACGACGGCGGTACGCAGATCTGGTTCGTTACGCCGTCGCTCGGGTCGATTCAGAAGCTCCGGCCTGCGGGCTCGTTTGAACTGGTGGAAGCGCCGGACAGCCAGGCTCGCGTGAACCACATGTTCCGCGACCACCTCGGGCAGTTGTGGATCGCAACCACAAAGGGCCTGTTTCTGCAGACTCCCACCGAGACGACGCCTGTATCGACCGAAGCAGCGCGATGGGTTGCCGAGTCCCCCGACGGACAGATCTGGGTGGCGACGGAAAAGGGAGTCCAGTTCGTCAGCGGCAAGGCGCTCGAGCCGGTGGCCGATCTTGCTCGCTACGAGGCGACGCGGGTCTTCGCGCTTGGCGACTCGCTCTGGCTCGCGACTGACGACGGAGCGGTCCGATACGTGCCGTCGCGGCGGACGGTCGAGTCGATCGATGTCAGCCGCGGCGTGCAGGGCGAGGCGGTGCGGTGGGTCGCGCTTGACCGCACCGGCCGTGTGTGGCTCGCGTCGGATTTCGGCGTCGAGATTCTCGACCCCGCGACATTCAAGAAAGTGGACGGCAACGGGGGCGTCAACTCGGGCACGGATGCGCGTACGCTCATGCTCGACGTCGACGGCTTCATGTGGATCGGCACCGCGGAAGGCAGCGTCCGCAAGATCGCGTTCTATGACGGCGGCGTCATCGAAACCGTCTTCACCTCCGAACAGGGGATTGCCGGCTCGGTCGTCAATGCCATTGTCCAGGACCCGACGGGGACGATCTGGATCGCTACGGACGGCGGCGCAACGCAGCACCTTCCAACCAAGACGCTGCCGACGCTCGTCGTTCGAATGGAGGTCGACGGCCGCGAATTCGACACCGCGACGACCATTCCGGCAGGCCAGCACACGATTCGCTTCGTGTTTCACGGGATCTCGATGCTCGGTGATGTTCGGTACGTCTACCGGCTCGACGCCGACGGTCAGTGGCAGCAGTTGCCGCCTCGGCAGGAGCTCGAACGCGAGGTCTCGTTCACGGACCTCGGGCCCGGCTCGCATACATTCGAGCTGCGCGCGCTCAACCGCGATCTCTACGGCATCGATGCGCCGCCGTTCGTCTCCGAGATCCGCATCGACGTGCACATCTGGAAGAAGTGGTGGTTCTACGGCCTCGGATTCCTGCTGGTGACTGGCGGCGCCGTCGGCGGAAGCGTTGCGTACCGGTATCGGACGCGCGAGTTCGTGTTGCCGCCCGGCTTGCGGCAGTACGTGCCGATCGAGCCGAATCCGTTCATCGTCGGAAATCCGATCCGCAGCGAGTCGATGTTCTTTGGCCGCGAGGACGACTTCAGGTACGTGCGGACAAAACTCGAGGGCGCGTCACAGGGCGTCGTCATCGTGCTGTGCGGCGACCGGCGGACCGGCAAGAGCTCCATCCTGTACCAGATTCTCAACGGTCGGCTCGGCGGGCGGTTCATCCCGGTGTTTGTCGATCTCCAGGAGATGGTCGTCGCGAACGACCGCGAGTTTTTCCGCCGCATCGCGCGGCTGATCGCCGAGGCGGTGCACCTGGATCGCGCGGACGTAGACCGCTTCGGCTTCCTCGACGAGACGCTGAATCCGTACCACCAGTTCGTGGATTTCCTGAACGACGTACTCGAGCGGATCGGCGATCGGTCGCTGCTGCTGCTCATGGACGAGTACGAACTGCTCGAGGCCAAGGTCGACGAGGGGAGGCTCAACTCCGAGATCTTCCTGTTCCTGGCGGGCCTGATGGACAGCAAGGAGCGTCTGTCGTTCGTCTTCACGGGATCGCGGAGGCTCGAGGACCGCGACAGGCGCTATTGGCGCGAGATGCTGCGCCGCTCGCTCTTCCGCAAGATCGGGTTCCTGAGCCAGAACGACGCTCGTCGTCTGGTGACCGAGCCCGTCGCCGATCGCGTGGTGTACGGGCGCGGCGTGGTTGACCGGATAGTCCGACTGACGGCCGGACAGCCGTTCTACGTTCAGGTCATCTGCCAGACCGCCGTCGACTATCTGAACGAGCACAAGCGGAACGCGTTGACGATGCGGGACCTCGATACGGTGCTTGGCGAGATCGTCGATCATCCGTTGCCGCAGATGATCTATTTCTGGGAAGGGCTGTCGCCGGACGAAAAGGTCGTGCTTGCGCTGCTCTCGATGAACCTCGACGCGTCGGGTGACGCCGGTTGGGCGTCGGCGGCCGATATCGCCGCGCTCGTCGTTCGCGAGAACGCGCCCGTGGATCTCTCCGAGAACACGATACACCTCACGCTCGAGGAGCTTTTCCGCACGGACGTGCTCGAGAAGAGCCCGTTCGAATCGTACCGATTCCGGATCGACCTGTTTCGCCTCTGGGTCCGGCGAAGCCACTCGATCTGGCAGGTGCTGAAGGGAACCTAGGTCCGAACACACGAATGGGAACACGAACCAACACCAACGGAACGACGATCCTGAGCCACGCTGTGGTCATCGGCCTCACCGCGCTGATTCCCGTGCCGCTCGTCGACGACATGGTGAAGTCGTACTTCCAGCGCCGGCTCGTGCGCAAGCTCGCCGCCGCGAACGGGCGACACTTGGATCCCAAGGACATCGAACTGCTTGCGGACGACGCAAGCGGCGGCGGATGCGTGGGCTGTCTGTTCGGCGCCGTGGTCTACCCGTTTACGTTTCTGTTCCGCAAGATCCTGTTTTTCCTCGAGATGAAGCGTTCGATCGACACGGTGAGCATCAACGCCCACCGGGGATTTCTTATCGACCACGTGCTGCGGAGCAGCTGGCTTGTGCCTGAGGGCCGTCACGCGGCGCCTGCCGTGCGCTCCGCAATCGACTACGTGATCAAGGACGCGCCGATCCGTCCGGTCGAGGTCGCCGTCCGACAGACGTTTCGCCAGTCGCGGGGCGTCCTGTTCGCGGCGGCCACGCTCTTGTGGAATTCCGTCAAGGTGCTGACGCGCTCGTCGCGGCCCGACGAGGTCAGCGGCGTGCTCGAGCCGCTCGTCGAACAGGAGGGCGAGAAGGTCCGGGGAATTGTCGAGACGCTCCAGGCGAGCATCGACAAGATTCCGGCCGAGCACTTTGACAAACTGACCGGCAAGCTCGCGGCGATGCTCGGCGAACGCTAGCCCGGGTTCATCATGCGCCGGTTCAGCGCGTCGGACTGATTTCGCGGAACACTCAAGGTCGACCAGTTCTGCCACGCAAGGTGCTTTGCAAGGAACACGATCTGGCCGACATGGTACGCGTAGTGCGTCGTCTGCCGATGGATCGCCTGAAGCACCGTGTGCGGCTGCGCCCGGATCGTGACGATCCGCAGCAGGTCGTCCTGGGCGAGCGACGACACGGTCGAGGTGACGAGTTCCCACCCATCATCCCATCGAGCCATGAGCGAGCCCTTTGTGTCCTCGGGCGTGATGACGAACTCGCTGTCGCGATTGCGGTCAGGCTTCTCGCCGTCGGATGTCAGGAAATCCGTCCATCGCGATCGCATGTTCCCCGCGATGTGCTTGACGATCAGCGCAATGCTGTTCGATTCCGGATCGAGGATCTTGAAGAAATCCTCGTCCGTGACCTGTGCGATCGCACGGTCGCCGAGTGATCGGGACTCGTTGAATCGTGCAACCGCGTCCTGCAGGAAGTTCGTGGAAAGAAAGTCTGCCACCTCAAAGGCTCCTTTGGCGCTCCCACTCCGAGCGCGTGATAAATGCGTGCGCCGATACCGCCCGGTCCACGGCAAGCACTCCATCCAGATGGTCGATCTCGTGCTGAAGGAGCTCCGACAGGTCGCCCGCCGCGTCGATCGTCTGGTCGACACCGTGGTCATCCGTGTACGTGACGCGGATCGAGGCGGCCCGACGGACGCGAACCATCAGATCCGGAAAGCTGAAACAGTCATCCCACAGTTCGAATTCGTCGGTCGATCGGTCGACGATCACTGGGTTGACGAGCGGTCCGCTGAATCCGTACAGCTGCATCCGGACAAATATGACCCTTTCGGGCACGCCGATCTGCGGAGCGGCGATGGCACGGCCGAATCCGGTGCGCGCGCGAAACGCGGCGAGCGTGTCCGCGAGATCCGTCACCAACTGCATCGTCGAAGAAGCGAGCGGCGATTCGATGCGCTCCGACGGCTGCCAGAGCGCAGGATCGCCAAGTTGCAGGATGCGTCGTTCCGCCATGTCCGTTTCCGCCCGCTGCCGTCTAGTCGCCCAACGCAACGGCAAGCGTGTTGCACCACTCAAGAATCCACGGATCCGGCGAACCGTCAAGACCCGCCAGCACGCTCTGCGCCTCGGGCTTCTGCTCGATTCGGTCGATGAGCTCGACGAGCTGTTCGATCGTGGGATCCGCGACGATTTCGGTGACGAGGGCGGCCATGATCGGCCACGATATGTCGAATTCGCCAACGTAGTGGAGTCGCCGCCACTGCTTCGCCCCGAAATTGCCCGACCCGTGGATGATGTAGAGCGCGGCCTGTGCCCACAACGCCCCGACGTCGTCCGGGTTCTTCTGAATGATCGCGGCATTGAAGTCTCGGAGCTTGTAGAGCGTCGGGCTCGCGGTCCGTCCGCCCCAGAACTCGTCGTCACGCGGCACGGCATTCAACCGCTTCAGCGACGCCAGCACCGATTCCTCGATACGGTCGAGAAAATCGCGCGCGATGACGGAATACGTGCCCAGCGTGCGCAGATAGGCCGGGTCCTTGTGCTCCGTGGCGAAATCCGAATCGGGGTAGTGCCACGCGAGCGCCGACATCCGCAGGTTCTCGTGCAGGTACGCCGAGAGCTCGGCATCCGTCGGCTCGTTCGAGAGGCGATCCGTCATGGCGTTACGCTACCACATGATCGAGGGGCGTCACGGCTCGTCTTCGAGCACTTCGACCTTCGAGGTAATGACCGCCGCGTGCGACAGCATCGCCGACACGCTGCAGTACTTGGTCTCTGAAAGCTCGACCGCGTGATTGACGGCCTTCGGGTCGACGCCACGGCCTCGCACGCGATGAAGCACTTCGATCGACGTGTAGATCCGGGGGTGTTCTGCGCGGCGCTCCGCGGTGACGACGATCTCGTACGAGGTGAACTTCTGACGCTTCTTGGCGAGGACGGTCACGACGTCGGCTCCGGAGCAGCCGCCGAGGGCGATGAGAATCAGCTCCATTGGCGTCGCGGACGTCGCGTTGTCGTGCGCAAATCCGGTCACGATCGCGTGGCCGCTCTGTGATTCACCGACAAAGGCTTCGGCGCCCGCATATCTAAGGTGCGCCGTCCTGGTTTCGGACTGGGATGTATCGGTCATGATGAGTCCTCTCGGATGTGAATGCGAAGTGCCGCACGCGCGTAGTGCGTCGTGGTATTCTCGGTCGGCGCCGGCCGACCGGACGCCCGGTTGCCGCGTTACCCTTCATTGTTATGTACCTGAATCCATATCTCAACCGCGTCGCCATCAAGGACCCGCGACAGTTCTTTGGGCGGCGGCGCGAGATCTCCAAGATCTTTTCGCGAATCGGAGCATCCCGCCCTCAGTCCATATCGGTCGTGGGCGAACGTCGGATCGGAAAATCGTCGCTGTTGAACCAGATCTTTCATCCCGACGTCCGTGCGGATTTTCTGGACGCATCGGTGAAGTTCGTCTTTCTCTTCATCGACCTTCAACAGCGGCGCCACATCGCACCGGAAGAACTGTTTCAGGACATCCTGACGCAGCTGGCAGAGACGCTCGACGACAGCGCCGTCGAGGGCATTGCGCCGACGTTCGACGGCATCCGGAAGTCGCTTGGGAGGCTGCGCCAGAGCGGCATCCACCTCGTCATCCTGTTTGACGAGTTCGACGCGGTGACGACCAACAAGCGGTTCGACCTCGACTTCTACTCGTTCCTGCGGGCGATTGCGAACAACTACAACGTCGCGTACGTCACGAGCTCCAACAGGGACCTTCAGGAGCTCTGCCACACGGAGATGATCGCGGACTCGCCGTTCTTCAACATCTTCACCAACGTCTACCTGCGCGCGTTCGTGCCCGCCGAGACGCGGCAGCTGATCTCCGAACCGTCGGCAACCGCCGGCGTGCCGCTCGAGCCGTACTATCGCGACATCGTCGATATCGCCGGTCATTTTCCATTCTTCGTCCAGATCGCGTGTGCAAGCTATTTCGACGCGCTCGTCGAAGGCGCCGGCGCCGAGAACCGGCTGCGGCCGGCTGCCGAAGAGCTGTTCATCGACGAGGCCAGGGGGCACTTCCGGTTCATCTGGGATCACTTTGACGACGACCACCGCGACGTCATCAGGACGCTCGTTACCGGCGGCGAGATCGACTCGCAGAAGAGCCACGTGTTCGAGGATCTGAAACGCGCCGGCCACATCATCGAAGGCACGCGCGGGCCTCGCGTCTTCTCGTCGCTGTTCGTCGACGCGATCTCGCGCACGCGACCTCGCGCCGGGCGGTCGGACGCGGACGTCCCTCCGACCGACAAGTTCACGCCCGGTGACGCGCCCGCGCTGCTCGCTGCAGTCGCGTCCAGTTCGGGCGGTGGAGATCTCGCGAGAATCCTCAGCGACCAGGGCAGGATCGGACGGTTCGTGATCCGCGAGAAGCTCGGCGGCGGCGGGATGGGCGACGTCTACAGCGCGTACGACACGGACCTCACGCGGATGGTTGCCGTGAAGGTGCTCGGCCGCAAGTTCGCGAGCGACGTGCTTTCCAAGCGCCGCTTCCTGCGGGAGGCGCAGATGGCTTCGATCCTCAACCATCCGAACATCGCGACTATCTACGAGATCGGCGAAACGAGCGGTGTCCCGTACATCGTGATGGAGTATGTCGAGGGCGACACGCTTAGCGACCGGCTTGCGGCGGACGGACCGTTTCCCATCGGCGAGATCGTCGCGATCGGATCGCAGATCGCATCGGCGCTCGACGAAGCGCACGACAAGGGCGTCGTTCACCGCGACATCAAGTCCTCGAACATCATCTTGACCACGCGCGGCTCGGTGAAGATCCTCGACTTTGGGCTGGCAAAACCCAGTCCGCTCGGCGAGAAGATGAAACAGCAGGTCAGCGACATCACCGAACCCGGTGTGCTGATCGGCACCATCACGTACATGTCGCCGGAGCAGGCGAGTGGGAACGGCGAAGTGACGCAGTTGTCCGACATCTTCTCGCTCGGAGTCGTCCTCTACGAGATGACGACCGGCAAGCTCCCGTTCGACGACGAAACGTACTTCAAGATCATCTCGCGAATCACGAGCGACGAGCCCACGCCTATCGCCGAGCTTCGCCCGGATGTGCCCGCGCGTCTCGTCGCCGTCATCAACCGGGCGATGGCAAAGTGCGCCGAGGACCGCTATCCGACCGCAAAGGCACTCGAGCGCGATCTGCGCGCCGTCGTCTAGCGCGCCGGCTGCTGGTCAGTCCAGACTGCAGTCGTTGTCGCTAAACTGTTGCCGTAACGGGAGTTGTGGCAATTCGACGCGCGACCTCCCGCTGCAGGCTCTCGTAGCCGCGCGCCATCGCCCAGCGATGGTTCCACGAGAACACCGGCTTGAGGGCAAACGAGAGAGTTCGCAGGATCGGCTTCTCGGCGCGCAGGCGCCAGTCAAACAGCACGTGCGTCTGGGTTCCCCGCGTTTCGAATGTCCACTGGCCGCTGCCTTCGAAGTCGCCGGTGGCGGCGATGGTGAATCCGTGGGGCCGATCGGCCTTCACAGTTTCGGCGGTCCATCGCAGCGTGTAGGGCAGCCACCCGCGAGTGTGGAGTCTCAGCTTGACACCAAGACCGGGCTTGGCGCCGGGAGGGTCGGTTTGGGCCGACAGATAAACGTCCGGCCACCATCGCGGAAGATCGCCGCCGTCGTAGAGGATGTCGTAGACCAGCTCGCGAGGCCCATCGATGAGCCACTCCGTGAAAAAGACGTAATCGTTCGACGCCACCTGAACGCCTCCACTGGTGTTTGACAGATGGTACGGACGTGCGGCTCCCGGTGGATTGCTTGACGCGTTCTGGACCGGACTGTAGGGTGATTCGAGGGTCTCGCGGCCGCCTTTCAGACACCTCGAATCACAATGCGCTACTGCCTGATCTGCAAGGGATGCTACGACGACGAGGTTTCGTTCTGTGAAGCGGATGGCGCGCAGACCGCCCAGATCATGCCGGGCAGCCGCGTCCTCGATGGCAAGTACGAAATCGAGCGTCTTCTCGGCCAGGGTGGTATGGGCGCGGTCTTTGTCGCCAACCAGCGGGGGATCGAGCGGCATGTCGCGGTCAAGCTGATCAACCCGAGCTTTGTGTCGAACGAGCAGGCGCTCGAACGCTTCAAGCGCGAGGCGCTCGCCAGCGGACGTGTGAAACACCCCAACGCCATTACTGTCTATGACTTCGGGGTAACCGAGGCTGGCGTGGCCTACCTCGCCATGGAGTACCTGAAGGGTACGAGCCTGAGGGACGAGCTCCAGCAGGTTCGCGTGATGGACGTCAAACGCGTCGTGGAGATCCTCGTGCCCGTCTGCGCGGCGATCGAATCGGCGCACCGGCAGAATATCGTCCACCGCGACCTGAAGCCCGACAACATCTTTCTCGAGAGCCTCGACGACGGCTCGGTCGCGCCCAAGGTGCTCGATTTCGGCATCGCGAAACTCCGAACCGCGCAACCGGGTGCGCCCGACCTGACGGGCGAGGGATCGTCGATCGGGACGCCGGCCTACATGTCGCCCGAGCAGGCTAAGGGGCTCCATCTCGACGCTCGTTCGGACATCTACTCGCTTGGCGTGATCGCCTACGAGATGTTGTCGGGGGCGCTCCCGTTCCAGTCGGCGTCGCCGATGGGATTTCTCGTGCAGCACATGATGGAGGCGCCGATACCGTTGACGGCGGCCAATCCAGGGATCAGCGGAGCGGTCGAAGAGGTTGTCATGCGCGCTCTCGACAAGTCGCCGGGCGCGCGCCCGGCGAGCGCGCTCGAGTTCGCGCGCCAGCTGGCGTCCGTGTCGGAGGAATCGTCCAGCCATCGGGCGACATCGGCGATCGGACTACAGGAGACGGTCTCGTTCATGCGCAAGCTCGGGGCCGACACGATTGCGGCGGGTCGGGCGACGATGGTCGACGCGTCGCTGCTTGGATGGCCGGTCGGGGTTGCGCCGGGAGTCGCTGCCTCGCGTGCCGCATCCGCGTTCGCCGAGCTCGCGCGGGAGCTCGTCGCGGCGGCAGTTCAGCGTGTTCCGTACGATGTGGTGTTCCGGGGCGCGTGCAAGTGGGCCGAGCGACAACTCTCCCCCGCAGGGTTGCGGGCGCCGAACAGCCTTGAAGCCGTCCCGGGTTCGGCAGCGCGCACCGCGGGTCTTGCACTTTACTGCGCGCGTGAAGGACTGGCGTGGTGTGCGCAGATGCCGTCAGGGGCCGAGCTTCCGCTTCTGCTCAGAAACTCGGAAGACACCGAACCGATCCAGGAGACGATTCCCGGTGTCACGCAGTACTACGCAGCCGACCTGCCGGGCGGACATCTTGTCAAACTGGTTGCGCGGAGCCACGGTCAACAGGTGTGGGCCAGCAGCATTGCCCTGGTCGACGGAGCCACGTCGCTCGTGTTGTGCGTTCCCCAGCCGGACGCAACGGCGACGCAGAACCCGGGAATGTTTGCGCTGCTCTTTGGAACGCTCGAACTGACCTCGAACGAGCAGGGCGGTGAGATCTTTGTGGATGACGGTCCGGTGCCGTGGGGCGCGACCCTCGAGGGCACGCCGACGCTGCTGTACTGCATCGTGCCGGGCCCTCACACAGTTGCTGTTCGCAAGGAGTACTTTCAGCCATTTCGTGCCGACGTTGTCGTCGCACCGGGTGAGAAGACAACGGTGTCGTGCGAACTTGTACGCGGCGAAGCGCGCGTCACCATCCGCGGCAATGCTCCCGGGTCGGTGGTCGAGATCGTCGGGCCCGAGCCCGCCGAAGTGTCGCAGTCCGTGACGATTCCGGTGGGTCATGCCCCCGTTCCACTCACGCTTTCAGCCGGTGTGTACTCGTTCCGTTGTACGCACGCGGGCCACGCACCGTGGATGGCGGAGCACACGCTGAGACCCGGGTCCGACCTGGCGCTCGACGTCGCGCTGCGACCTATCGCGTGCCCGGTGTGCGGTCAACCCGCCGGCGAGGACACGTTCGTGTGCCCGTCCTGCAAGCGGCCCGACGTGCATGCGTATCATCGCTATGACCAGTCCGTCTGCATCGATTGCGCGGCACGCGCGGCATTCGACCGCGCGCGCGGTGCAGGGACGCTCGACGCGTGGAACGGATTTCTGGCAACGTTCCGCGGCGCGGACCCCAGGCTGACACGGCAGGCCGAGCTCGAGATCCGGCAGCAGATCGACCACGCGCGCGAATCCGAGCTCGCCGAGCGAGCGGAGCGATTCGGCCGGCTCGCGGCGCGCCGCGAGATCGCCGATGTTGTCGGCCGATGGCGCCAGAAGGCGATCGAACAGCCACGCGACGCCGAAGCCCATTTTGCCTTCGCGATGGCACTCGAGGCATCGGGCGACCGCGCCGGGGCCCTTGTCGCGTATCGAAAGGCAGCCGAACTGGCGTCGCAGGACGCGTTCATCCACCGCGAGTACGGGCGAGCCCTCAACGTGTCGCGCCAGGTTCGGGAGGCGGTCGGCGAATACACCACGGCAGTCCGTCTCAAACCGGACTTTGCCGTGGCGCACTTCGAGCTGGCAAACATCCTGGCCACGTCCGGTCAGCACGACGCCGCGCTCGAGGGATTCCGCCTGGCGGCCGCATCGCGACCGCAGGTGGCGCTCTATCACGAGGGGTACGGGCGCGCGCTCGCGCATGCAGGGCGATATCGCGACGCTGCAGAGAGCTTCCGGCTGGCGTCCGCCGGCTATCGGCGCGACGGAAGCGTTCAAAGAGCGGTGTCGTGCGACCAGTGGGCCCAGAACGCGATCGGCCAGACGGCCGTGCATCGGGCCGGCAAGTTTCTGAAGGAGCTCTTCGAATAGTGGCGCCGACGTCGATTGCAGACCTGGATCCCGCCCGCACGTCGCGAATCCGCGCGCGGTGGGTCGTACCGGTTGCCGCTGACCCGATCGAGAACGGAGCCGTTGTAGTCGGTGAGGGTCGGATCCTCGCCGTCGGTGACGACGAGTCCACACGCGCGCTCTATCCGGACGCCGTCGAGGTCGACCTCGGCGATTCGGCGATCATGCCGGGGCTTGTGAATACGCACAGCCACCTCGAGTTGACGGCGATGCGTGGAGTGCTCGAGCACTCCGACTTCCGCGAATGGATCGCGACGCTCACCGACATCAAGATGACGCGCATGACGGCCGAGGATCTGCTCGATTCGGCGCGTATCGGCGTGCTCGAGGCCGTGCGTGCCGGCATCACGACATGCGCAGACACATGCGACACCGGTGTCGCGATGAACGCGCTCATCGAGGCCGGACTCGGCGGCATCGTTTACCAGGAAGTCTTTGGGCCCTCACCCGGTCAGGCCGCCGAGTCGCTGGCGAAGCTGAAGGACAAGGTCTCGGCCCTTCTCGACCTGAGGCGAGGCAGCCGCGTGTCCGCGGGAGTGTCGCCGCACGCTCCGTATACGGTCTCGGCGGATCTGTTTCGCGGCGTCGCCGAATACGCGCGCGCCGCATCGCTGCCAATGGCGATCCACACGGCGGAATCCGAAGCGGAGGACCGGTTTGTCCGTGTTGGAGAGGGGCCATTTGCGGCCCGGTTCGCTGCGCGCGGCATTCCGTGGCACGGCCGCGGCACGTCGACGATCGGGTATCTCGACGAACTCGGCGTGCTCGATGTGCGACCGCTGCTGATTCATGCCGTGCATGCAACTGATGCGGATATCGACGCGGTCGAGCGGTCACGCGCCTCAATTGCGCATTGTCCGAAGTCGAACGCAAAGTTCGGGCACGGCGTTGCGCCCGTTGCGGCAATGCGACGGCGAGGCATCGCGGTTGGGCTCGGGACCGACAGTGTCGCGTCGAACAACGTGTGCGACCTGCTCGACGAGGGTCGGGTTGCGGTCTTTGCGGCACGGGCGGCCGCCCGCAGTCCCGGTGCGCGTGCGGCGCGCGATGCCATCGAGATGGCAACCCTTGGCGGCGCGCGCGCGCTCGGCTTGTCCGACGCTATCGGGTCCCTCGAGCCCGGCAAGCGGGCCGATCTGTGCGTGATATCGCTCGCGGGTCTCCACATGGCGCCCATCTACGATGTCGAGACGGCGCTCGTGTTTTCGGCGTCGCGCCACGATGTCACGCTGACGATGGCTTCCGGGCGGGTCGTTCATTCGACGGTTCCAGGCGTCGAATCTGCACAGGACGAGGACCGTCTGAGGGCGCGACTGGACGAGATTCGACAACGAATCGTCGGAAACTGACCATCGCGGAGCGGGTGCGTTGACCTAGAGAGGGGGCGTGCATACAATCGGCACGCTTTCGGAGAGGAGGCAGCAAGAAATGACAGACAAGATTCAGGCGATTCTCGGCGACGACAAGGAAGGTCTGTTGTCGCACAAGTGCACGACGATAACGGCGGAGCAGCTCCACCTGCCCAGCCCAGACCTTGTCGAACGATTGTACGTGCCGACGGATCGGCCCATCTCGGTGCTGCGCAACCTTCAGACGATTCTGAACACGGGGCGCCTCGCCGGGACGGGGTTCGTGTCGATCCTGCCGGTGGATCAGGGTATCGAGCACAGCGCAGGGGCGTCGTTCAGTCCGAATCCGATCTATTTCGATCCGATGAGCATCGTCCAGTTGGCGATCGACGGCGGCTGCAACGCCGTGGCATCGACGCTGGGTGTGCTCGGCACTGTCGCTCGCACGCACGCGCACAAGATTCCGTTCATCCTGAAGATCAATCACAACGAGTTCCTGTCGTATCCGAACTCGTACGACCAGATCCTGTTCGCGAATGTCGAGCAGGCATTCGACATGGGCGCAGTGGCAATCGGCGCAACGGTCTACTTTGGGTCGGAGGAGTCAAAGCGCCAGATCCAGGAGA
Source organism: Blastocatellia bacterium (assembly GCA_044224215.1). GTDB lineage: Bacteria > Acidobacteriota > Blastocatellia > UBA7656 > JADIYM01 > DAOMFM01. Next base: position 47,870 of record JBGAKX010000008.1, read on the forward strand.
TCAGCGAGGCGTTCTACCGCGCGCACGAGCTCGGTCTTGTGACCATTCTGTGGTGCTACATGCGCAACGCTGCCTTCAAGACGCCGGAGAAGGACTTCCACGTGGCCGCCGATCTCACGGGACAGGCGAATCACCTCGGCGTCACGATCCAGGCGGACATCATCAAGCAGAAGCTGCCCGAGAATAACGGCGGGTATCTCGCGCTCAAGTACGGCAAGACCGACAAGCGCGTCTATTCCGAGCTCACGACGGATCACCCGATCGACCTGTGCCGGTACCAGGTGGCGAATTGCTACATGGGCCGCATTCCGTTGATCAACTCGGGCGGCGCATCGGCAGGCGAAAGCGACTTGCGCGAAGCCGTCCGCACGGCCGTCATCAACAAGCGCGCCGGCGGAATGGGTCTCATCTCGGGACGCAAGGCCTTCCAGCGACCGGTCAAGGAGGGCATCGCTCTCCTCAACGCCGTGCAGGACGTCTATCTTTCCAAAGACGTCACGATCGCCTAGGGTCGGACGTGTCGGGGCGGCACGCGAGTCGCCCCGGAAACCCGGGTATGACATTCGATCCTGGGGCTGCAGCAGCACCCGACGCCGGGATATTCGGACTCACGACGCCGCTCAAAGAGAGCGGCGTCGTGGTCGTTCCGGTCCCGTTCGAGGCAACGACGTCGTATGGCGGCGGAACGGCGCACGGTCCGGGCGCGATCCTCGAGGCGAGCAAGCAGGTTGACCTGTTCGACTACGGCACGGGAAAGCCGTACGAGGCGGGGATCTTCATGCTCGAGATCGTGTACGCAACCGTGTCGGCCATGCTGGCGCAGGGCAAGCTGGTCGCGACGCTCGGAGGCGATCACGCCGCGCCATTCGGCGCGATTCAGGCCCACGCCGAGAAGTACCCCGGATGTGGCATCCTGCACGTCGATGCGCATGCGGACCTGCGCCCGGCATACGAAGGATTCGTGTGGTCGCACGCGTCGATCTTCTACAACGTCGTGTCGAGGCTCGCCGGCGTGGAACGGCTTGTCCAGGTTGGAATCCGCGACTTCTCGGAGGAGGAGATGCGATTTGCTGCGGCGACGAATGGCCGCGTCATCGTGCACCACGACGAGCAGCTGGTGCACAGAAAGTTCGACGGCGTGCCTTGGACACGGATCGTGAAGGGGATCATCGCGGACCTTCCAAAGAAGGTCTACGTGTCGTTCGACATCGACGGGCTCGATCCGGCGCTGTGTCCGCACACGGGGACACCTGTTCCCGGCGGGCTGTCGTTTCACGAAGCCGTCGCGCTGCTCGCAGGGATCGTGTCGTCAGGGCGCGAGATCATCGGCGTCGACCTGTGCGAAGTCACACCTGGCCCCGACGGCGACGAATGGGATGCGAACGTCGGCGCTCGACTTCTCTACAAGCTGATCGGCTACGCGCTGCTCTCGCGGTCGCGCGCAAAGCCTACTTGATCAGCGTGCCCGTCCGGTCCCACCTCGTGTACTTCATCAGATCCGTGAAGAAGTTCGAGCCGGGATTGTCCTCGCGCGCGGACTCGTCGATAGACCAGTAGACGAACATTGCGCGGCCGACGACGTTGGCGCGGGGCACCGGTCCCCAGTAGCGGCTGTCTTCGCTGTTGTCGCGATTGTCGCCCATGCAGAAGTACGAATCGGCGGGGACGGTGTACGGCGCGTCCACCGCATACGTCTCGCGGCTGCCGTAGTGCACCGAGATGCCGTGCTTCTCCTCGACGGGCGGCGGCGGAGCGTTGTCTTCGTACTCGCTCGACCGGCTGTAGTAGGACGTGTACGTCGCGCCTGCTTCGGGCGGGAGCGAACTGATCGGCTCGAGATCCGCCTTGTTGTCCTCCTGCGAGTTGACGATGACCTTGTTTTCGGGCAGTTCGGTGCCGTTGACGAAGACCTTTGTCCCACGCACGAGGATCGTGTCACCCGGGAGGCCGATGACGCGCTTGACGTAGTTCTCCTCGGGGTTTTTGGGATACTTGAAGACGATGATGTCGCCCCGGCGAATCTGACGGTACGGCAGGACGCGCTCGAGAAACGACATGTGCGGACTGAGCCCGAACTTGTTGACCAGCAGGTGATCCTCGACGAGGATCGTGTTGAGCATCGAGCCGGTCGGCACCTTGACCGCCTGCGTGATGAAGGTCATGCCAAAGAGCGCCATGATCAGCGTCACAACGATCGACTCGAAGTACTCGCGCGCTACCGACTTGTGGAAGTGGCTCGGATTCGGCTCGTCGGCGGGAGTGTCCGCTGCGGGTGCGGGCTCGTGTCCGGTCGTTTCAATCGACGGCAATTCGAGATCCTCGGCGACCTGGACGCGGTTGTCGTTCTCGATGTCGGGCATTCGTTCGTATGTACCCCTTGGTCGCGCGTGTCATCGGTCGAGTCGTCCAGACAACCGACCGGAGCGCGTCATTGTATCAGAGTTCCGATACGGCTCCACCGGACGCTGCCGGGAAAGGCTGCCGGCGCGCCGTTGCCACCCTGTGACGACCAGTAGACGGCGACCGCACGACCGACGATGTTCGCGCGCGGAACCGTTCCCCAGTACCGGCTGTCCTCGCTGTTGTCGCGATTGTCGCCCATGCAGAAGTACTGGCCGTCGGGAATGGTGAACGGCTTGCCGACGCCGAACATTCCGCGATCCGCGCTGACGAGCGACGAGAACTCGGCATCGTCGGATTCCGAGAGGTCGCGCAACTCGCTGAAATAGACCGTGTAGCGGGCGCCCTCGGCCGGCCGGACGTCGCCCTCGACTTCGAGCCGGTCGTTCGACGTCGTGTCGGTCACGAGCGCGCGATTCTCGGGCAACTCCTTCCCGTTGATGTAGACGCGCGCACCATAGACCTCGAGCGTTTCGCCGGGGAGGCCGATGACCCGCTTTACATAGAGCGTCGCCGGGTCGTTCGGATGTTTGAAAACCACGACGTCGCCACGCCGGAGCGACCCGTACGGCATCAGCGGGAACAGCCACTGCGGTGACCCGAAGATCACACGATCGACGAGCACGTGATCGCCGACGAGTATCGTGTTGAGCATCGATCCGGTCGGCACGGCCACCGGCTGTACGACGAACGTCGAGACGAACATCCACAACACGAGCGCCATGACGAGCGCTTCGAAGTAGAGGCGCGCGACGGAGCGTGCACGAGTCGCCGCGGCGTCCGTCGAATCCTCTGCACCATCGTCGGCCACGACGAGACGGCGCGGAGGCTTGCGATTCGCTATGCCGGGGTCCGTGATGATCGGACCGCGTCGACGAGGCGCGGGCTCGGACGGGAGTTGCCGCCCTGTCGTCGGATTCGACTCCGAGAACTCGTCGTCAACCGGCGTGATACGAATGTCGAGATCGTCGCTGCCGGCACGGTCGGGCGGGCCGTCGCTCATTCGCTCTCCCCGGCCGCCGCCGCATCGTCGTCGACCGTTTCGGCAACGAGCCGGTCGATCGCGAGGCGCGCGGCATCCTGTTCGGCTCGCTTGATCGACTGCCCTTCGCCCCGCGCGTATCGCTCGCCCTGTACCACGACGTCGACGCAGAACGTCCGGCGATGATCGGGACCGATGACCTCCGCGACTTCGTAGAAGGGAATTCGCAGGCCCGATGCCTGGAGCGCCTCCTGCAACGCGGACTTGTAGTCGGTCGCCGTAAGGTCCGCCGGGTCGATGCTCTCGAACAACGGCTGCATGTGTCTGCGCACGAATCCGCGAACCGCGTCGAGCCCGCCATCGAAGTAAAGCGCCGCCACGAGCGCTTCAAAGCTGTCGACGATGATCGCGCGCTTCTCGCGCCCGCCGGTCTTCTCTTCGCCGCGGTTCAGGCGCAGGTACCGTCCGAGCTCGATCTCGCGCGCGATGTTGTCGAGCGATCGTTCGCTTACGAGGAACGCCTTCATCTTCGAGAGCCGGCCCTCGTCTTCGTCGGGAAAGCGTTCGAGAAGCCACTCGCACACGAGAAACCCCAGGATCGAATCGCCGAGCAGCTCGAACGACTCGTTGTGGCGGTAGCCTTCGCTTTCGTGTTCGTTCGCGAACGACCGGTGCGTCAGCGCGCGGTCGAGGACGGCGGCGTCGGCGAACGTGTGACCGACGCGCGATTCCAGCTCGCGCAGCAGCCTATGCCGATCATCCGAAATCATCATCCAAGTAGCACGATCGAAAGGGGTTTACGACAATCCGAGTCTCGGAGATCGGCAACAGCGGACGTTTCCGACGGCGAGCCCGAGGCAGAGAATAGCACAGGTTCCGGCGAGTGGTGGACAGGTCGGCAGGGAATGCAAAAGGGGCCGGCAGTGGTGCCGGCCCCCTGGCGTTTCAAAGTGGCAGCCGAGCTGCCGCGCTACTGCGCCGGAGCGCTCGGCGCGGATCCGTTGACCTTCTTGATTTCGTCCTGCCACGCGTCCGGCGCGTCGGGATGACGGTACTTCCAGTACTCGACGAGCTGGGGCTGCACCGTGTCCTTGAGCGCCTTGTTCTCGCCCGCGTACGCGATCACATGCACGAGACTGTTGATCACGTCATCCGCGGCGGTGTTGACCTTTTCGAGCACCGCCTTGCCGGGATCCCCCGTCTGGTCCGCTGCAGGCAGCGCCTCGAACTTCTTGGAGTAATCGGCATACTGCGTGTTGTAGACCTGCGAGAGGAAGTAGTACGTGATCGGGTCCTTCTCGTTGAACGTGAGCGACTTCTTCAACGCGTCGATGGCAGGCGCGTATGCATCGGCTGACGGAGGATTCGACTGGGCCGTCTTGTAGTACATGTCGACGCCCTTCGCCTTGTAGAGCAATGCCAGCGTGGTGGGCTTGTCCTTGGCCCAACGATCCTTGTCGGCGCCTTCCGGCATCGAGCCGGCTTCAACGTATGCGATGCCCTTGTCCGCCCATCCGGAAATCTTGCCGAGGAACACCGACTTGGCTCCATTGGCTGTCTCGTCGCCGAGGCCCGTGCTCGACAGGCGATATGCGTAGATGAAGCCATCCTGAGACTTCGCAAGCATCTCGGATCCGTACTGAATGGCTTCCGGGTACCGCTTCTCCTTGAGCGCCGCATCGAACATCCCGTAATGCGCGGCAACGACGGCCTTCTGGACGTACGGCGCATATCGACCGGTCGGGTACTTCTGGAGATAGACCTCGCCGTACTCCTCGATCTTCTTGGGGTCCTTGGACAGTGTCGCGAGGTTGCCGAGCGCGTATTCGTTGTAGGCGCCATCCTTGCCGGCCGCCACCGACGCGTTGTAGTACGCGAGCGACATGGCGAGCTTGGATTCCGGTGTTGCGCCCTGATCGAACATGCCGGCATACCCAACGGCCTCTGCGGCCTTTGAACCGAAGTACGTCGAAACGAGCGCGGTGCCCATCTCGAGCTTCTTTGCCTGGTCTGTCTCGGCCTTCCACGCCTTGTAGGCGGCATTCGCAGCAGCTTCCGGATCGTCAGCCTGCGCAGCTGCGGGACCCGAGTCCTGCAGGAAGATTGGGCTCGCGGCCGCCGGCGCAGCAATTACTGCGAGTGCGAACATCACGGGCAGTGCCTTCTTCATAATCTTTCGAATCCTCCTGAACATTTACCGACCGGGATGTTTTCCTCGGCGACTACGATGCGCCTTCGTCGTCATAACGTTGGCACGCCCGAATGGATATCGCGAAGATGAGAGGCCGGAAAGGGGAAAGTCTGCACTTGCCCATAATCGTTGTCAAGCAATGCGGCCAACTCGTTTCTTGCGATTGCGTTGCAAGCCGCGTCGTCACCTGTGGCCAGAGACACCAAGAGCGCCGGGACGGTTCCCGACGCTCTTGGCGGAAGGAGGAGGTGACGGAACAGCGAACTACTGACGACCGGGAAACTGGCGATTGAGCGGCAGAACCAGCTCGCCCGGTCGAACCATGCCGAGCTGCTGACGCGCGGCGGTCTCGATGACCTCGGGATCGGTCTGGAGCGCTCGGACCTCGGCGGCGAGCCGATCGTTCTCGATCTGCATCGTCGCGGCCTGGGATTGAACGCGTACGTGCTCGGCGCGTGCGGCGTCGAGTTCCGTGCGCATCTGGTTGTAGAAGGAAAAGCAGATCGAAACAGCTGCGAGAAGAACCATCACAACGAGACCGTCTGCAATTCGGTAGGACGTGCCAGTGCGTGTCCGTCGTCGCGTGACGGCCCGCACCGAGAGTTCAGAAGCTGAGAGATTCGCGACCCGGTTCAAGAAGCACCTCCAGTTCAACCACTTGTACGCTCGTAATTCATGGATGACGCCGATGCGATACAGCAGACGGCGTATCCGCCCAACTCAGGTCTCGGAAGCAGGGAGCTCGAACCACCTCAAAACCAATGGTTTCGAAGGGATACAATGACGATGTTACCGAATGAAAGAACGCGGCACTGCGAGATGTTTCGGACGATAGCACGAAAGGTCATGGGCGGCAAAGAATTTTTTTTCAACGGGTTCCGAGCCCTACCGTGAGGACTGACATGAGCGGCTGGCTGTAAACGACTCAGATATTGGCCCGTGCGGATTCGGAGCCGCCGAGGCGTGTCAGGGCCAACCCGACCATCACAATCAGGATCGTGCCGTACGCGGCGGCCATGCCAAGATCTCCCTGCCGCATCGACTGCTCTATCTGTATGGAGATAGGGCGGTTGGAGTACACGTACGCGACGATGGACGCAACGAATTCGCCGAGCGCGAGCGAAAACGCCAGAATCGCACCGGCCATCGCGCCTGGAAGCACGAGCGGGATCACCACCCGCCTCATCGTTGCCAGCCATGTCGCGCCAGGAGATAGATGAGGGGTAGCAGTAACGTGCTCCCCGCGAGCGACATACCGGCAGTCACGTATGAAGCGCGCCCAAACGACTCCACGACCTGGTACGCAAGCACCGTCCCCGGCAGCGCCCACGGCACGAGAAGCAGAATCGTCGTCGCCGTCCTTCCGCGGAACCGGTACCTCGAGATGAGATACGCGGCAGCCAAGCCGAGTACGAACGCCGCGACCGCCGACAGCGCGGACATCCACAAACTGTTGAAAACAGGCGTGAGAAAGCGCAGGTCCGTGAACAGCCGGCTGTAGTTCGCGAGCGTATACTCGTGCGGAAGAATCTCGGTGGTCCAGGCAGGGACGTTCGCAAAGCCGATCAAGCCGATCGTAAGGTGGGGCAACAAAAGGAGAAACGACACCGCCAGCCCCCCTGAGGTCGCGAGAGCGCGCACGAGCGGCGACCCGACGGCAACGCGCCGTGCCGGGGAACCCTTCGTTCCGGTCCGGTTCGCCGCGGCCTCGGTTCGCGCAAACAGTGCCACTGCCGCGAGCGACAACGTCGCCAGGATCACCGTCTGAACGAGCGCAAGGGGACGGTCGTTGTTGACCTTTGCATTGTAGATCTCGAGGGTCAGGACACGCAGACCGCCGCCAAACAGGTACGGCGCGCTGAACGACGCCATCGACGTCATGAAGGACAGGATCGCCGCCGCGGCGAGGGCGCCACGGAGACTCGGCAGCAAAATCCGCGTGAACCGCGACATCGGTCCGGCGCCAAGCATCCGACCGGCCTCCTCCAGCGACGGGTCGACACGGCGGAGCGCCGTGCGGACAAATATGAAGAAGTACGGGAAGATCGTGTAGACGTGAAAGGCGAGAACGGCCCAGAATCCCCTCAAGTGATACGGTGCCTGGGCGAGGTTAAATATCCGAATACAAAGACGTGTCGCGATGCCGCTGTCCCCAAAGAGAAACACGAACGCGATGGTGCCGACGAGCGGCGGCAGCAGGAGCGGCGAGACGGCGCACGCCGCGAAAATCCGGGTTCCGGGTACGTCGACGCGGTCGAACAGGATCGCCAACGGGACGCCCACCAGAGCGCTTCCCGCAACGGTTGTGAGCGAAAGAAGCAGCGAGTACTCGATCGCATCGCGCGTCGACCGGTAGCCGAGCGCCTCGGCATAGAGCGAGCCCGTGATGCCGTTCGGCCCTTGAAGGCTCTCGGCGATGAGGCCGGCATTCGGATACACCACCCCGTAGAAGACGACGATCGCAGCTACCGTGAGCAGGACCCAGAACTCGGTTCGGGCGCCGGCGAGCGTCGAACCGGTCGACCGTATGGATTTTCCCTTCGCGACGTTCACGACACGATCTCGAGAATGTGGAACGAGTGGCCCGGGTTTCTTGTCCCGTCGAGGTCGATGAGCATTCGCGCTTCCTCGAGACGCGCCGGTCGCTGGAACTCGCCACTCCAGAGGTCGCGGATACGGTAATCGGATGGCGCAAGTCCGGGGAAGAACGACCCCGGGATCGAAAGCAGACCACGCGTTGCCTCGAGCGCCCTGCCTTCGCGGAAGTCGATTGCAACAAGCACGACGCGATTCTTGTGCTCGCGAAGGTACGCGACAAGCCCGCGGATTCCCGAGTCGAATGGGTGGAATCGCCCAACACGGAAAATCGGGTCTCCGGCGATCCTCAGCAGCTTTGAGTAGAACTCGAGGAGCGAATTGTCGACCGGCTCGTTCATCCTGGGGCGGATCACCTGCACGGGAAGCTTCTCGGTCTTTCCCTCCATCTGGCCCTGGTGGATCAACGGAGCGCCAGGCAGCGTTGTGATCAGCGCGGCGACCTGCCGATGCATCTCGGAGCCAAACACACGCTCCGCACGCTCCTCGTCGTGGTTCTCTATGAAATGTAGCGACCGGAACAGGAACTCGCGGGACGTCAGCTCGAGGTAATCGACAAGCGCGTCCCATCCACGACCGGCCAATCGATCGTAGAGTGTTTTGTTGTAGGTGAAGTCGAAACCGAGTTCCTGCAGGTAGGGCTCCTTGCCCCAATAGGCCTCGGCGATGAACACAAAGTTCGGATTGACGCGGCGCGCGGCCGCGATCGCCTCGCGCCAGAACTCGTCAGGCATCCGGTCGTTGAACCAGTCCCACGAGAGCTTTGGGAACCATTGCTGCTTGATCTGCTCCCTCAGCAGGAGCATCGCCATGTCGCACCGGACGCCGTCGACGATCGCGGCAAGGCGGCACAGAACGTCGATCATGTACTGTCGTAATTCGTTCACCGAGTAGTTGAGCTGTGCAGTGTCAACCCACGGTGGAAAATACGGATCTCGGCCGTGGGCGATTGAGTGTCCGTTCACTCCGTTGAAGTACCACTCGGGCCGCTCGTCACGAGCGTCGGGGTCAAAGTGGATGAAGAATTCGGGATGCTCGTTGACGAGGACCGAGTCGAACGCCAGGTGGTTCGGCACGAAATCCACGATCAACCTGAGGCCCTCCGCGGCCGCCCGGTGTCGAAGCTCCAAAAGCGACCGCTCGGTTCCGAGGGCCGGATTGACTTCGTACTGGTCGATCGCGTACGGCGATCCGAGGAAGTCGGCGCCAAAGCGCTTCGAGACCGCGACGGCGCCGGCGCTGATGCGCCAAATGCCCATCAACCATATGTGCGTAAACCCAAGCCGGCGGAAATACGAGAGGTCCGTGGACGTTATCTCGTCAAATGGCTTGCCGAAAAGCCGTGCGTTGAGTTCGAAGATGAGCGGAGCCGTGGAAGATGTCATCGTGTACAAGAGCGCCGCATGGGGCAGAATGTTGCGCCTGGGTGACCCACGTGGGGCGTTCTTGCGTGCACCTGTTGCGTCATTTCGCTACCGTAACCCGCAGTCAACAGGGAGCTTGTGAATAAAGCAAGACATCCTTTGACAAATATGAAACATCTAACCGCCTTCCCGCGAACATGATGGTCGCGGTGGGCCGGAGAACAAATCTGCCGGTCAGGCTATTAAATGGGCTACGGCGTGTCAACGAGCGTCGTATCTACAGACAAGGGTTGTTCACTCGGCCGGCAATGGCCGGCGCCGCACGTCGCAATGGGGATGCATTGGTCGAGACGCGGCGGTAGCGGGGAACAAGGATTGCTTTGCTATGAAGTTGGACAAGGCACGAGCTTTGGGTGGGTCGAGAAGCGGTACTGCCGGCCGGCGTGCGACGCGCATCACAGAGCCGGGCCCGTCGGCCGTAAGGGGGGAAGCAAAGATTATGGTACGACCAGGATTTGAGGTCGATCCGTGGAGCGGCGCTGGTGAAGAGCCGATCGACGGTTTTGTCAAGGCGGGCGGCCTTGAGAGAATCGTCGCACAGCTCGACAACGAAGAGATCGGCGAGACTGAGTGGGATGTTCAGCCCGTCGAACAGGAGACGTCTGCCGAACCCGAAGAGGAGAGCGACGAAGACGAGGTCGATCTGGACCTCGAGCCGGGTAAGGACTTGTCCCTCGATCCGATGCGGCTGTACCTGCGCGAAATGAGCACCGTTCCGCTGCTCAAGCGCGAGGACGAGGTTCGCATCGCAAAGCGCATCGAGCGCGGCAAGAAGCGCGTCGAGAAGATCACGTCGCGCTCACTCGCGACCGCCGAGCTTATCGCGGCCATTTCGCGCCAGCTGAAGGAAGGCGTCATCAGCGTGAACCAGGTGCTCGGTGTCTCTGCCGAGGAATCTGAGGAGGAGGGCCATCCGCCCGAACTGATCAAGCCCGATCGCGACGCGGCGCTGGCTGCGTTCCTGGCGATCGGCAAGCAGGCGGTCAAGATTCGCCGTCATCAGGAGAAGCTGCTCGCCGAGCCCAAGCGGTCACCGAAATTTGCCCGCATGCGCCGCCGGCGCGCGCTGCTCTTTGTCGAACTGTCGCAGCTGGTGCGGCAGCAGAAGTTCTCGCTCGACGTTCGGCGCCGGTTTGTCGAGCGCGTGCGCGAGATCGGTCTGCGCGTCCGCGCGCTCGACCAGGAGCTCGACACGATCGAACACGCATTGACACGCAAGCGAAAGAACGCCGACGAATTGAAGCGTCGCCAGCGGGCGATCCGGCGAGAGCTTCGCGAGATCGAGCGCGAGCATTGCACGTCCTCGTTTGAATTGAAGCGCGCCGTGCAGTCGCTCGCCGTCGCCGAGGCGCAGGTTGAACGCGCCAAGACCGAGATGATCGAGGCAAACCTGCGCCTTGTGATCTCGATCGCGAAGAACTACATCAACCGCGGGCTCCATTTCCTCGATCTCATCCAGGAAGGGAACATCGGGTTGATGCGAGCCGTCGAGAAGTTCGACTGGCGCCGCGGCTACAAGTTCTCGACGTATGCGACGTGGTGGATTCGCCAGGCCGTGACGCGAGCGATCGCCGATCAGGGCCGGACGATTCGCGTCCCGGTGCACATGGTCGAAGTCATCAACAAGATTCTCCGAACGCAGCGGCTGATGGTGCAGGAGCTCGGACGCGAACCGTCGACCGACGAGCTCGCCCGGCGTCTGGACATGCAGTCGTGGAAGGTTCGGAAGGCGCTCAAGATCGCGCAGCAGCCGATTTCGCTCGAAACGCCCGTGGGCGACGACGGCGAGACGACGATCGCGAGCTTCATCGAAGATCGGCGGACGACCAGCCCGGCGGAATCGGCCATCTCGAACAATCTGCGCGAGCGACGACGTGCTGTCGACGCTCTCACCGCGAGAGGCCGACATCATCCGGATGCGTTTCGGTCTGGATGGATCCGGGAGGAGCACGCTTGAAGAAGTCGGACGCCACTTTGCGGTGACGCGCGAACGCATCCGTCAGATCGAGGCAAAGGCGCTGGCCAAGCTGCGGCACCCGTCGCGGAGCTGCCGCCTGAAGGCATTCCTGGACGGTACCGTGAGCACGTCATAACGCAACCGAGTCCGTAGCAGCAGCACCGACGCCGCGTCTTCGCGGGGAGATCCCCCGGAGGCGCGGCGTCTGGCTTTCACGCGGAATTGTCCCTATACTCAGCACTTACTCGCCGTCGAGTTTCCTGCGCATGACCGAAAAGAAAGTCCTCATCCTCACATCGGACCCGGGGGGCGGCCATACGAGCGCCGCTCGCGCGCTCGAGGCCGGGCTCGGCCTGTGCGCCGGCGGCGCGACGTATCTCGTGCACATTGCCAAGGCGATGGAGGAGAACGGTCTGCTGACGGAGCGGCTCGGCGCCGTCTACAACTACCTGCTCAGGCACCGCCAGCACTACGTTCACTACTACCATTCGGCGATCAACCGGTTCCGGCCCGACAAGTGGGGACTGGTCTACCGATTCGGAACAAAGTACGGACGCCAGCTCGTAGGGAAGTTCGGTCCAAACGTCATCGTCTCGGTGCACCCGATGATGCAGGCGTTCTTCTCGCGTCTTCTTGCGGAGCTGAACCTTGCGGATCAGATCCCGCTTGTCACCGTCGTCACGGATCCGTGCGGGAATTCGTGGAAGGGCTGGGCGGACGACGGAGTCCGGCTCTACCTGGTGGCGCACGAGGATGCGCGGCGCGAGCTGCTCTCGCTTGGCGTCGCGCCCGAGCGAATTCGCATCTGCGGCATGCCGATCCACCCAAAGTTTGACGCGGTGGCAAAGACCCCTGATGTTCGCGCGCAGGTCCTCTCGGAATTCGGGCTCGATCCCAATCGTTTCACGGTGCTTGTGAACGCCGGATGGGCCGGTGGCGGGAACATTCCCGAGCTCTTCCGCCAGATCACGGGCGCCGATCTGCCCGTCCAGGCGATCTTTGTCGCCGGTCGGAACGACGCGTTGCGCGTCGAGGCCGAATATCGAGCACAGACGGCGCCGTTCCCCGTCCGCGTCGTCGGCTACACCGAACAGATGGAACGGCTGATGACGTCGGCCAACGTGATGGTGTCGAAACTTGGCGGTCTGACCACGTTCGAGGCGCTTGCCTGCAAGCTGCCGATCATCGGAGACGCGGTGACGCGGCCGATGCCGCAAGAGGAGCGGACGGCGACGATGCTCGAGGACGCGGGCGCCGGCGTGATGGTTCACAGGACCGCGGACGTCGTTCCGCTCATTCGAAGGCTGGCATCCAATTCGTCGGAGTACCTCGCCCTGCGAACTTCGGCGGGATCGCTTGGCATCCCGGACGCCACCGAGCGAATCGTCAGCGAGATCGACTCGCTCTTCCTTCCGTTGGGGCGCGCGGCAGCGCCCGGGGCCTGACCTGCCCATTCACGACTGCCAACCTACTGAGATTGTGCTTCTCGAGAACAAGACCGTACTGCGTCCAATTCGTCGGAGTACCTCGCCCTGCGAAGTTCGGCCGGATCGCTTGGCATCCCTGACGCCACCCAGCGAATCGTCAGCGAGATCGACTCGCTTTTCCTTCCGTTGGGGCGCGCGGCAGCGCCCGGCGCCTGACCTGCCCATTCACGACTGCCAACGTACTGAGATCGTGCTTCTCGAGAACAAGACCGTACTGATAACCGGAGGATCGCGAGGGATCGGGCGCGCGATGTGCGAAGTCTTTGCCCGCGAGGGCGCAGACGTCGCGTTCAACTACTCGGCGAACGACAAACTTGCCGACGAGGTCGTGCACGTGGTGAAGTCGCACGGGCGCCGAGCGCTGGCTTACCGCGTGTCAGTGACCGATCGTGCTGCGTGCACGAAGATGGTCCGCGAGATACACCACGAGTTCGGCCACCTCGACATCCTCGTCAACAACGCCGCGATCAACCGCGCCGACAGTTTTGTTACGATGACCGAGAAGGCGTGGGCCGACGTGATGGACGTCAACGTCAACGGGCTGTTCAATATCACCAAGCCCGTCTACAAGCACATGGTGCGGCGGCGGACTGGCAAGATCCTGAACATCACGTCCATCGGCGCGCTCAGAGCCCTTCCAACGAGCGTGCACTACGCGACGTCCAAGGCGGCCATGATCGGCTTCACCAAGTGCCTGTCGCGCGAGGCGGCGACATTCGGCATCAGCGTCAACGCGATCGCTGCGGGAATCTTCGACACGGACCTCGGCAATACGCTGCCGGACAAGTTCCTCGAGACGTACAGCTCGTGGAGCTCGAGCGGCAGGCTCGGAAAGTCGGGCGAGCTGGCCGAGTTTGCCTGCTTCATGTGCTCGGATCGAAACTCGTACATGAACGGCGAAATCGTGACGGTCGACGGTGGCACGGTAACGTAATGCGGCGCTGGGTCGGCGTTGGCGTTCACGTCGCGTGTCTCCTCGTCATCGGGCTCGCCGTAACGTATCTCTACAGAGAGCTGCTGCAGACCCGCGCGTTCCTCAGTCACGAGGTCTACTACACGTACATACGCGCGCATGAAGTCGCGCTCGAGCTGTCTGCCGGGCATCTTCCGCAGGCCTTTCCCGACGCGATCTTCGGGGCGGGATTCGCGTTTCCGCGCTTCTATCCGCCGTTCACGTTGTGGTTGTCCGCGGGGCTCAGCCTGCTCGTTGGCAACACGTGTCTCGGCGTGAACCTGACGTTCTTTCTGTCGGTCGTGCTGTCGGGCTTCACGATGTACTTTGCCGCCGTCGTGCTTGGCCGTGACCGTCTGATCGCGCTGGCGGCGTCGCTGCTCTACGTGTCGATGCCGTACCGGTTCGTCGATGTCTTTGTGCGCGGCGCGCTTGCGGAAGCCTGGTCGTTCGTGTGGTACCCGCTCGTCATCGCCGGCCTGTGGCGCGCGTATACCCGGCGGACGCTCCCGTGGTACCTGCCCGTCGCGGTCGGACTGCTGCTCGTGTCCCACAACATCACCGCGCTGTACTTCCTCGCCTTTTGCACCCTGCTCTGCATGGCTGCTTTTGTCGGCAAGGGAATCCGCGGAGTCGCCATGCCGGTTCTCGGGATTGCTCTCGGGTGCGGGCTCGCCGTCTGGTTCCTTCTGCCTCAGCAGTACTACATGAAGTCGGTGCTCGTCAGCGATCCGGCGTACATGTGGGCCGACGACCTGCACGTGCAGGAGCATCGCGTGATGCCGTGGCAGTTCTTCTACTCGCTACCGAACGCCTGGTACGGCGAGTCGAACGATCCGTCGTACGCGGATGCGATGAGCTTTGAGCTCGGCGCCGGGCAGCTCGCGCTTCCTCCCGTCGCGCTGACGTTTCTCGTCGCGATGCGGCGCCGTCGTCTCCTCCGGACGAGGCCTTTCGGTGTCTTCAGCGCCGTGATTCTGGCGGGTTATGTCGGATGTCTCGCGTTCATGGTCTGGCCGATTTCGTTCCTCGTGGTCCTTCCCAAGCAGTTCGCGTACATCCAGTTCCCATGGCGCATGCTCGCAATCACCGCGTTTATGTCGGTGCTCGCGCTCGTCGTCACGGCACGCTGCGCGCGGCTGCGGCGAAGGTCCGTCATTCTGCTGGCGGCCGCAAGCGTGGCGATCGTGCTGCTCGTCCCGGGCTTTGAGCGCAAGGCGCAGACGCATGAGGGCTTCACCGACGCCACGGTCCTCGACGCCGAATACGTGCGCGAGGAGGGACGGACGGGATACACGGTGCTCACCGAGTACCTCCCGCGGGACTTCGACACCCGTGCGTACGGCTCGGGCACGCTCGATCCGGATGCGCTCGAGCGGCCGCACTTCATTGACCGCTCGGACGGTGATGTCGTCGCGTGGTCGCGGGTCGGTCTGGACCTCGACATCGAGGTCGACGCTCGGCGCGATGCGACGTTGATGGTGCCGCTCGTCTACTACGATTTCTACCGGGCAACGACCGCGACCGGCGCGGAT
>JBGAKX010000009.1:0-62196 GCA_044224215.1 Blastocatellia bacterium
CGCGCGCCTCGACCCCCGGCTATTTTCGCGCACCCCTTCGGGGTGCTTCGAACCGAACCCTCCAATCCAACGCCTTCGGGATGCCTCGAGCCTATGTGTGCTACTCCCGCATCGCCACCAGGTTCCCCGACTCGTACCTCCTCAACCCGTGATGGAACACCGCCGTGCCCACGACGAGCACCGCCAGCGCTCCGAGCGTCGCGATCCCGGTGTCGCCGAGCGACAGGTTCCTGAGCGCCTCGACCGGATACAGGTTGATGAACAGCGCGGGGATCGCCGTAAACAGCACGATCTTCACCAACCCCTGAAACACCGTTGCCGGATACGTCGAAAACGTGACCATGGCAAACCGCCACTGCTCGGACAACGACGTCGAATTGCCGAGGTAGAACGCGATGCTTCCCGTCAGCACGCCGAATCCGACAAAGAGAACCGCCGAAGTAAGCGAAAGCACCGCGAACAGCCCAAGGTGCGCCGCATCCGGTCGCACGAAGTACACGTACACGGCGTACCCGAACAGCGCGTCGCCCAGCGCGGTGGCGACCGTGCGGCCGAGTAGCATGTGCGGCAGCAGCGCACGCGGATAGAGCATCCACCCGTCGAGCTCTCCCCTCACGATCAGTGCCGCAAGCTGCCAGGCGTTGCCGAACACCGCGTACGCGATGCCGAAGCCGGCAGTCGCGACCGCCCACACCGTGATCACGTCGCGAACGTCCCATCCGCGCAACACCGGGAACCGCGTGAAGTAGAGGATCCAGAACCCGACCCAGAAGAAGTCGTTCACGAACATCGCCACGACCTGCGACACGAACGCCGCCCGATACTCGAGCTGCGCACTGAAGTTCAGCCTGACATATGCCGCGACGAGCCCCGCATAGTTGATCAGTCTGCGCATGGCCTCATCCTCCGTGTGCGTGTATTCGACGGACTGCCGCCGCGTACACCGCCGCAGCGAATACTGCGAGAAGCCCCGCCGCGATCGCCTGCCGGACCAGCAGCCCGCCGAGGAACGCGGCATCCGGGTGGATGAACAGTCGCGCAGGCCCGTACACGACGCTCGCGAACGGCAGCCATTCGACAGCGCGCTTCAACCTCTCCGGAAAGAGCTCCATCGGCAGCAGCATCCCGCCGAAGATCATCGCGACGCGCGAGTAGATGAGCGTCAACCCCGTCGTGTTCTCGAGCCAGAACGCACTGAGCCCGATCACGAAGTAGGCCGTGAAGTCGAGCACGAACGCGAGTGGAACGGCACACGCAAAGATGGCGAGTCCCTTCGCGCTGATCGGAATCGGCCCGACGAACACGAGCGCGACACCCGACGCAACGGCGAGGTTCACTGCGAACCGAACGGCCCGCTCCCCGAGCGTCGTCCAGAGCCGATAGAGCGGATACGACAACGGCCTGAGGAGGTGCACCGCGATCGCACCGGTGCGCACGTCCGCATCGATCTCGAGCGTCATCTGCGGCGCCGAGAGAACGATCGACTCCGTGATCGCCAGATACCAGAGCATCTGGGCGAGCGTGAATCCGCCGAGCTGCTCGGCGCCTGTCTCCGAGTAGGTCAGCCGCCAGAGCTGCAGAAAGATGTAGAGCACCACGCCGAGGAACAGCACCCGCGCAAGCACCTCGCCAAAGTACGCGAGGTTCGACCGCACGGCGGTGTAGCCGACATACAGGTACTTCGTCATTCGGTTCATGGCGCACCCCCGTGATGCCCGCCGTTGGCGTGGCCGTTTCCGGCGCCGTTCACATTGGCTCCCCGTGCGTAGATGTGAGCAATCACCTCGTCGAGCGGCGGGTCCTCGATCGCGATGTCCGCGACCGGGCCCGCATGAAGCACCTCGGTCATCACTCGCTCGATATCCGTCGCGCGGGTGTCGACCGACAGCTTCAGCGCGTATTCCGTGGCCTTCACGACCTCGACGCCGTCGAGCACGATGGGTCTCGGCGGCTCGTGGAACCGGACGTTGAGCACTTTGGTCGCCAGGTAGCGCCTCCGGAGCGAGCTCACCGAATCGTCGAGAACGACGCGACCGTGGTTGATCACGATCGCTCGCTTGGCGACACGCTCGATGTCGCCGGCGTCGTGGCTCGTCAGAAAGACCGTCACGCCGCGCTCGCGGTTCCACTCGCGCACCAGGTCGCGCAGCTCCTGCCGCGCCACCACATCCAGCCCGATCGTCGGTTCGTCGAGAAACAGCACGCGCGGTTCGTGCAGCAGGCTCGCGGCGATCTCGGCGCGCATCCGCTGGCCGAGCGACAGCTTGCGCACGGGCGTGTCGATGAATTCGTGGAGTGCGAACCGGTCGACCAGCAGGTCGCGCTGCGCCACGAATCGGCGCCGGTCGAGATCGTAGACGCGCGCGAGCAGTTCGAATGTGTCGCGGGGCGGCAGGTGGTACCAGAGCTGCGACCGCTGGCCGAACACCGCGCCGATCTCGCGCGCGAGCTTTCGGCGTTCCGTCCACGGCCGCAGGCCAAGCACGCTCGCCTCGCCGGACGTCGGCGTGAGAATCCCCGTGAGCATCTTGATCGTCGTCGACTTGCCGGCGCCGTTCGGGCCGATAAAGGCGACCGACTGGCCCGCGCGGATCTCGAGAGAGATCCGGTCCACGGCCACGACCGACGACCGCGTGCGGCGGAATGCGCGCCACCGCACCAGGTCGAATGTCTTGCTCAGGTTCTCGATCACGATGTTCGCGTCCATGCGAGTTCCTCCACTACGGACAGGGAGCGGGACGCTCCCGGAAAGGGAAGCGGCTCCGCTCCTGAGGGTCTCTGTGGTACGACGCGTCGAGATTCGGGAGCGGGAGTCCGCTCCCGCGACGTCAGTTGTTGCGCTTCATCGACGGGACGAGCGCGCACAGCGGATCGACGGCCAGAATGGCCGTGAATTCCGGGGCTCGATATGTGTCGATGCAAGACCGCATGATGGACTCCGTTCTTGGCTTATAGTCGATTCCATCCGGTCAATCAAGGTGATCATGAGAATTCCCCACGTCGCGCGGCTCGTAGCGCTTGGTCTCGCCCTCTCGATCGCGGTGTCCGCTCAGGACGCCTCCAGCTACATGGACCAGGCCGTCAAGGCGTACGAGGCGAAGGACTACCCCGCGTTTCTCGAGAACATGCGACGCGCGGCGGCGCTCAGGCCGAACCATCCGCGGATCATTTACAACCTTGCGAGCGCGTACGCCCTCAACGGCAACTCGGCGGCGGCGGTTGCGGGCCTCGCGCGGCTTGCAGGAATGGGGCTGTCGATGCCGGCGGCAAAGGACAGCGACTTTGCATCGCTCGCGTCCGATCCGTCGTTTGCAAAGATCGTCGCGCGGTTCGCCGACAACGCGAAACCCGCGGGCCACGCGACCGTCGCCTTCACGCTGCCGGACAAGGGGGTCGTGGCCGAAGGCATCGCCTTCGATCCGACTCATCGCACCTGGTACGTGAGCAGTGTCCACCTGCGAAAGATCTACGCCGTGGATTCGAAGGGCCGCGCGCGGGTTTTCGCCGAAAACCTCGACGCATTGTGGGGCGCGTTCGGGCTCGCGGTGGACGCCAGGCGGCGTGTCCTGTGGGTGACGACGTCGTGGATGCCGCAGGTCGCGGGGTGTACGCCCGAGAATGACGGCAGGGCGGGTCTCGCGCGGTTCGACCTGGCAACGGGCAAGCTGACCGGAGCGTTCACGTTGCCAAACACGCCCAAAGGCCACGCGATTGCGGACCTCGCCATCTCGCCCGCGGGAGACGTCTACGTTACCGACAGCAAGTCGGCGGCAGTCTACCGTCTCCCTGCAAACGGCACAGCGCTCGAACCAGTTATCGAGGGCGAGCCGTTTCTGTCGCCGCAGGGCCTGGCGTTTTCGGCCGACGGAAAGCGTCTGTACGTCGCCGACTATTCACGCGGTCTGTTCGTCGTCGACACGTCGACCCGAAGGGCCGCACCCGTCGGGTATGGCGACAGCGTGTGTCTGCAGGGCATCGACGGTCTGGCGACGTACAAGGGTGCACTCGTTGCGGTGCAGAACGGCATCCGGCCGCACCGCGTCGTCCGGTTGACGCTCGACACCGCAGGCACGACCGTGACCCGTCTCGACGTGCTCGCCGCGGCGCTTCCCGAATTCGACGAACCCACGCTTGGAACCGTCGTGGACGGTGCGTTCTATTTCGTCGCAAGCAGCGGGTGGCGGACGATCGACGACGCGGGAAAGCTCTCGCCGGAAGCCGACCTGCGCAACCCGGTGGTGATGCGCACCGGGCTATGACGATCCATCGCCCGATTGCACGGACCGTCGGGGACCCGCGGCATGCCGAGCCCCCGACGATGCCGGCGGCGCGCTACGGCGCCGGAATGACGCGATAGACGATCGTCGTGCCCTGGTAGTACGGCTGGTAGTAGCCGCTGCTGCACACGTACACGCCGTTCTGGCTCTTGCACCCCGAAGGCAACGCGTAGACGACGGATCCGACGGGCAGCGGTGAAACAGCCGGCTGCGACGACGAATGGGCGATTGCCATGCCCGTCGCAACACCAGCCGCGCCGATCGCCGCGCCTGCAGCAACGTCGCCCCAGTTGGTGCCCGTGCTGTAGTAGGCGCCCCCCGTGCAGTAATGCCCGCCATAGCCCCAGCCAGCTGCGTGGTATGTCGTGGTAGCCGCAGCGCCGTAGTAGCCACCCGTAGCAGCACCGTGATAGCCGCCAGCGTATGACGCCGATGTTGTGCGCGTGGTGCTGCCTCCGTACGCGTTGGTATGGGTCGTCGTTCTTGTCGCACTCCCCGCATGGCAGCCATACCCCGAGACCCACGCCTGTGCCGGTGACGCCGCCGACAGCGCAACGAGCACTACGATCAATGACATTCCCAGATTCTTCACTGTTGATCCCCTCCTCGTGCTGACTGGCCTATTTGGCCGGCAGGTGTGTGATCTTGGTGTACTCGTCCGTCGGCTTGAACGTGAACTCGTCCGAGTTGATGTTGTTGTCCATCTTCCAGTCCCATAGCTCGACGTCCACGCGCGGATTGCCTGCGACGTTCTTGTAGATGATCGACAGCCGCATGGGCAGCGCCCGCTTGTCGGTCGTTACCCACACCTGCCAGTCCGCGGCCGGCTCGGTGAACGCCAGGTGGTAGCACTTCTCGTCGTTCACGGTCGCGACTCCGATGACGGATCCACCCGTGACGCCCTGCATCATCTTGGCGTGCACGTCCGAGAACAGGAAGTTGGCCATCGGCAGCGCCGCACCGTACTTCTCGGACAGCGCAACGATCAGCTGATCGACTGTGCCCGGCTCCGACGTCACCGCATAGTGCTTGAGCGTCGGATCGACGAACGTCAGGTTCGACCCGTCATAGTAGACGGTCGTCGTTCGCGGCTCGCCGGTCTCCTCGACCTTGAGCATGTTCGGCCGCACCATCTGCACCTTCGACATCATGAAGATGTCGACGAACTGGCCGTTGCCTGCAACCTCCTCGGTCATCGTCCGTGCCTGAAAGCTGAAGCTCTTGGCCGCGGCGAGCGAGTCGCTCATGCGCTTGAAGAACTCGGTTGCACTGGGATCGATTGCGGGACCCTTCGCCGGTTTTGCAGTCTTCTTCTGCGGTCCTGATGCAAGCGCGGGTGCCGCAAGCACCGAACATGCAAGAACCGCCAGCACGACGGACAACAAGACGGATTTCTTCATGGAAATCGCTCCTCGATTAGCCGGTCCACGAGGCCGTCGGACGCAACGCCGGATGCGCGCTCACGGCCCGGATTGTTTGTGATCGTTGGGCGCCGCCCGACTCGGCAACGCCGCCGGGACGCTAACACGATGAGGAAAGCCGGACAAGTCAGACCGTGGACGCCGGCGACTCCGCAGGCTCGCGTTCGTGGTCGGCATACATCGCGTCGAGCTCTCGACGGTAGTTCGCCTCGATCACACGGCGTTTGAGCTTCAGCGTCAGCGTCAGTTCGCCAGAATCCGGACTGAACTCGCGCTCGACGATCCGGAAGTACTTGACCTGCTCGTACCTCGCGAGATTCGCATTGGCCGACGCCACGTCCGCCGCAACCAGGTCGACGATGCGCTGGTCCGAGACCGGCGCGTCCTTCAGTTCGGGCCGGAGCGCCGCGACCGCGGCGCGGTCGACCGTGATCAGCGCGACCACGTACGGCCGCTTGTCGCAATGGACCAGAGCATTCGAAACCACCTTGCCGTCGCGCAGAAGGTTCTCGAGCTTCTGAGGCGCAATGTTCTTTCCAGCGGCGGTGATGATGATCTCCTTTTTTCGATCCGTGATGTACACAAAGCCCTGCTCGTCGATCCGTCCGATGTCGCCCGAACGGTAGAACCCTTCAGGATCGAATGCGTCCGCGGTCGCCTGGCTGTCCTTGTAGTACTCCTTGAAAACGTTGATGCCGCGCACAAGGAGCTCGCCGTCATCGGCCACCTTGACCTCGACACCGGGCAACGGACGGCCGACGGACCCGAACCGGTACGCTTTCGACGTGTTGCTCGTGGCGGGCGCGGTCGTCTCGGTCGCACCCCACGCCTCGAGGATCAGCATCCCCGCCGCGTGAAAGAAGCGCGCGATCTCGGTCGAGAGCGGTGCGCCGCCCGATCCAAGAAACCGGGTCCGTCCGCCAAGGCCGGCGCGGATCTTTTGGAACACGAGCCGGTCGGCGATCCGGTACTTCCACCGAAGCACCCACGGAACCTGCCTTCCCTGTTCGAGCAATATGCTTCGCTCGGTGCCCGTTTTGACGGCCCACCGAAAGATCATCTGCGTGAGCGGCCGCTCGCGGTGCATTCTCGCGTTGATCGCGGCATACGCCTTCTCGTACACCCGCGGTACGAGTGCCATGAAATCGGGCCGGATCGCCCGGACGTCCTCCGAGAACGTCTCCATCGACCGAATCTGCGCGACCGCGGCGCCGAACGACAGCACGGCGAAATGCCCCACGAGGCGCTCGAGCACGTGCGCCAGCGGCAGCACCCGGAGCGCGACCTCGATGTTCAGATCCTCGTCGAGCGCTTCGAGAGACGCCTTCACCGTGCGAACGATGTTGCCGTGCGTCAGGACGGCGCCCTTTGGCGTGCCCGTCGTTCCGCTCGTGTACACGAGAGTCAACGGGTCGTCGGGCGTCAGACGGCGCGTTCGTTCCAGCCGCTCCGCGATCGACTCGGGCCGCGCAAGCGCCTCCAGCTCACTGATCGACATCTTGATCGCGTCGCCACCGGTCGAGTTGTCGAGCAGCACGATCTGTTCGAGCTCGGGAAGCGTGTCTCGCACCGAGAGCAGCTTGGCGGCCTGCGCGGCATTCTCGGCGAACACGATCCTCGATCCCGAATGCGCGACGATATAGGCGGCCTCCTCGGCAGTCAGGCCCGCGTAGACGGTTACGACGATGGCTCCTGCGAGAATGCCGCCAAGATCCGCGAGCACCCATTCGGGGCAGTTCTCCGAGAAGATCGCGACTCGATCACCGACACCGATGCCGAGCGAGACGAGCCCGCCCGCGACCGCCTTTGCGCGCGTGAACGTCTCGTCGTAATTCCACTCGCGCCACGCGCCCGCGCGATGGAACCGCTGACAGGGGCCCGCTGGCCGCTCCGAGACACGGGCCTCGATCACCTGCACGAAATTGTCGAAGTTGAGCTCCAGACTCGTTCCCCTGCGCGCCGCCGACCACTCACCACCGGCGCGTCCGGTCGCGCATCAGCGTACCACACCGGGCGTATAGCCCTGTCCGCGCAACACTTTGCCCGGCAGCGCCGTTGTGGCCTTGCCGCCGTCGATGACCGGCACGCCGTTCACAAGGACATACTGCATGCCCGTCGACAGCTGGTTCGGATCCGCATAGGTGGCCTGATCGCGGATCGTCTCAGCGTCGAACACGACGATGTCCGCCCACATTCCGAGCTTCAGCACACCGCGGTCGGCGAGCCGCATCCGCCCGGCGGGAAGCGCGGTGAACTTTCGAACGGCCTCCTCGAGCGACAGGCGATGCTCTTCGCGCACGTACTTGCGGAGGATGCGCGGGAACGTCCCGTACGCGCGCGGATGCGGGTGCTCCTGGCCGAGGATGCCGTCCGGCGCCGTTCCCTGCGAGTCGCAGTTGATCGACACCCACGGCTGTTCGAGCGCGAGGGCAACGTCGGGCTCCGACATGCCCGAGACGATCACGTACGTCGATGCCTTGTCCGCGATCAGAATGTCAAAGATGGTGTCGATCGGGTCCTTCTTCCACATCGCGGCGATCTCGGCGACGGTCTTGCCCTGGAGCGGCTTGAGCTCCGGGTTCTGGACGACGCCGATCATGATCGCCTCGGGACCCGGGATCTCGTGCCACTCGTTGTCCCACTCCTTGCTCGGCGTGTTCATCTCGGTCCGGATTCGTTCGCGCGTCGCGGGATCCTTCAGACGCTCGAGCAGCTTGTCGGTGCCGCCATCGTGCGCCCACGGTGGAATGAACGCCGAGAAGCTGTTGTTCCACGCGGTATACGCGTACGTATCGGCGGTGACGTCGACGCCGTATCGTCGCGCGGCTTCGATACGAGCGACGACCTCGGCCATGCGGCCCCAGTTCGTCTTTCCGGCAACCTTGAGGTGCCAGATCTCGACCGGAATTCGGGCCTCGCGGCCGATGCGAATCGCCTCGTCGATCGCCTCGTCGATGGCGTCGCCTTCGCTCCGCATGTGCGTCGCATAGATCCCGCCGAATTTCGCGCTCTCGGTCGCAAGCGCGATCAGCTCCTCCGTCGATGCATACGGCGCGGGCGGATACTCAAGGGACGTCGACAGACCCACGGCGCCGTCCTTCATCGCGTCGCGGACGAGTTGCTTCATTCGGTCGAGCTCGGCCGCGGTCGGCTGCCGGTCGTCGTCGCCGATCACTACGCGGCGCACCTGCGTGGCGCCGACATAGCTGGCCATGTTGATGCCGAGCCCCTGGCGTTCGAGCCTCGCAAAGAACTGACGGAACGTTCGCCAGTCCGGCGTGATCTTGTAGTGCTCAAAGAACTGCTTGTCGTCGCTGACGATTCTGTCGTTGAGCGGCGCCGCGGAGCCCCCTTCGCCGGTGATCTCGGTCGTGATGCCCTGGAAGACCTTGGACGGCAGGTGCGGGTTCACGAGCACTGTCATCTCCGACTGCCCGAGCATGTCGATGAAGCCCGGCGCTACGACCATTCCACGGGCGTCGATCTGGCGCCGTGACGGCGCCGCGGACAGGTCTCCTATGGCGGCGATCCGTCCGTCGCGAACGCCGATGTCGGCGGAGTACCACGGCGATCCGGTGCCGTCGACGATGTGGCCGTTTCGGATGACGATGTCGAACGGGCGAACTGCAGCCGTCGAGGCGTGGGTGGCGGCGGTGAGCGAGGCAATGGCGAGCGTGATCGCCACCGTCAGCGAGACGAGCTTCGGCATTGGATCCGGACCTCCGATTCGGGGGAGTTGTGGGAATTGCGTGTGAAGTCTGGACTAGTTGTGGCCTAAGATGACAGCGGAATCAACGAACGAGGAGGCAATCACAATGTTCGGCACATCAGGAAGGCACGTGACGGCGCTCGCGTTTGGCGGACTGCTGTTCCTGCGGTTGATCCCGTTCGGCGCCCCCGCGGTCGCGCCGGCGCAGGAGAGCAAGCCACCGTGCTGCTTCACGAATCCGAATTACCAGGGCACGTGCATGGTCACGCCGGGCGAAGGCGAGTCGTGCGACAGTATCCTTCAGTACCTGAACTCAGACGGGACCGTCGGAAAGACGTACTGCGGCACCACGCGCATCCGCGGCGGATGGCAGCAGGTGGACTGTCAGCAGGGCGGCCAGCGCGGACAGATCCCGGGGCGGAAGTAGCTAGCAACCACGTCGGCCACTACCCGCCGCCTACCGGCGGCGGTACTGGGGCGCGACGCGAGCGCCACGAGCAGCGTCGCGCATGATCGACGCCATCGCCACAGAACCACCGTCCGCCGTCGAACCGAAACGCCACAGTACCGCCACCGGTAGGTGGCGGGTACAGCCAGGGTTCACCCGGAAGGATAGAACCGCCGGCCGTCGCTCGCCGCATCCACCAGCACCTGCGCCGGCAGAAACCGCGGCCCCAGCCGGCTCGCATACGCGAACAGCCGGCCCACCACATCGGCCGCCCCTGCCCGGTCAACGTACCGGAACGGTCCGCCCAGAAACGGCGGAAACCCGATCCCCAGCACTGCACCGACGTCGCCGTCGACGGCAGACGCGATGATCTCCTCCTGCAGACAATGTGCGGCCTCGTTCACCATCAGCAGCATCAGCCGGTCAGCCATGTCGCTCGCCGGAATCTCGCGACGCGGGCCTCCTCCAAAATACTCGTACACGCGATCGTCCGCCGCACGCTCCTTCCGTCGCGGCTCGTCATACCGGTAGAACCCTCGCCCGTTCTTGCGGCCTGCGTACCCACCGGCGCTCATCCGCGCGAGCGCGTCCGACGGTTTCAGACCGCGCGCGGCGAACGCGTTGCCGAGAAACTCGGACACGTGAGCGCCAACGTCGATGCCGACCTCGTCGAGCAGGCCGAGCGGGCCCATCGGATAGCCCGCGTCCTTGAGCGCATCGTCGATCGCGCGCACCGTCGCGCCCTCCTCGAGCAGCCGCGCCGCTTCGCCCAGATACGGCGCAAGAATCCGCGTCGTATAGAAACCGGGCCCGTCCTTCACGACGATCACGGTCTTCCCCTGGGCGATCCCGACCGATCGCGCAGTCTCCACCGCCCAGTCGGCGCTCGCCGGTGCAGCCACCACCTCGAGCAGCAGCATCTTGTGAACTGGCGAAAAGTAGTGCATCCCCACGACGCGTTCGGGGTGCAAAGCGTGCGCCGCAATCTCGTGGATCGGCAGCGCCGACGTATTCGTCGCAAAGACCGTCTCGGCCGGTACGACCGCCTCGACCTCGGCGAGCACAGTGCGCTTGAGCTCGAGGTCCTCGAACACGGCTTCGATCACGAGGTCGCAGCGTTCGAGGTCCTTCACCGTCGTTGTCGGCACGAGACGCGAGCGCTGCCGATCGGCCTCGACACGCGACAGAGAACCCGACTTCACACGAGACGCGAGCCCCTCGGTGATCGACCGGATTCCCTTCCCGACGGCCTCGAGCGAGATGTCGCGCAACACGACGTCGCGCTTTGAAAGCGTCACGCCCGCAATTCCCGCACCCATCAGACCGGCGCCCAGCACTCCCACGCGCGTGACGACGCGTGGCTCAGCGGTTCGCTTTGGCCGCTTCATGTCGGTCGTCGCGAGGAACAGACCGATGAGCGCCTTTGCTTCGGGACTTGCCGTTAATTGGCCGAATCCGACCGATTCGGCCTCGGCGCCGGCCGCGGGTCCGCGACTGATCGCCGTCTCGACGCATGCAAGCGCGGCAAGCGGCGCCGGGTAGTTCCCGCGCGTCTTTGCGAGAACCTCTCGGCGCGCACGTCCGATGACAAGCGCCCGCGCAGGCTGAGCCTCGACGACGCGGTCGCGCCAGCGTCGCTTCCGTGTCTTGCGCACGAGCGTGCCGTCGGCGAGTCTCCGTGCCGCCATGACCGCCGTTTCCTCGAGCCCGTACGGCGGCACCAGCACGTCGACGAGCCCCATCCGCAGGGCCTTCTTGGCGCGAATCCTCTGACCTGTCAGGATCATCGGAAGCGCGTTCACGAGCCCCACGAGCGCCGGCAGCCGACGCGTCCCGCCGCCTCCTGGAAGCAGCCCGAGCGTTACTTCAGGCAACGCGAGCACCGTCTTGGGATCGTCGGTCGCGATGCGGTAGTGGCACGCGAGCGCAACCTCGAGTCCGCCGCCAAATACGGCTCCGTGAATCGCGGCGACGAACGGCTTGCGGCTCGCGGCGATCCGGTCGAGCAGCGTGTGCCCGATGCGCGAGAAGCTCTCGCCTTCGGACGGCTCGCGCATCGCGAGGAACTCCTTCACGTTGGCGCCCGCGATGAACCCGTCCGGCTTTGCCGACAGGAGCGCCACCGCCCGAATCGCCTCGTCCGACTCGATTCGCTCGACCGCCGCCGAAAACTCGTCGAACAGCGACCGCGAGATGATGTTGACGGGACTCGCCGGCGTGTCGAACGTCAGGACCGCGACGCCGTCGGCGCCGGTCCTGAGCGTGATCGTCCTGACGGGCGCGGTCTCGTCTTCCATCAGTCGCACCTCTCGAGCACGAACGCGCTGCCGATCGCGCCTGCCGCGCACGTTGCAACCAGGCCGTAGCGCGACTTCTCGTGCGCCATTCGACGACATGCCGTCATCACGAGCCGTGCGCCCGTCGCTCCAAACGGATGGCCGACGGAGAGCGAACCTCCCCACGCGTTGAGCCGGTCGAGGTTTGAGATTTCCAGTTTTCGCACCGCCGCGAGCAGCGCCGCCGAGAACGCCTCGTGGATCTCGAGCACGCCGATGTCGTCGAGACGGACACTCGCTTCGGCGAGCGCATCGGGCACCGAGAACGCGGGACCGAGGAGCAGATCCTCGAGCGGATTGGCGGCAGCCAGCTTCTTGCCCGCGATCAACGCGAGCGGCGTCGCGCCAAGCTCGCGCGCGCGGTCCTCGCTCATCAGCAGACACACCGCAGCGCCGTCGGTCAGAAACGAACTGTTGCCCGCGGTGACGGAGCCGAGCGTCTTTTCGAACGCGGGCTTGAGATTCGCAAGCGTTTCGAGCGACGTGTCGTCGCGGACGCCGTTGTCGGCCGTAACAGGCTCGCACCGCGGCGGAGGAAACACCGCCGCGATCTGGCTCGCAAGATGGCCATCGCGCACCGCGGCGGCCGCCCGCTGGTGCGAGCGGACCGCCCACTCGTCCTGTTCCTCGCGCGTGATCCCGAGCCTTCGGGCGAGCCGCTCCGCCGTCTGACCCATGGTCAGCCCCGTCGAGAACTCCGCGATCGCCGGCGTCTCGGGTGCGAGATCGGCTAGCCGCAAACCTTTGAGAAGATTGAGGTAACCGCCGATATTCCGTACGCGCTGCGACGCAACGAGGCGCTTCCGGATTGCCCGCTTGTAGCGAATCGGCGGATCCGACAACGTGTCGGCGCCGCCGGCGATCGCGACGTCGATCTGGCCGCTCGCGATGGCGTCGACGGCGTTGTGGATGGCGACGTTTGCGGACGCGCACGCTGCCGTCACGGTATACGCGGGCGTCGTTTCGGGGATAGACGTCGCGAGGGCGACCTCGCGCGCGAGATTCGACGTCGCCGTCTCCTGCATCACCGTGCCGAGCACGACGAGCTCGACGTCAGCCGGTCGGACCGTTCCACGCTGGAGCAGCGCGGCGACGGCCATTCTCCCGAGCTCGTAGGACCCGATCTCGGCGAACACCGTTCCCGATCGGGCGAACGGTGTGCGGCACCCGTCGACGACGACGACCCTCTTCGCGTTGAGGTTCCATCGAGGCATCGGCCCTCCCCACTATGAAGAACGGCGGGCGACAGTGTACTCCATCGCGCCGCCGTTCCGAGAAGACGTCAGATGTGACCGCTAGGACTTGCTTCCAAACAGGCTCCCCAGAATTCCGGGCGCCATCTTGAGCACGTCATCCGCGACGCTGCCGTCGTGGTTCTGGTCGAGGAATGAGCTCAGCAGCCCGCCCATTCCTTCGTGGGACGATTCGATCGAGCTCTTCTCGTTCGACAGCATCGAACCGAGCCCTCCAGGATCGAGATTCTGCTGCTGGGTCTGCCGGCCGAGGTACGCCATCACAATCGGCGCGAGCGCGGCGAGCAATCTTGCGATCTGGGCGCCGGAGAGACCCGTCGCCTGACCGATGCCGCTCTGCACCGTGTCCTGTCGCCCGCCGAGGATGTGGCCGAGGATGCTCGCGCCGTCGAGCGCCTTGGGCGACACGCCCGAGGCAGCCGACGTATCGCCGCCGAGCAGCGAACCGAGCGCGCCGAGGTTGTCGAGCAGCCCGCCGTCGTGATCGCGCTGCAACGCACCGAACAGGGCGCCCGCCCCTTCGTCGCTCGATGCGTTGTTTGCAAGCGCGCTCACGATGACGGGCAGCGCCATCGAGATTGCACTCGACGTCGACGATTCGTCTGCGCCGATATGTTGGCTGAGCTGCGAAACCGTGTCGCCGCTGAGTTGCTGCATCAAGCCATCGAGAAGTGATGCCATTCGATTGCTCCTCCCGTTGTTCGTTGTATGTTCTGACGGTGCTGCCGAGCGATCGTATGCCCGCACTCGATCGCATGGATAGTGCGGTCAGTCTTCCCGCACCAGACCGCTGAATTCCTTCGGAGCGCGCGAGCGGAAGATCATCCGGCGCTTCTTGACCGGGTGGTCGAACGCGAGCCGTGACGCGTGCAGCATCAGCCGCGCGACCATGTTCGTCGCGGTGCCATAGACCCGGTCGCCCGACACGGGATGCCCCGCGTCCGCGAACTGTACTCGAATCTGCGCCTTTCGACCCGTCACAAGGTCGATCTCAACGAGCGTGTGCTTGCGGCCGCGGTGCACGACCTTGAACTTGGTGATCGCCTCGGCGCCCTTCTTCCTGTCCTTGGTCACGTGCACCTTGAGCGCCGAGCTCTCCACGAGGTAGGAGGTCAGCGTCCCCTGGTCGTCCTTCACCAGCCCTTCGACGACCGCCGTGTACGTTCGGTCGACCTGGCGCGCCGCAAACGCGTCCTGCATCACGTCCTTGGCCTCGCCGGATTTCGCAAAAACAAGCAGCCCCGACGTGTCGCGGTCGAGCCGGTGGACGATGAAGAGCTTTGCGGCCGGGGACTCGGACTTCACGTGCTCGCGCAGCGCGGCATAGAGCGTGCGCCGCTTCTCCTTGTCGGTCGCGATCGTGAGAAGACCCGCCGGCTTCTCGACGACGATCACCGTTTCGTCCTCGTAGACGATCTTGACGCCCGGCGGCAGCGGACGCGCCGGCTGTTCGGCTGCTCCGCGCGCCGAGATCTCAATGGCCGGACGGCCCCGCAACGCGAGATCCAGCCGACGCACGACCACGCCGTCCACCTTGACGCGGCCGTGCTCGACCAGTTGCTTCAGGGTCCGCCGCGACGCCTCGGGCATGCGCTCGCGAAGTGCTTCCTCAAGCGTCATACGGACCGGCCGCAAATAAACGCAAATGACACAAATCGAACCAATCGGGTGTTACTTGCGGTTGCTCTTGTAGTGGTTGATCAACCCGTTCGTCGAACTGTCGTGCGTGGCCACCGTCCCGGTGCCCGACAGCTCGGGCAGGATCGCCTTTGCCAGCTGCTTGCCGAGCTCGACGCCCCACTGATCGAACGAGTTGATGTTCCACACGACGCCCTGCGTGAAGATCTTGTGCTCGTAGAGCGCGATAAGCCGGCCGAGCGTCCTCGGAGTGATCTTCTGCACCATGATCGAGTTCGTCGGCTTGTTGCCCTCGAACCGCTTGTGCGGAATCAGCTTCTCGAGTGCATCGCCCGACATGCCGGCCTTGACGAGCTCGGCGCGAACTTCGTCATCGTTCTTGCCCTTCATGAGCGCCTCGGTCTGCGCAAAGAAGTTCGACAGAAGGATCGGATGATGCTCGCCCGTCGGGTTGTGCGTCTCGATCGGCGCGATGAAGTCGCACGGGATCAGCTTCGTTCCCTGGTGGATCAGCTGGTAGAACGCGTGCTGGCCGTTCGTGCCCGGCTCGCCCCAGATCACCGGCCCGGTCGAGATGTCGACGCGCTCGCCGTTGCGGTTGATGCTCTTGCCGTCGCTCTCCATGTCGCCCTGCTGGAAGTATGCCGAGAACCTGTGCATGTACTGGTCGTACGGAAGGATCGCGACCGTCTGCGCGCCAAAGAAGTTGTTGTACCAGAGGCCGATCAGCCCGAGTGTTGCCGGGAGGTTCTGCTCGAGCGGCGCGGTTCGGAAGTGTTCGTCCATGTCGTGGCCGCCGGCAAGCAGCTCCTCAAAGTTGTCCATGCCGATGAAGAGCGCGATCGAGAGCCCGATCGCCGACCACAGCGAATACCGCCCGCCGACCCAGTCCCAGAACTCGAACATGTTGGCCGTGTCGATGCCGAACTTCGAGACCTCGGTCGCATTCGTCGACAACGCGACGAAGTGCTTCGCGATCGCGGACTCGTCTTTCGCCTTATCGAGAAACCACGCCCGGGACGTGTGCGCATTGGTGAGCGTCTCCTGCGTGGTGAACGTCTTGGACGCGATGATGAACAACGTCGTTTCCGGATCGCAGGCGCGGAGCGTCTCGACGACGTGCGTTCCGTCCACGTTCGAGACGAAGTGCACGTGCATCCCCTTCTGACCGTATGGCCTGAGCGCTTCGGTCGCCATCACGGGACCGAGGTCCGATCCGCCGATACCGATGTTGACGACGTCCGTGATCTGCTTGCCCGTGTAGCCCTTCCACGCGCCGCTGCGGACGGCCTCGGTGAACTCGCGAATGTGCGCGAGCACCGCGTTCACTGCGGGCATCACGTCCTCGCCGTCCACGATGATCGGCCGGTTCGACCGGTTGCGCAGCGCGACGTGCAACACGGCCCGATCTTCGGTGATGTTGATCTTCTCGCCCTCGAACATCCGGCGCGTCCACGTCGCAAGGTCTGCCTGGCGCGCAAGGTCATAGAGGAGCTTCAAGGTCTCGTCCGTGATCCTGTTCTTGGAAAAGTCAAAGAGGATGTCGTCGTAACGCAGCGAGAACCGGTCGAACCGGGTGGGATCCTCGGCGAACATGTCACGCATGTGCCGCGAGGCGATCGCCTTGTGGTGTGCCTCGAGCGCCTTCCAGGCGGGGGATTCGGTGAGAGAGCTCATGAGTGGTCTCCTTGCGGGTGTATTGCGCATCGCGCGAGGCCTCACCATGTCACAGATCACGCCGGATCGAAAGCACTCGGACCGGGACAAGGCCGCCTCCCGCCAGCGGCGACACCGGCGCCGCAAATCTGTTATAAACGACGGGTCGGGCGCGTTCCGGAACACGCGCGACACTTCGCGTCGGCGGACATCACGCGCCCCCCGACCGACCGCGGTCGCAACTGCTCGCACTACCTGGGCTTACGTTCGAACCACAGGAGAACTCATGCGCGAATTGTCTAGGAATTGCCACCTGCGGCGGTGGAGTGGGACCACTCTCGCCGTCGTCCTTGTGTTTGTGTGCGCCGCTGCGCCAGTTGCGGCGGCAGCGCGATCGGTCGCACCCCGCTCCCAGGCGAAAGCCGTGCGCGCCGAGGCGCGGCCAACGCTCGTTGACGGCGTAGCGCGCGCGGTCTCGGTTGCATCGGCGGATTGCAATCGTGACGGCCGCGCCGACGTCGTTGCCGGGTACGACGTGCCTGACGGCGGCGTTGTCGCGATCTACGCAGGCACGCGGAGCGGGCTTGCTACCGAGCCTGTGCTCGTCTCGCTGCCCGTCGCACCCGACTTCCTCGTAGCGGGCGACGTGAACGGCGATGGGCGGGCGGACATCGTTGCCGCATCTCGCGGCGCGTCGGACCTGCTGCTGCTGCGCGCTACGCCGAACGGCGACTTCTCGGCGCCCGAGCCGGTCCACGTCGCTGGCTCGGTGACCGCTCTCGCGTCGGGACAGTTTGGTGGCCTCGACGGGCGCACCGACGTCGCAGTCGGCGTGTCGGGTGCGGACGGGTCGAGGGCGGTCGTCCTGTCGCTCGTTGACGGCGTACCGCTCGTCGAAACCGCCTCGATTGGCATGCCGGCACCCGTCCAGTCGTTCGCGTTTGGACAGTTCGACGCGAGCTCCCCGCTCGATCTCGCCATCGCGGCGGGCGACACGTTGTCGCTTGTCCACGGCGAACGCTTTCCAACCTCCGCAGCCGCGCCTCAGGTCGAGACGCGCCTGGTCGGTCACTCCCTCGCATCGATCGACGCCGTGCCAATCGCGGGCTCGTACGGATCGGCGATCGCCATGCTCTACGGCGACGGATCGCTCGGCATGTTGCAGCCATCTGGCTCGAACCGGGCGCCCGGCGAGCTCGCGTCGTGGGACGAGCACAGCGTTGGCTCGGGCATACGGCCGGGCGCAACGCGCGTGTTCGCCGCAAACACGACTGGAACGTCGGATAGCGATCTCGTCGTGATCGATCCCGTGCTGTCGTCGCTCGACGTCGTGCACACAGCGGTGTCCCCTGCGACCAAGTCGTCCGACGTCGAACCGCTCGTTACGGGCACCGAGATCGTGGCCGCCGTCGCGCTGCGGCTCAACGGCGACGCGCTTTCGGACGTCGTCGCGTTCGGACCCGACAGCGTCGCCCCGATCGTCCGGACGTCGTCGCCGCGAACCACATTCACCGTCGTCAACACGAACGACACGGGTGCAGGGTCCCTGCGAGACGCGATCACGCTTGCAAACGCGTCGTCGGGCGCCGATCTGATCACGTTCGCCATCCCGGGCTCGAACTTCACGATCACGCCGGCGAGCGCACTTCCCACGATCACCGAAGCCGTGACCATCGACGGCACGACGCAGCCCGGATTTGCGGGCACTCCGATCGTCGAGATTGACGGCAGCGGCATCACGCCGGTGGTCGACGGTCTCGCCGTCACGGCGGCAAGCTGCACGATCCGCGGCCTTGTCATCAATCTGTTCAAGGGCGCGGGCGTCAAGATCGACGGCGCCAACAACAACATCGTCGAAGGCTGCTACATCGGCACCGACCCGGCAGGTGCGGCCGACCTCGGCAACGGCGGCGACGGCGTGCTGCTCCTCGCCGGAACGGGCAACGCGATCGGCGGCCCTGGCGATTCAGCAAACCTGATTTCGGGCAACGGCTCCGACGGCGTTCACGTCGAGACGGGGATTGCAATCGGCAATACCATCGCCGGCAACAAGATCGGAACAAACGCCGCGGGCACGGCGGCCATCGCGAATTCGGGCAGCGGCGTCGCGCTAGGTCCCGGAGCGGGCAACAACACGGTCGGCGGCCTCGCGGACAGCGCGGGCAACCTGATCTCGGGTAACGGCACGAGCGGCGTGGCCGTGGGCGGCGCCGACGCCACCGGGAACCTTATCGAGAACAACACGATCGGCGAGAAGGGCGACGGTTCCGCCGGCCTGCCGAACGGCACGAACGGCGTCTCGATCGGTGCGTTCGACAACACGGTCTTCGCGAATCGGATCGCATTCAACAACGGGGCCGGCATCCTGTGCGGACCGGCGGGCACGGGCAACATGTTCACGGCGAACTCCATCGACGACAACGGAGGCCTCGGCATCGACCTGATGCCGACCGGCTCGACACCAAACGATTCGGGCGACGCCGACGGTGGTCCGAACGGCACGCAGAACTTCCCGGTTCTGACATCAGCCACGGTCGAGGGAACGACGACGACGATTGTCGGAATGCTCTCGAGCATGCCGTCGACACAATACCGCATCGAGTTCTTCTCGAGCCCGGCGTGCGATCCGTCGGGATTTGGCGAGGGCGCGACCTTCCTCGGCTTCACGAACGTGACGACGAGCGCGTCCGGGAACGTGCCGTTCACCTTGAATCTCAACTTTGCCGTCGCGGAGTCGGCGGCGATCACCGCCACCGCGACCAATCCGACCGGCAGCACGTCCGAATTCTCGGCGTGCGTGTCGGCGGCAACCGATGCGGACATCTCGGTGACGCAACAGAGCTCGCCCGATCCAGTACCTACAGGCAGCCTGCTGACGTACACGATCACGATCACGAACGCGGGTCCGCTCGCGGCGGCGAACGTGATGTTGCTCGGATCGACGCCGTCGGGAACGACGTTCCAGTCGATCACCGCGTCCTCGGGCACGTTCGAAACGCCGGGGACCGGAGGAGTCGGCGCCGTCACCGGCAATTTTGGCACGCTCGGCATCGGCGCATCGATCGTCGTGACGTATAAGGTGCTTGTCATCGGTCCGGCGGGTCAGACGATCACGAACACGGTGTTCGCCGGTTCGTCGACGCCCGATCCGAACACGGCGAACAACACGTCGACCGAGTCGACGGCGACGATCGAGCCGCCCGTAATCACGAGCATCACCAAGCTGACCGGTGGTGGAAAGCCGTTCAGGGTCAAGATCACCGGCTCGAACCTGCAGCCAGGCGTCGCCGTGATCATCGGGACGGACATCGCTCCGTGGCCGGACGTGAAGTACAAGGACTCGACGATGATCGTGCTTCGCAAGGGCGGGCCGCTCAAGGCGAAGTTCCCCAAGGGCGTGCCGGTCCAGATCGAGGTCAGAAACCCGGACGGCGGCGTGGCGACGGCCACATTTACCCGGTAGGGCGGGGGCACAAACGCAAAGACGCAGAGTCGCAGAGACGTGAAGCATCACGTCCTTTGCGGCTCTGCGCCTTGGCGCCTTTGCGTGTGATTTTTCCGGGCTACTGCACGAGAAACGGGATGTAGAACGCTGGATCCTGCGGAATCGCGCCGTGGATGCCGCAGATCGCGCGAGCGAACGCGTCAGCGCGCTCGAGCGTCTCGCGCGCGGGCCACCCGCGTACCAGCCCGACGATCGAAACGGCCGCGAATCCGTCGCCGGCGCCGACCGTGTCCGCGAGCGGCGTCGCGAGCGGCTTTCCCTCGACACGCACGTACGTCCCGCCGGCATCGAGCGACCACGCGCCGTCGGCACCGCATGTGACGACGACGGACGCGAGCCGGCACGCCCCGATCAACGCGCCGGCCCACGCGACGGCGTCGCGGCCGCCGAATCCGTACAGTGCGGCGACCGTCTCGAGTTCGCCGTCGTTGAGTTTGACGTGGTCGGCGGCTTCGAGCGAGCAACGGATGACCTCGGGGTCGTCGAACGGCGAGCGCAGGTTGATATCGAGCCATCGCGGGCAGTCCCACACGTCCAGCAGCGTATCGAGCGCACGGCGCGACACGTCGGCGCGCTGTGCGAGCGTGCCAAAGTAAAACAGTCCGGGAGCGATCGTCGCCGCGAGCTCCGCGACGCGAACCGGGTCGACGAAGTCGTACGCCTGGTTCTCGAGGATCTCGAAGCGATGGCCGCCGTCGTCGAGCGTGATACGAACCCGGCCCGTCGGGTGGTCCGGGTCTCGTTGCACGCCACTCGTGTCGAGCCCGGCCGACGCGATCTGCGCGACCAGACGGTCGCCGTCCTCATCCGTTCCGACGCGCGTCACCAGGACCGGGTCGAGGCCGAACCGCTTCAGGTGAAATGCAACGTTGAGCGGTGCTCCGCCGAGGACGCTGCGGTCCGGAAATGCATCGACGAGCATCTCGCCAAACACCGCGACCGTGCTGCGTCTCTGCGTGACGTCGCTCACGAAACCCTCTCCCGACCGGCGCTAGTCCTTGCGCCTGAGCGTGTCGAGCAGCACCGCGCCCAGGATCACCAGGCCGAGCACGACCTTCTGCGTGTAGCTCTCGACGCCCGTCAGGTTCATTCCGTTCTGTATGACCCCGATGATCAGCGCCCCGATCAGCGAGCCGATCACCTTCCCCTTGCCGCCCGCCAGGCTCGTGCCGCCGAGCACCACGGCCGCGATCACGTACAGCTCGTACATCAATCCGTAGGTCGGCGCCCCGCTCTTGAGCTGCGACGACAGGACCACGCCTCCGAGCCCCGCCATCATTCCGCTGAGCGCGTAGACGAACAGCAGGATCGATCCGACGCTCACGCCCGAGAGACGCGCCGCCTCGACGTTGCCCCCGACCGCGTAGACGTACCGCCCGAGCGTCATCCGCGACATCACGATGTACGCGATCGCATAGAGCCCGATCATCAGCAGCACCGCATTCGGAATGCCGACGAGCGTCGTTCCGCGACCGAGCCAGACGAACCGGTCCGGAATCTGGTAGATCGATTCGCCGCCCGAGACGATGTATGCCAGGCCGCTCGCGACGAGCATCATTCCGAGCGTCGCGATGAAGGGCGGCATCCGGAACCGCGAGACCATCACACCCGAGAACAGTCCGACCACGCCGCAACAGAGGATCGCGGCAACGGCGCTTCCGAACATCGCCGCGCCCGATGCGTCCGCGCCGCCAAGCTTGCCGATGAGCGTCGCCGTCGTCACCGCCGATAGCGCGATCAGGCTGCCCACGCTCAGATCGATCCCGCCCGTGATGATCACCATCGTCATCCCGATGGCGATGATTGCGATCACGACGATCTGGTTCGCCACGTTCAGCAGATTGTCGGACCGCAGAAACACCGGCCAGCCATAGCCTTCGGGCACGACGACGCGTGTGTCGCCATAGCCCGCGACCCGCGATCGCAGCTTGTCGACTATGAACGCGTTGCGCTCGGTCGTCGCGATCACGTCTGTCTTCTCGCCCGCGGCAACGCGCTGTTCCATCGTCGCGCGGATGTCGCGCGGTTCGCCCTCGGCGCGCGCGACGGATGCGACGCCCTGCGATTTCAACAGCGTCTCGAGCCGCGCCGCGAACGCCGCGTCCTGCTCGCTCGCCCGTGCGATGACGAGCACGTGCCCGGCAGGACCCGCCTCACGCGCAACGCGAGCCGCGACCGCGTCGGCCGCTTCGGCGCCCACTGGCTGGCGCCGCTCGTACGTGACGACGGAGAAGAACACGACGAGCAGCAGCAGAACGGCGAGCATGCCGTAGTCCGCAAAGAACCGCGACGCCAACGCACGGAGCCCCGCTGCCGGGCCGTCGTTCTGCCGTGCGTCGCTATGCGCCGGTTCCGGTGTGCTCGCGTTCGAAGAATCGTCCATTGTGTCCACTCCGGATTCGGAATCGGATCGCCGATCCAGTCGACTCTCTCAGACTCCGGTGGAGGCCGCGCCGACGGCCAGCGCCATGACCTGCTCCTGCGTGGCGCTCGCCACGTCGGTGATCTCGCCGCTGATGCGGCCTTCGTGCATTACCAGGATTCGATCGCTCATACCCAGCACCTCGGGCAGCTCAGACGAGATCACGATGATCGCCTTGCCCTCCGCGGCCAGCCGGTTCATCAGCTGGTAGATCTCGTACTTCGCGCCGACGTCGATTCCGCGTGTAGGCTCGTCAAAGATCAGCACGTCGCTGTTCGCCTCGAGCCACTTGGCGAGCACGACCTTCTGCTGGTTCCCGCCCGAAAGCGTCCCCGCGTGCTGCTCCTGGCTCGAAACCTTGATCCGCAGATCCCTGACGAATCCCGCGAACGCGCTGCGCTCCCCCGCGCCGTCGATCACGCCAAGCGTCGAGAACTCGTCGAGGTTCGGCAGGCCGAAGTTCTCGCGCACCGAGATCCCCAGTACGAGGCCTTGCGCCTTTCGGTCCTCGGTCAGCAGACAGATTCCATGCTGGATCGCATCGCGAGGCGACTGCATCGCCACGACCTTGCCGTCGATCCGGATCTCGCCGGCATCGGGTGCGTCGGCCCCAAAGACGAGACGCGCGACGGCCGTCCGGCCTGCGCCCACGAGACCCGCGAGACCCAGCACTTCGCCACGCCGCACCGAAAACGACACGTCGAGCACTTCGTCGCCGCGCGCAAGTCCCACGACCTCGAGATGGGCCGCGCCGATCTCTGCGTGCTCCTTTGGAAACTCGTTCTCGAGCTTTCGCCCGACCATCACCTCGATCAGGCTCTCGCGCGTGAACGCGGACGCCGGGCGGCAGTCGATCGTCTCGCCGTCGCGCATGACCGTGACCCGGTCGGCGATACGGAAGATCTCGGCCATGCGGTGGCTGACGTACACGATGCTGATGCCGTGCGCCTTCAGGTCCGCGATGACCTCGAAGAGCCGGTCCACCTCGCGCTCGCTGAGCGCTGCCGTCGGCTCGTCCATCACGAGGATTCGCGCGCCGGTCGACAGCGCCTTGGCGATCTCGACCGCCTGTTGACCGGCAACGGTGAGATCGGCGCAGCGCGCCTCGGGATCGATCGCCGCGCCGAGACGCTCGAGCAGCGTGCGCGTCTCGCGACGCTCCTCGGTCGTCGAGAAGAATCCGGCACGCGTCCGCTCGCGGCCCAGAAAGATGTTCTCGCGGACGGTCAGGTACGGGACGAGGTTGAACTCCTGGTAGATCACCGCAATGCCGAGCGCCTGCGCCTCGCGCGGCGTGCGCACGGCCACGTCGCGGCCGTCGATCGCGATCCGTCCGGCGTCGGGAAGCACTGCGCCGGCGAGCGCCTTGATGAGCGTGCTCTTGCCCGCCCCGTTCTCTCCCATCAGCGCGTGCACTTCGCCCGGATAGAGCGTCAGGCTCGCGCCCTTGAGCGCACGCACCCCCGGGAAGGATTTCTCGATTCCGTCCATGGCGAGCAACGGTGTCGCAGTTTCGGATGGCATGGTGGCGCTTTCGTCGGATCAGTTCGGAATCGTCGGATCTTTCAGCGCGTCCTCTTTACGGTAGAGGTCGGTCGGTATGAGCACTTCCGCGGGAACGTCGTCGCCGCTCATGTAGTTGTCGATCGCTTCGACCGTCCTGGCGCCGATCTGATCGGGATGTTGGATCGCATCAGCGTAGATCTTCCCGTCGCGAATGGCCTGGCGCCCTTCGGGCAGCCCGTCGATGCTGACGACGACGATCTGACCGGACTTGCCGGCGTTCTCGATGGCCGCGACCGCACCGAGCGCCGACGGATCGTTGATCGCGAAGATTCCACCGAGGTCAGGGTGCGCCTGCAGCATGTCCTGCGCGACCTGAAATCCACGGTCCTTGGCGCCGCCCGCCGGAAGGCGCGCGACGACCTCCATCCGTACGCCGTTCTTTGCGCGTTGCTCCTCGAGCTCGTCGAGAAACCCGCGCGTGCGCATGATGACGGATTCGACTTCGGGATGATCGATGACGCCGACCTTTCCCTTGCCGTTCATTGCTTCGATCAGCGCCTTTGCGGAGGTTCTGCCCGCCTGGTAGTTGTCGGTTGCGACGTGCGCGATCACGCGCGCTCCCTCGGCGGTCGCCTTGATGTCGGCGGTGAAGACGGGGATGCCGGCCTTGTTGGCCTCGGCGATCGCGGTCGCGATCGACTTGGAATCGATCGGCGTGACGACGATCGCCGCGACGTCCTGCACGACAAAATCCGAGATCTGGTTCTTCTGCTTGCCGATGTCGAAATCGCCTGCCGTCAGGATGACCCGGTAGCCGCGACGCTCACCCTCCTGCTTGATCGCGTTGCCGAGATCGCGAAAGAACGGGTTTGTCAGCGTGAGCAGCGTGACGCCGATGACCGGCTTTCCCGCCTCCGCGTCGGCACGCCGCGCCGCACAGCCCGAGAGCACTGCACAGACCGCCACGATTGCTATCACTGCGGCTTTCATTTGGCGTGATCCTGGACGACGCCGTCCGAGCCAGAGAACGTGATCGAGGTGAGTCCCACCGTGGGCGGGCGCGATGAGATTGCCGCATTTCATGGCGATTGGCAAAGGCATCGTTGCTTCCGGCGCGCGTCTATCGCGCCGAATCCGTCGTCTGGCGGACATCGTGGAACTTCCGGGCGGCCGTGCCGTCTAAGGCTCACAGGCGCCGAGAACTCACGATTTGCGAAGGAGTCCCACCATGTTCGGCTACCCCGAAGAACCGCTTCGAAACGTAAAGGTCGCGTCCCCCTGCCCCGCAGATTGGGACGCGATGTACGGCAACGAGAGGGTCCGCTTCTGCAGCGAGTGCAAGCTGAACGTCTACAACCTGTCGGGGATGCGCAAGGTGGACGCCGAGCGGCTTCTTGCGAGCGTCGAGGGCCGGCTGTGCGTGCGGTACTACCGCCGGCCGGACGGAACGATCCTGACAAAGGACTGCCCGGTCGGCTTGGCCGCGGTCCGGCAGCGTGCGATTCGACTCGCGACGGCCGTCGCGGGAATCGTGATCGGGTTGTTCACCGGTTCTGCGACGACGATGGCGTTCCGTTCGAGCCCGCCGCCAAGGCCGCCCATCGCGCCGCGACACGCCGAGATGGGCGACATCGGACCGACGCCGAACGAGCCGATGATGGGCGCGGTCACCGTCCAGGGCGGGTTCGAACCGCAGCCGCCCGACCAGCAGGTCGTCGGCCGTCCTGTTCAGCCTACGCGCCGTCCGACCTCTCGCCGGTAGATCACACAGTCCCCGTGGCGGCGCGTTTCATCGCGTGCCAGCCTTCCTCGACGTGCCGGCGTTCGGTCGCCTCGGCGCCGATCGACACGCGGACGATCTGCCGGCCCTTCACGACCGCGGGCGTGAGCATCGCTGCGCCCGATGCATTCAGCGACTCGACCCACGCGAGGTTGTGCCGGTCGATCGCGGCGTCGTCGAGACCCGGCGGCACGTGGCGGCAGCACACGGTCTGGAGCGGAACGGGCGCGACGACCTCCCACCCTGGTTCGGCCGCGATCGCGCCCGCCAGCCACGACGCGTTCTCGAGATCGCGCCGCAATCGCGCGCGCAACCCCTCAACGCCCTGTTCGCGGATCAGAAACCACAACTTGAGTGAACGGAACCTGCGACCGAGCTGGATGTGCCAGTCGCGGTAGTTCACCACCTCGGCGTCGAACTGGGTCTGCAGATAGCTCGGATTCGTCGACATCACGCGAATGAGGTGTTCGGTGTCGCGGACATAGTAGGCCGAGCAATCGAACGCGACACCGAGCCACTTGTGCGGGTTGAAGACCAGCGAGTCGGCGGCGCCGACGCCCTCCCACAGGTGGCGGCACTCGGGCAGGATCATCGCGCTGCCGGCCATAGCCGCGTCGACGTGCAGCCACGCGTCGTACCGCGCCGCAAGCACGGCAGAGCCCGCGACCGAGTCGATCGCAGTGGTGGCCGTCGTCCCGACAGTCGGCACGATCGCGCACGGCCGCCTGCCCTCGGACACGTCGCGCTCGAGCGCGTACGCGAGCGCGTCGAGCCGCATTGCGAACGTATCGTCGGTCTCGATCGCGCGCACGTTGTCGCGACCGAATCCGGCGAGCAATGCGGCCTTCTCGATCGAGCTGTGGCTCTGGTCGGAGGTGTAGACCGTCAGCGGGCGCTCCTCGGCCTGCAGCCCGCCGCGCGTCTGGCAGTGGTTCGTCACGCGCTCGCGCGCCGAGATGAGCGCGACGAGCGACGCGGTCGACGCCGTGTCGTGGATGACGCCGGTGAACGTCTCGGGCAGGGCGACCATCTGGCGCAGCCAGTCCATCATCACCTGCTCGAGCTCGGTCGCGGCCGGGCTGGTCACCCAGCTCATACCCTGCGCGCCGAGCCCTGTGCTCACGATGTCGGCGAGCACCGACGAGAGCCCCGCGTTGCTCGGGAAGTACGCAAAGAACCGTGGGTGGCTCCAGTGCGTCATGCCGGGCATCACGATGCGGTCGAGATCGGACGTGATGCGATCGAGCGATTCGGCGGTCTCGGGCGGCGACGATGGAAGCGCCGCACGGATCTCGCCTGGCACTGCCGACGACATGACGGGCAGGTCGCCAACGTGCTCGCGGTACGCCGCGATCCAGTCGATCAGCGCGTGTCCGAGATGGCGGAATTCCTCTGGTTTCATGGGTTTCTCCTGCCTTTTCGACGCGCCAATTTGCTCGCGGACATGCGCGAGAATCCTCACCGGACGGCCGTTCGCAGCACGATAGCCGCGAAATCACGCGAAATCCAGTAATCGTCATATCTTGCGGACGGGCACGAGTCTTGCTGCTCTCGAAGCGCGCGACGTGTGTCGCCCGAGGTGACATCGATGATGGTGAAGACAAAGGAGTTGAGTCTGCTGGCCGCTCCCGACCACCGCCGCGCGCGGCTGGCCCAGCTCGGACTCGCCGCGAACGACGAGGCGGCTGCGGTCGTGCTTCACGACACGGTCATCGTCCCCCATCACAAGGCCATCATCGAGGCGTTCTATGACTACCTGTTCTCGAGCGATGACTATCGCGCGTTCCTGCATGAACCCGAGCTCATCGCCCGACTGAAGCAATCGCAGTCGACCTACCTGCTCGGACTCGGGATTGGCTTTTCATCGCTCGAATACTGGCAGGACCGGTTGCGCATC
Source organism: Blastocatellia bacterium (assembly GCA_044224215.1). Taxonomy (GTDB): domain Bacteria; phylum Acidobacteriota; class Blastocatellia; order UBA7656; family JADIYM01; genus DAOMFM01. The sequence continues at coordinate 27,849 of JBGAKX010000009.1, forward strand.
GGATTCACGCACGCGCGCGTCGGACTGCCCCTGAGCCTGTATGTCTGTGCGTATAACCAGTTACAGGAATTGATCTTGCAGCGAATCCCCGACCGGCCGCCGGGCGACGGAATATCGGCCGATGCGCTCAGGACGTTCGTGCTGAAGATCATGAGCCTCGACATGAGTCTCGCACTCGAGACCTATCATTACGCCGAGGTGTCGTCGCTCGAGAAGAGCCTCGACGAACTGCGTGGCGAGGGCGAGCACCTGCGGACGCTCGCCTCGACGGATCCGCTGACGGGCGTCGCGAATCGAAAGGGAATCCTCGACCTGTTGTCGTCCGAGATGGCGGACAACCGGCCCGGTTTCGAGCGGATCGTCGTATTGATGATCGACCTCGACCACTTCAAGATGGTCAACGACGCGCACGGGCACATTGTCGGCGACGACGTGCTCCGGCACGTGGCGACGCGGATTCAGACGTCGATCCGGACGATCGATGCCGTCGGCCGGTACGGAGGCGAAGAGTTTCTCGTCGTCCTGTGCGACACGAACCAGGCGTCCGCAATGGAGATTGCCGAGCGCATTCGACGCAAGGTCGGCGACTCGCACATTGCGGTCTGCGGTCTGGACATCGGCGTTACACTCAGCGTCGGTCTGGCCGAGGCACGCGCGAACGACACGCTCGAATCGCTCATTTCCCGCGCCGACCGCGCGCTCTACGAGGCCAAGACGAGAGGGCGGAATCAGTCGGTATTTCACGGAGGTCCATCATGAAAATCCTACTCGCAACGGACGGTTCGGAGTGCAGCCAGGCGGCCGCCCAGGAGATCGCGGCCCGCGTCTGGCCGGAGGGCACCACGATCCGCGTCGTCAGCGCGGTCGAAGTGCCGATCTCGATCGCTCCCGAAACGTGGATCCTCCCGGAAGGCTACTATGGCGAGATCGAGGCCGCCGCACGCAAGCAGGCTCAGGCTGCCGCGGATTCCGCGACCGCGGTCATCAAGGATTCGCAGGGCGACAAGGTCGTCGTCGAGACCGAACTGCTTTCCGGGATCCCCAAGCACGCGGTCGTGGACGAGGCCGAACGCTGGGGCGCGGATCTTGTTGTCGTCGGCTCGCACGGCTACAGCGGCTTTGAGCGGTTTCTTCTCGGCTCGGTCTCGCAGTCGATCGCGCACCACGCGCGATGCTCTGTGCTGATCGTGCGCTGCCGGCCGGCGAAACCGGCGTCGTAGGGCGACGGGCGGCCGATTGGAGGGGAGCGGCATGTCACATCCAATGAAGGTCCTGATCGCATACGACGGAACGCAGATCTCGGATGCGGCGATCGAAGACCTGCGGCGCGCGGGCATTCCCGACGGGAGCGATGCGGTCGTGCTGTCGGTCGCCGAGCTCTGGCTTCCGCCGCCGTCGAGTTATGGAATGGTCGATGTCGAGTTTTCGCATGGTCTCGACGACCAGGTGCGCGCATGCGAAGAGACCGCTGCCGAGGCTGTCGAGCGGCTGAAGGTCGTGTTTCCCGCGTGGACGATTCGTCACGTGGTGCGGCGCGGCTCGCCCGGCACGCAGATTCTCCACGAAGCGATCGACATGGACGCCGATCTGGTGGTGCTTGGCACCCACGGCCGCAAGGGGCTGCGCAAGTTCCTGCTCGGGAGCGTTTCGCAGAAGGTATTGCAGGCTGCCCCGTGTTCGGTCCGGGTGTCCCGTGGCCGCACCGAGGAGATCAATTCGCCCGTGCGGCTCGTCATCGGGCTCGATGGCTCGCTCGGATCGACCGCGGTCGTGGACGCCGTGGCAGCGCGGTCGTGGCCGGCGGGCACCGAGGCTCGGCTCGTGACGGCAGTGGGTCCGTTTTCAGCCGACGGGTCGGAGGTGAGCCGCGAGATGGACCGCGTGCGCGCCTTCCACTCGGACGCCGATGGCGCGTTGCAGGCCGCCGGGCTGACGGTGACGACCACGGTCCACGCGGCGAGCCCGATCGATCTGTTGTGCGAGCAGGCCAGTCTGTGGGGCGCCGACTGTATCTTCGTGGGTGCATGGGGATACGGGCATTTCGGCTACCGATTTTTTGGAAGCGTTCCGGCTGCGCTTCCGTCGCGCGCCGGCTGTTCGGTCGAGGTTGTTCGCGACCGCAAGGCGGCGTCTGAAAATGCTTCATAAAACGGTCCGTGATGGGCTATCGTTGTGCGTCGAATGTAGTTGAGTCCGACCCATGTCGAACGATATCCAGAGGGACGTAGTCGAGGAGCTTCGCGATCGCATCGCGCAGCTCGAGCAGGAACTGGAGCGTGTGACGGCAGAGCGCGATCAGGCGCGGCGTGAGAGCCGTGCCGCCGCCGGCCAGGCGGCAGCCGTCGTGCGCGAGGTCGGGCCGCGCGCCCAGGTCAAGTCATCCGGCGGCGGGCTGTGCGCATTCTGCGATGGCGAAGGCACGTACTGGGTCCACGACTTTGAGATGAAGTGCCGGCGCTGCGACGGAACCGGGTACGCCAAACAGGACACCAGCGAGCTTCCGCTGAGCGAACGCTAGGCAATCATGCGCGCCTGGGAGATCCAGCGGTTCGGCGTCGACGGTCTCGAGCTCGTCGACCGCAAGGACCCCGAGCCCGCCCCAGGCGGAGTCGTCGTGCGGATGCGCGCCGCGTCGCTGAACTACCGGGACCTGATGATGGTCTCAGGTGTCTACAACCCGAAGATGCGGATGCCGCTCGTCCCGCTTTCGGACGGTGTTGGCGAAGTCGTTGCGGTGGGGTCCGAGGTTCGATCGGTCAAGGTCGGCGACCGTGTGGCCGGAACGTTCTTTCAGGCGTGGACCGGCGGCCGAATGACGGAGGACGGTGCGCGGTCAGCGCTCGGCGGCGCGATCGACGGTGTGCTTGCCGAGTACGTGGCGCTGTCCGAGAACGGCGTCGTCCCGGTTCCCGAGCACCTGACGGACGAAGAGGCGGCAACGCTTCCGTGCGCCGCGTTGACGGCGTGGAACGCGCTGGTGACGCAGGGTCGGATCAAGGCGGGCGACACGGTGCTCGTGCTCGGGACGGGTGGCGTGTCGATCTTCGCGCTGCAGTTTGCCGTGATGTCGGGGGCTCGCGTGGTCGTCACGTCGTCGAGCGACGAGAAGCTCGAGCGGGCACGAGGGCTCGGCGCGTTCGGGACGGTGAACTACCGGACAGCGCCCGAGTGGCACGAGGGCGTTCGTGAACTGACGAGCGGCGTCGGTGTGGACCACATCGTCGAGGTCGGCGGCGCGGGGACGTTTGGCAGGTCGTTGAAAGCCGTTCGGCGCGGCGGATCGATCAGCCTGATTGGTGTGCTTGCGGGCGCCGGCGAGGTCAATCTGATGTCGGTGCTGATGAACGGACTGCGGGTGCAGGGGATCTTCGTCGGGTCGCGCGAGATGTTCGTGGACATGAACCGCGCCATCGCTGCGCATGGGATGCGCCCGGTCGTGGATCGCGTGTTCGGATTCGAGGACGCCCGGGCGGCGTACGCACACATGGCGAGTGCCGCGCATTTCGGGAAGATCTGCATCCGGTTCTGAGTGCAGCGTACCCCGCGTTGCAGATCCGTTTGGCGCGCACCCGCCGCCTACCGGCGGCGGTACTGTGGCATCTGTTGAGCACACGTGGTCAGCACTGATCATGCTCGACGACAAATGCATGGGGGAACACGTTCCCAGTACCGCCACCGGTAGGTGGCGGGTGACGCGATCACCACGCGAACCTGTGCAGTTTTCGGTCACGTGAAGCCCCTGTACCGCCACCGGTAGGTGGCGGGTGCGCGGTCGCTGTCAGCGCGCGCCGGGCCACTCGCTCTCGGGCGGTTCCGGCGCCCCGCGCCACACGTCGCCGATCGACCGCGCACCCGGTGTGATCTTCTCGAGCGCATACCCGGCCACTCCCGCGAACAGCATCACGACGACCACGGCCCCGACGGTCTTGCGGACGGCGGTCCACAGCCAGTATCGCGTCTCGACGTCGCGCATCCTGCGATAGAGCCGCGTCACCAGCAGGCCGTCGAACAGGATCTCCGCAAACAGTGCCGGCGCGACCCAGATCACGTACCCGCATGCGATCACCACGGCCAGCACCGCCACGACAGCGATCACGATCCAGACACCGTCATCGTCGAGGTCGATTCCGCCAAACGATCCTCCGCCCCCACCGCTCGACGACCCCCCACGGTTCGCGGACATTCCGCCGAGAAGCGTCTGATTCTGCATCGCGCGCGCGCCATCTCCCTTCCCCGACCACGAGTCGCTCGCGCCGCCTCCGCCGTAATCGCCCTTGCCGCCGAACCTGAATCGCGACGACCCGGACGAGCCGATCCGCACGTTCGGCACGCCGACATTTCCGACGTCGGTCCCGTCAAGATCGTCGAGACCCGCGTCGATCCTCGGCATGGTGCGTTCCGGGTTGCAGAGCCACAGCCACACGCGCAGCAATCCGAGGAACACCCCGTACGCAACGAGTATCGAAACGGGGTACCTGATCGACATGTGCCAGAGGCCCGCGTGCAGCAGACAGAACGACACGCCGAACCCCGCGAGCCCCGTCAGTGCGATCATCACGAACATCTGCACGCGCGGCAGGCTCCGGCGCACGAGCCAGCCCTGCACCGTCTCGACCGCCCTGGCACGGCTGTACGGCATCGCGCGCCGAGCTAGCCGTCGAACCTGGCAAACACGAGCGACGCGTTCGTGCCGCCGAATCCGAAACTGTTGGACAGTCCGTATCGAAGATCCGCCGGCCGCGGCTCGTTCGGCACGTAGTCGAGGTCGCAATCAGGATCCGGCGTCGCATAGTTGATCGTCGGCGGGATCGTGCCGTGCGTGATCGCAAGCGCAAGAATCGCGGCTTCGATGCCGCCTGCCGCGCCGAGCGTGTGCCCCGTCATCGACTTCGTCGAGCTGACGGCAAGCCGGCGGGCATGCTCGCCGAACGCCTTGTGCATGGCCAGGGTCTCGAGGCGGTCTCCGAGAGGCGTCGACGTCCCGTGCGCATTGATGTACTCGACATCCGTGAGCGCGATCCCGGCGTCCCGAACGGCGCCTTCCATGACGCGGGCGGCGCCGCTCGCATCCTCGCTCGGCTGAGTGATGTGGAACGCATCGCCGGTCATGGCATAGCCGACGACTTCCGCGTAGATGCGCGCGCCGCGCGCGCGTGCGTGTTCGAGCTCCTCGAGCATCAGCACGCCGGCGCCCTCGCCCAGGACGAACCCGTCGCGGTCTTTGTCGAACGGCCGGCTGGCATCGGTCGGGGCATCGTTTCGCATCGAGAGCGCGCGCATCGCCGAGAATCCGCCGAGCGCCATCACGGTGACGGACGCCTCGGTGCCGCCGCACAACATCGCATCTGCGTCGCCGCGCTGGATGATCCGGAAACTGTCGCCAACCGCGTGTGCCCCCGTGGAGCAAGCGGTACAGGTGGCGCTGTTCGGCCCCTTCAGGTTGTGCCGGATCGACACGGTGCCGGCCGCCAGGTTCGGGAGGTACGCAGCGAGAAAGTACGGCGAGATGCGCCCCGGGCCCTTCTCGACGAATTCGGCGTGCTCGCGCTCGATGGTGGCGAATCCGCCGACGCCCGATCCGATGATGGTGCCGACGCGCTCCGCGTTCTCATCGGTGACGGCGAGCCCCGAATCGACAAGCGCCTGGTCGGCCGCGGCCACGGCAAAGTGGATGAACGCATCCGTCCGCTTGACCTCTTTGGGCGACAGATAGTTCGCAGGATCGAAGTCGCGAACCTCGCCGGCGAACTGCGTCCGGAATGCCGATGCATCGAACTTCGTGATCGGCGCGATGCCGCTTCGCCCGGCGACGAGCGCATTCCAGTTGTCGGCCGTCGTGTTCCCGAGGCACGACACCATTCCCAGACCCGTGATCACCACACGCCGCGTTCCGTTCATCCTCTGATTATGCTCCCCTCATTTGAAGATCCACCATCACCACGATCGACATGCGCGGAGCGCATGATGGTGATGTCTTTTCATGGTGTCTTTTGTCTTTCATGATACGTACGCAAAAACTGCTGAGGTACCTCAGCGATGAATGCGTAGGTGCTGAGGCATGAATTGCCTCGGTACCTCAGCGCTGAGGTAGGTCCGTGCATTCATAGTCGATCCCGGTCGATCGTGCATACCGCGGCCGTCGACAGCGCGCGCACCGCGTGGATCATCGCCCCAAACCGGGCATCGCTTGTGTGGCCCGCGTGAAAGCGCGCGTAGATCTGCTGGGCGATGACGGCCACCTTGAAGAGCCCGAGCACGTAGTGAAAAACGATGTGCGTGACGTCGCGACCCGAGGCGTCCGCGTAGGCGGCAGCCACCTCGGCCCGGGTGAGGTTTCCGCGCGTTGCCGTCAGCACGAACCCGAGCGATCGCATGTCGTCCGGGTCGTCCGGCTCGATCCAGTAGGCGAGGGACGTGCCAAGGTCGGCGAGCGGGTCGCCGATCGTCGCCATCTCCCAGTCGAGAACGGCGACGACGCTTGTCAGGTTCTGCGGATCGAGCACGACGTTATCGTACTTGAAGTCGTTGTGGATGAGTGTCGGCGGACCACTCGCAGGCACGTTCGCGACCAGCCACTCGGCGACGGTCGCCATTGCCGGAATCTCGTCGGTCTGCGCCTTGGAGTAACGACCCGTCCAACCGGTGACCTGGCGCTCGAGATACCCGTCGCCGCGGGCGAGGTCCGCGAGCCCGGCGGCGACGTGGTCGACCGCATGCAGTTCGGCGAGCGTTGCGACGAGGCTGAGCGACACGCCCCGCAGCAGTTCAGGCGTCAGGTCGAGTTCGGATGGGATCGGCGGGCGCAGGATCACGCCCGTGACGCGCTCCATGCAGTAGAACGGGCATCCGATCGGGCTGTCCTCCTCCTCGACGAAGAGCACGGGCCGTGGCGCCTTGGCGTATCGGCCAGCCAACGCCGTCAGGATTCGGTACTCGCGGCGCATGTCGTGCCCTGCAGCAATGTTGCGGAAACCGCGGGGTGGCCGCCTGAGGACGAGTTCGCGCTCGCCGATCCGAACGAGGTAGGTCAGGTTCGAGTGGCCGGCGGGAAACTGCGAGACGGAGACGTCGCCTCCGAGCAGCTGCGAGAGCTCGGCAACGGGGAGTTCCTCGCCGGGGCGCGGTGTTGCTGTCTCCATACCGGAATCACTCAGGCATGCGAACGGAACCACGCGCCGCCGATCATTCGTGGTGCATCCCGTGGCGCGCCAGGATGCGCTGGGCGAGCGACGACTTGTGGACTTCGTCGGCGCCGTCATAGATGCGGGCGCCGCGCTCGTGCCGGTACCAGTACGACAGCGGCGTCTCGTCCGTGAGGCCGAGCGCGCCGTGCGTCTGGATGGCGCGGTCGAGAACACGCTGCAGCACGTTCGCGACATAGAACTTGATGCCGGCGATCTCGTCGCGGGCATTGCGCGCCCCGCGCTCGTCGATCGCCCACGCCGCTCGAAGAACGAGCAGTCGTGCGGCGTCGATCTCGATCCGGGACTCGGCAACCCACTCCTGAACGATCTGGCGCGTGCCGAGCGCGGTGCCAGGCGAGAGCTCGCGCGTCGCGGCTCGCGAGCACATCAGGTCGAACGACCGCTCGGCGATGCCGATCCACCGCATCGCGTGGTGGATTCGCCCGGGCCCGAGCCGCTCCTGCGCGAGGCGGAAGCCCGACCCTTCGGCGCCGAGCAGGTGCGACGCGTCGACGCGGCAGTTCTCGAAGACGACCTCGGCGTGGCTCGCCCATCCGTCGCCCTCGTGTCCCATGACGGGAATGTTGCGGACGAGGCGGAATCCCGGCGTATCGATCGGCACGATGAGCTGGCTCGCTCGTTCGTGCGGCTTCTCGGCGTCGGGGTTCGTCACCGCCATGACGATGGCGAATGACGCCCCGTCGGCCGACGACGTGAACCACTTGCGCCCATTAATGACGTAGGAATCGCCGTCGCGACGGGCGGTCGTGTCGAGCCAGACCGGGTTCGAACCGGGCCGGTCTGGCTCGGTCATGGCAAAGCAGCTTCGGCTGTCGCCGGCTGCGAGCGGCGCGAGGAAGCGCTCCTTCTGTGCATCCGTGCCGAAGTGAATCAGCAACTCCATGTTGCCGGCGTCGGGCGCCTGGCAGTTGAACACGAAGTGGCCCGACGGCGTGCGCCCGAGCTCTTCGGAGACGAACGCGAATTCGACGAGCGAGAGCCCGAGGCCGCCCCACGCGACCGGGATGTGCGGCGCCCACAAGCCGTGCTGTTTCACGAGCGCCCGCTTCTCGGAGAGCAGGCCGGCGATCTCGCCGAACGGCCTCGACACGACGTCGCGTTCGATGGGAAGCAGCTCCGCCGTGACGAAGTCGCGGACGCGCGCGCGAAGCGCCTCTGCGCGCTCGGGCACTGCAAAGTTCATGTCGACCCCCGCCGTGCGAGCCATTCCTCGAACGTGCCGAGCTCGCGGCGGATCTCGGATTTGACAAAGGTCTCGAGCTGCGCTTCCCACTGCTGCTCGTTCCACGCGCGCACGGACGGCGACTTGGCGAGCATCTGGCGGCGCCCGCGCAGGCGGGTGATCTCGCGCGTGTCCTCGTCGAGCGCCGCGTAACGCTCCTGAACGAGCTCCTCCGTCTCGCGGAACCACTCGAGCATCAATTCGTCCTTTGTGAGCGATTCGGCCGCGGCGCGGCGCGCCTGTTCCTCGGCGTCGCGCTCGGCGGCGAGCTCGGGGCGCCACGCGTCGAACGATTCGAGCCAGACGCGGAGCAGACCGGCCGGGTTGTGAACCTTGCCCGACGCAACGCTGCGATCGAGATGGCGAAACAGATACGGGAGCAGCGGGCGGTCCGCCGGGGCGACGAGGTCGAGCATCGCTGGCGCGACCGTGGGCGAGACGCCGTACTTGCGCTTTATCGCGTCGAGGATTGCGGGCGCGTCGTCCGCGACGACCGGCGAGACGGAGTCCGTCACAGGGTCGGCAGAGCCGCCTGGCGCGAGGCCGGTCTCGACAGCAACCGGAACATACGTCGCGGGAGCCGCGACCGTGTCCGGGACGAATGGAGCCGGTGTCGGCGCCTGGCCACGCTCGAGCCGTTCGAGCGCGCGCTCGACCGAGAGTACCGTAATGAGAAGCCCCCTTGGTGAGCCGACGCGCCGGTTGGGGTCGAGCCGGATGAGCCGCTTGGCCTCGAGCGCCGGGTATGCGTCGCGGACCGTGTTGTCGCTGCCGAGGTTGCAGGCAGTCTGGATCTCGCGCGTCCTGAACCACGCGCTCGTGCGGCCGCGTCCGATGGTCTGCCGGTAGATCTCGAGATAGACCGCAAACTGATTGCCCGTCAGGAAGGGTTTGACCCGATCGATGATGTCGTTCCGAAGCTTGAGGAACCTGCCGTCGGGCGGCGTCTCGAGCTCGTCCGCGTATGCCGACGGTTGCGGTGGCGCTGCGATCCTCGCAGGGACCGGCGCGGGTGGCAGGACACGTGGCTCGATGGCGACGGGCGCCGGTTCGGGCGGCACGGCGACGGGTTGCGGCGCGAGCGGAACCGGCTCGGGCAACGATACGGGCGCGTGCACGTGCGATGCGGGGCGGCCGCTTGTGGCCTCCTCCGAAACGGGAGCGGCTACGGTGACCGCGGGGGTCGACTCTTCGACTCGGGGCTCGACAGCCGTGGACGTCATGGCCGGGAGTGCCGGCTCGGAAACGACATCGGCGGACGACGCGTCCGTCGGCGTGTCGGTCTCGGGTGGCGGCGAACGCCGTGGCGCCGGATCGACGGCTCCCGTGGCGGACTGGTTCAGACGGTCGACCTCGGCGCGCTGCCGTTCCTGGCGACGCTTGAGCCGCTCCGCGATCTCGGCTTCGTGGCGCTTGCGCGCCTCAATGATCGCGTTCGACAGGTTAGCCATTGTCCTGTGCGGCGGCCTTGTCGAATCCGTCGACGGCGAGGCTCACCGTGGTCGGCGAGATGACCGACTCGCGGTCTTCGAACGCGAGGTGAAGCGCGTTGCGCGAGATGTCGACCGCATCGCGAAGGACGCCTTCGCTTGCGGCATGGATCAGCGGGTAGCACTCGTCGTTGAAGAGCGGCTTCGTGCGGCCAGCGACGGTGACGCGGAACTTGATGGCCTCGCGCAGCTCGTCGAGCGCGAGCGGCGCGAGCGTCGCAATGCCGCCGGCAATGCGCGACCGTAGTGGTCGGACGGCCTGGTCCTGCAGCGTCGCACGGAGCTCGAGCGTGCCGAGCAGGACGATCTGGATGAACTTGACGCTGTCGGCCTCGAAGTTCAGCAGTTCGCGGAGCCTGATGAGGACCTTCTTGGGGATGCTTTGCGCTTCGTCGATCAGAAGCACGACGTTGATCCCCTCGGCGGCAAGACCTTGCACGTGGGATTCGAACTCGGCCCACTGCGCGCCTTCGCTTCGGCGAGGTGGACAGCCGAACTCGTCCGACAGCGCCTGGATCATCTTGTTGGAGGTGGTCCAGTTCGATGCGTTCTTGACGAACCGGGTCGCGTATTCGCTCGCGACCTCGTCGTGGGTGAAATCGAGAAAGAGCCGACGCGCGACGGTGCTCTTGCCTGTGCCGACGTCGCCGACAACAACGGAGAGCCCCTGACGCTGGACGATGTTCTGCCGGCAGCGCGTGAAGGCGATCAGGTGATTCTCGGTGTGGTAGAGAAACCGGGGGTCGGGCGAGAGACTGAAAGGCTGTTCGGCGAGTCGGAAGAAATCGAGGAGCTCCTCGACCTGGCGCGCTGCATCCTGCGCGACACTTGTTGTCATATCGGCCTCCCGGTTGAGATAGGCCGAAAATACGCTAACTCGCGAGTTGAGTCAAACGAATAGTGCCTGACATGATACAGGAGCGATTCAGATCATCGCTGAGGCGCCTCAGTGCTGAAGCGCCGAAGCGCTATAGCAGCTCAGTGCTGAAGCGCTATAGTGCCGTAGTGCTGAGGTGCTACAGTGCTGAAGTAGAAATATATTGTTAATCATTGAAATACCGTTGTTTACCAAACTACCTCAGCACCTCAGCACTGAAGTGCTGAGCAATATTCGAAGCCGCACGGAATTCAACCATGAATCGTTCCACAACGCCGCAGAAATGTTCCACGAAACCCGCAAAGGGCTCGGTGGAATGCAAAAAATTCACCGATTCCGCATGGATTCTCGCACGGATAGACGTGGAACGCCACATGCCATTTGAAATGCGGAATGGCGTGAACCGCCCTTTCCGACGGGCGGCGGTTGACGTGCCCGCAGTGGCCGGAATCAGTTCGCGATCAGCACGGCGGACATCGGCGGCACGACGATCCGCGACCGGACAGGCACGATCTTCCGGTCTGTAAGAAGGTCGCGTCCGGCTGGCGCAGCGACCGTCTGCGAACGCGTCGACGCGTTGAAGATCGCCGTGACCGAATGGCCCTTCGACTCGCGGACAAATCCGAACACGCGCGCGGAGTCGTCGGCGATCACCGTTCGAATCGTCCCGCGCCTCAGCGGCTCGCTTTCCGTCCGAATCCTGGAGAGCTGGGCATACAGACGGTACAACGCCGTGTCGAATCGGACCGGATCGTTCGGGCGGGGACGGCCGAGCGGATCGATCTTCTCGTTGTCATAGCGCATGTCCTGCCAGACCATCGGCTTTCGCTCGTCGGGATCGTCGCCGCCCCACATCCCGGCTTCGTCGCCGTAGTAGATCATCGGCGCGCCGAGATACGCGAACTGGAATATCGTCACGAGCCGCTGCCGGGCGCGCTCGTCCGCACGCGGCGCGCGCACCTGGTACGTCGGATCGTCGCGCCACGAAATCTTGTGGTCGTAGAGGTGGTCCGGATTGACCGCCATCGACGACACGCGGTCGGTGTCGTGGCTGTCCATGAGGTTCTGCAGCGCATAGTTCGTCACATCGCGGTAGTCGGCGCGCAGCGCCGCGAGCCGGCGGTCGAACTCGGTCGGCGTAATGGCGGTCTTCTGATCGAGAAAGAAAAGCCGCGTGGCGGCCGCCCAGCGGTAGTTCATGACCGCGTCGAATTGATCGCCGCCGAGCCACGGCGCGCCGTTGAAGATCTTGTCTGCGGCGTAGTCCTCCCACCACAGTTCGGCGGTGATGTAGGCGTTGGGATTCACTTCGAGCACCCAGGTGCGGAAATCGCGCCAGAACCCGTGGCCGACCAGTTCGGCCGCATCGAGCCGCCAGCCGTCGATTCCGTCCGACGGATCACCGTCGCCGTTCGGATCACCCCATCGCCTGACGATCGCGTGGAGGTGTTCGCGCGGGCCCGCCGCAAGCGTGTCGCCTTCGTCCTTGAGCTCGGGAAGCTCGGGGACGCCAAACCAGCCCGAATACGCGAACTCGTTGGCCGGCGTCGTCGGGTCGTCGAACTGCTTGACGTTGTACCAGTCGCGGTATGGCGACGCGGCGCCGTTCTTCTTCAGGTCCTGAAACGCCCAGAAATTCTGGCCGGTGTGATTGAAGACGCCGTCGATGACGACACGGATCCCGCGGCGGTGTGCCTCGGCTAGCAGCTGCAGGAAGAGCCTGTCGGCCGACGTCCACTTCCAGGTGGACGGATCGGCGGGGTTCTCGGATTCCCAGATCGCACGGTCGCCCGCGGGATCTGGTCCAAAGTTGTTGTCGACGTGGTGGTAGTACGACGCGTCGTACTTGTGCGATGACGGCGCCTCGAAGATCGGGTTGAAGTAGATCGCCGTGATGCCGAGCGACTTCAGATAGTCGAGCTTGTCGATGACGCCCTGCAGATCGCCGCCGTACCTGCGCTGGTTGGTGACGAACGCGAAGTCCTTGTCCTTTGGCTCCCACGGCTGGCGCGCATACCAGTCGGATGTCCACGGGTGCGTGCGCCATCCCGCGCCGACGGGCGCTTGCGGCCACGAGCCGGCGATGTCGGCCGGCGTCGGATCGTTCCGCGGGTCGCCGTTCCGGAAGCGTTCCGGAAAGATCTGGTACCAGACGGCGTCCGCCGCCCAGTCGGGGGGGCCGGGGCGTGCGGCGGCGGACGAGACGAGCGAAAGAATGAGCGCGAGGCAGGCGAGTGTTCGCATGCGGGCTTTGTACAACATGTCGCGCCGGGTGCAGAACCGATCGCGGGAGCGATAGGCAATGCTCCACGTTCGGCACGGAACCGATCGCGGTAGCGATCGGGTTGGTGTTCGCGTCGACCAACCCGATCGCTCACGCGATCGGTTCAGTGCCGCAAGGTTCCGACCGACACGACCGCTAGAACAGCACGACCGCCGAACGCGCCTTCAGCTTCACCTTCAGCTTTCCGCCCGACACCGTCGCGCTCACACCCGACCCGAGCGCGTCCGTCACCCGCTGTCCTTCGGCGAGCACGCCGGCAACGTCCAGCGTCGTCTTGCCCGATGCGATCGAATTGTTGATCACCACGATCCCGCGCTCGCCCGCGTTCTCGCGCACGTATGCGATCAGCGTGTCGCCGGCCGTCAACACGCGCGTCGTCCCGCCGCGCAGCGCCGGATGCGCCGCGCGCACCGCAAGCAGCATCCGCACGTAGTTGAACTCGGCGTTCTGCTTCTTCTTCCGGCCCTCCGCCGTGAACGCATTCGCAGGGTCGCCGGGAAATCCTCCCGGAAAGTCGCGGCGGTTGTCCGGATCGTTGTCGCCGAGCATCGCGATCTCGTCGCCGTAGTACAACTGCGGAATGCCGCGCGTGGTCAGCAGAAACGTTTGCGCGAGCCGCAGCAGCTTTGCATCGCCCGCCGCCCGGGTCGTGAACCGCGCAAGATCATGGTTACCGATGAACGACACCAGTATTGCCGGATCCGGATACAGCGTGTCGCGCTCGAGGGCGTCTCGCAGCACGGTCGTCTGATATTGCGACACGAACACGTTCACGATCTGGAAATAGAGCGGGAAGTCGAACACCGTGTCGACCTTTGAATCGACGCCGTCAAATCTCGCGACGCCGCCCTGGAAGAACGACGTGTCCACCGGATCGCCATGAAACACCTCGCCGATCACCGTGAACTGCGGATGCTCGGCCTTGATCGCGTCCATCCACTCGGCCCAGTAGGTGCGCGGAACGTACGGCAGCGTGTCCTGCCGGATCGCGTCGAGCCCCGCCGTCTCGATCCACCACAGACTGTTCTGCAGCAGGTAGTCGGAGGTCTCGGGATCGTTCTGGTTCAGGTCTGGCAGAAAGTTGCCGAACCACCCCTCGAGCGTGGCCCGCCGGCGCGCCTCGCTCGCGTTCGGGTCGACGATCGCCGGTATGTCGTAGGAATTGTTGAGGTGGTTCGCGGTCGTGCCGTTGAACCACGTCTCCGTCGGGGGATCGGCGACCCATTCGTGATCGGGTCCGACGTGATTCGCGACCTGGTCCTGGATGACCTTGATTCCGAGCGCGTGCGCGCTGTCGACCAGCCTTCGGTAGTCGTCGAGCGTCCCAAGGTGCTCGTCGACCGCGTAGAAGTCTGTCGCTCCATAGCCGTGGTAGTCGCTCGCGCGGTTCGAATTGTCGTACACGGGGTTGAGCCACAGCGCCGTGACGCCGAGATCCTTCAGGTACGGAAGCCGTTCGATCACGCCGTCGAGATCGCCGCCGTGATACGCAAACGGATTCGAACGGTCATAATGGCCGGCCGACACGGGCGGGTCGTCATTCGTCGTGTCGCCGTCGTCGAACCGGTCCGGCATGATCAGGTAGATGACGTCGTCAGGTGTCAGTCCGGAAAAGCGACCCGCGGCCGCGAGTCGCGGCAGAAGCGCAAACGGAACGTCGACGGTTCCGCCAGGGCTCGCAAGCGCCAGACCCGGGTCGCCGGTCCCTGCGTCCGGTGCGATCCGGACGCGCGCGATCAATGTCCGGCCCGACTGGCTCACCTGCTGCGATTCGACGGTGACCGACGGCGTGCCCGACACGAGCGTGGCGAGATCGAGCGCCTGCCCGCGCACGAGCAGCTGAATCTCGTTGTGCGAGTGGCCCGCAAACCAGTTCGGCGGGCTGACGGACGCGACGACCGGCAGCGTTCCCGCCTGGCGAGCCGGTGCAGGGAACAGGAACAGCAGGAGCGCGAGGATCGCAATGCGTCGCATGCGTCAATTATGCACGACTACCCGCGACGGCGGCCGCGAGCTGCCGGCGAATCAAACTTCGGCTCCGATCGCAGCAGGAACGACAGATCCTTGCCAGGTTCGTATTCGACCGCCGTGCGACCTCGCCGGAAGAGCCGAGCGCCCGCCGTTCCGTAGAGCCTCAGCGTCTGTCCGCGGCGTCTGAGCCATGCGCCCTCGCGCAGCCCGAGCACCGGGACGTCGTTCTCCTCGAGAAACTGTTCGATACGCTGTTCGCGCGTCTCGCCCATGTGCGTCGACGCCGGATCCGCGTCCAGGTAGTGCGGATTGATCTGGAACGGCACGAGGCCGAATGCCGCGAGCGAGCGCGGCTCGACGATCGGCATGTCGTTCGTCGTGCGCACTGTCGGGCACGCGTGGTTCGTTCCGGCGCTCGACCCGAGGTACCGAAGCTCGCCCGCACCGACGCGTCTGCGAACGGGCCCCACGAGACCGAGCGACTGGACTGCCTTCAGCAGCCTGAACGTATTCCCGCCACCAACGTATAGGACCTCGGCGCGCGCCACGGCCGCCCGCGGACTCCTCAACGTATGGAGCCCGATCACGCGAACCCCGAGCGGCTCGAGCGTCGTTCGAATCCGCTCCGTGTATCCGTCGTGGTCGGCGATCGCATACGGCGCGAAATGGACCGTCGTGCAGCCGTCGAGAAACGACGCCACGGCGTCGATCGCATGTTCGAGAAACGCATGTCCATGCAGGTGCGACGTGCTGAGCAGCAGGAGATCGTTCGTCATTTGAGCAAAGACAGGACCGCGGATGAACGCGAATGATGCAGATCTTCGCGGATCCGAGAGCTACCGGTCATTGATGATCGACAGGAAGTCGTTGTTGATCTTTGCGCACGCGTCGCCAAAGAGCTGCTCCGGCGTTCCCTGGCCCTTCAACGACAGCTCGATCGCCGGATTCACGACCCGGTCCTCGATCTGATCCATCTTTGGAACCTGCTTGAGCGGCCGCGCCGTGCGCAACTGTTCGAGAAACACGCCGAGGTTCGTGCCCGCCGCCGACTGTGCCACCTCCTCGAACGCTTCCCGGTTGACGGGGATCTGTCCGAGGTCATGACTCCACCGGATCTGCGCGTCGTGCCCCGAAAACCAGTGCAGGAACTCGTACGCGAGATCCGGATGCGCCGACGACTTGAAGACCACCATGTTCGATCCGCCGACGTTCGACGATGTTCCGGCGGGACCGGCAGGCACGAGCGCTACGCCAAAGTCGATCCCCGAGAACCGCTTCAGGTTCCACGGACCTGTCAGGATCATCGCGTACTTGCCGTTCAGAAAGCCCTGTTCCGGGTTGATGGCGCCGGTCTGCCATGCGCCCGCCTCGACCTTGTCCTGGCGATACAGCGACACGATGAAGTTCATCGCCGCGAGTGCCTTCGGGTCCGACAGGCCGCACGTGAGCGTTCCATCGGGCGCCTGGTCGGTGAAGCTGGCGCCGAACGTGTTCAGAAACGGCATCATCCACCACAGGGTCGCGAACATCCCGAACCCGTACTGTTTGCGCTCGGGGATCGTCAGCACGCGCGCATACCGCACGAATTCTTCCCACGTCTTGGGAGCACGTGTTGGGTCAAGCCCTTCCTTCTTCAAGGCGGCAGCCGACTCGTTGAACAGCCCCTTGTTCCAGAAGAGAGCCACGCAGTTCGTCTGGTCGGGCACGCCGAACAGGTGCTCGTTCCACTGCTTGTTCTCGGGCACCGTGACGACGTTTGTCGCGTACGCCGCCGGGACGTAGTGCGAACCGACCTCCTGCAGCGTGCCGCCGAAATTCGGCAGCGTGTCGAGCTCCACGACCGCCTTGCCGTACGCGAGCGTCAGCACCCATGCGTTGTCGACACGGCAGATGTCGGGCGCGGTGTCCGTGATCGCCGCGTACTTGAGCTTTGGCAGCAGGCCCTCGTACGGAACGCGCTGCACCTTCAGCCGGACCGCCGTCCCGGTGCGCGCCTGGTACTCGCGCTCGAAATCGCGCGCCATCGCGTCAAAGATCTCGTGCTCCTGCGCGTTGTATGTCTCCCAAATCGTGATCGTCCGAACACCGTCGCTCTCGTCGGCGCGGCGCACGCCGCATGCCTGCACGGCTGCGACAAGCGCGACGACCAGCGCGATTACGGTTGCGTGTCGCACGCGCTACTCCTTCACCGCGCCGCTCGTCATCCCCTGGATGAAGTAGCGTTGCGCGACGGCAAAGATGATTGCCACGGGGATGATCGAGAAACACGCACCCGCCATGATCAACTCCCAGCGGATGTCGTACTGGCCCTTGAACAGGTTCAAACCCACGGGGAGCGTGCGCAGCGGCGAGTCAGGCGTGTTCGTGATGAACTGCCACAGGAAGTTCGACCACTGAGAAACGAACGTGATCAGAAAGAGCGTGATGATGATCGGCATCGACACCGGCACGATCGCGATCTTGAACACCTGCCACTCGTTCGCGCCGTCGATGCGCGCCGCCTCGAGCAGCGAGTCCGGGATCGTCTCGACGTACTGCCGCATCAGGAAGAGACCGAAAACGTTCGCGACGTGCGGTAGCACCATCCCCTGGTACGTGTTGATCCAGCCGAACTGGCTGACGAGCGCGAACTGCGGAACGACAAAGATCAACCCGGGAACCAACATCGACGCCAGCAGGATGTAGAAGATCGTGTCGCGGCCCGGGAAGCGCTTCTTTGCAAATGCATAGCCGGCCGTCGTGCAAAGGCAGACGGTGATGACGCCGGCAAGCGTTGCGACGACAAGGCTGTTCAGGAAGAACTGAATGAACGGGAAGTCCTTGTTGAAGAGGATCTCCGAGAAGTTCGACGTCGTGTAGATGTCGCTGAGCGCGGTCACGAACGATCGGTCGCGCTCGAACACGACCTCGTGCCGGCCCGGCTCGAGTCCCGGAACACTGGCTTCCCACGCGCCGGGTGCGCCCGGCGACAGCTCGACGACGCGTCCGCCGTCGATGATCGCGCGCGCACGCTGCGCGTCCGGCGCGGTATATGCGATCACTAGCGCGCGGTCGGTGGCGCGAGGCGTCAGCGAAACGGCAAGCGGTCCGTTCGCGGTCATCCGGTCGCCCGCCACGACGATGACCGACTCGCCGGCGGCGTCGGTGGTCTCGGCGCTCGGGTCGGGTTTGGACACGTTGTCGACGAGAAAATGGTACGCGTACGTTCCCGGCGCAATGGCCGGCAGTTCGACGTGAAAGAGTGATCCGTCGCGCAGCATTGGAACAGCTTCGTCGCTTGTGAGCTTTCCGGCGACCGCGACCTGCTGAGCGATCGCGTCACGAAACTCGAGCACGACGACCGGCGGGCCGTCGATCGTCGTCGCGTACGCGGCGCTGCGAGCGGTCGTCTTTGGAATGAAATCGAACTTGAGCGCCTGGCCTTCGCGCTTGAACGCCGTGACGAACATCCACAGAAGCGGCAGCAATACGAACATCGTCATCACGAGCGTGACGACGAAGAGCACCGGCCGCTTCAAGCGCGACAGTGGCGACAGCGCCGGTCCCTGCTGGGATTCCCTGCTCATACGTCCTTTGGCCGGAGGGCGCGCGCGTTGACGACGCTGACGACCAGCGCGACGATCAGAAGTAGAAAGCTCATCGCGGCAGCGCGCCCGTAGTCACCCTGCTCGAACGTCTTGTACAGATAGAAGCCGCTCACCTTTGTCACGCCGACCGAATGGCCGCCCGATTCGATGAACGGACCGCCCTGAGAGTACTTCGTCGCCGTCATCGCGTAGATCTCGGTGAACGCGTTCAGCGCCCCCATCAGCCCCGTGATGATCAGAAACAGCACGATCGGCTTCACGAGCGGAACGGTGACGTGCCACTGCTTCTGCCAGAAGCTGCAGCCGTCGATGTCGGCGGCTTCGTAGACCGACTCCGGGATGTTGTTCATCGCGGCCAGGAACAGGATCATCCCGAACCCCGCGCTCTTGAGCACGAGCGCGAACGCGATCGCCGGCAGCGCGGTCCACGGGTTCCCGAGGACACCGGTTCCCGAGAAGTACGTGATGCCCATCCGGTTCAGCGCAACGTCGAGCAGTCCGTAGTTCGGGCTGTAGATCAGCACCCAGATCGTGCCGACGACGAACACGTCCAGGATGTGCGGCAGAAAGAGCGCACCGCGGAAGAACCCGCGCCACGGCAGCTTTTCGCGCATCAGCACGGCGAGAAAGAACCCGAGGACGATCTGCGTCGGGATCATCAGCAGTCCGTAGACGAACGTGCGGTAGAGCGAGTACCAGAATTCGTAGTCGTTGAAGAGCAGCGAGGTGTAGTTCGAGAGACCGGCCCATTCCATGTCGCCAAAGATGTCGAACCAGTTGGTGAAGACCGTGATCGTGTGAAAGCTGAGGTAGAGGGAGTAGAGGATCGGGTATCCGAGGAACACAACGAACGCGAGCAGAAACGGCGCGAGGTATGCGTAGGCAATCAGGGTCTCGCGCTTGTTTCGTACGGTTGCCATCGCTGGTCCTATGTCGCGGCGAGCGACGCTTCGGACGACGGATCGAACAGCTGCACCTTTGCGAGATTCAGAAAGAACGTCCGCGTCTCGTCGATCTCGACCGGGACGTCCGGCTCGAACCGCGCGGTCATCGGCGTGCCGCGTGTGCGGAACTGCACGTACTGTTCGGATCCCATCAATTCGATGGCCTCGACCGTGCCTTCGAGCCGCGCGAACGGCTGACCGTCCGGCGGAGGCGCGTGCCGGACGTCCTCGGGCCGGATGCCAAGCAGCAGGTCGCGGCCTGCATTCGCAGCGAGCGCGGCGGATTGCCCTCCTTCCACGGCCGAGTCAATCGCTCCGCCACCTTCGTCGGACACGAGACGCACGCCGGCGTCCGACGACGCGACGCGGCACACCATGAAGTTCATCGGCGGGCTGCCGATGAATCCAGCCACGAACGCGTTCGTTGGTCGGTTATAAATCTCGAGCGGCGACGCGATCTGCTGCACCAGGCCATCCTTCAGCACGACGATCTGATCGCCCATCGTCATCGCCTCAGCCTGGTCGTGCGTGACGTAGATCATCGTCGCTTCGAGCCTGCGGTGCAGCCGAACGAGCTCGGCCCGCGTCTGGACCCGCATCTTGGCGTCGAGGTTCGACAGCGGCTCGTCAAAGAGAAAGACCTTTGGCTGACGCACGATGGCGCGGCCGACGGCCACGCGCTGGCGCTGCCCGCCGGAGAGCGCCTTCGGTTGGCGCGCGAGGTACGGTTCGAGACCGAGCATCGCCGCGGCTTCGCGCACGCGCGACTCGACTTCGGCCTTTGGAGCCTTCCGCAGCCGCAGGGAGAACGCCATGTTCTCGTACACCGACATGTGCGGATAGAGCGCGTAGTTCTGGAAAACCATCGCGATGTCGCGGTCGCGCGGCGGGACGTCGTTCACGACGCGTCCTCCGATCGAGAGCTCGCCTTCGCTGATCTCCTCGAGACCGGCGATCATCCGCAGCACAGTCGATTTCCCGCATCCTGACGGCCCCACGAGCACGGTGAACGAACGGTCCGGCACGGTGAAGCTGACCTTGTCGACCGCACGAACGCCTCCGTCGTAGACCTTGCTAACGTCCGACAGCGAGACCTCTGCCATAGTGCTCCGGGGTGGTGGGAATGGCCGCGGCTTGGAAAGAGAACCGCGGCGGAATATAGCAACGGCCTCGAACAAATGACAAGGCGAACGCTCTTCGCATGTGGTAGAAACGCCGGAACATCTCACACTCCGAACGAGGCCGAATCTTGGACAAGCCGCGACTGAGCTTCTGGCAGATCTGGAACATGAGCTTCGGGTTCCTCGGCATCCAGTTTGGCTGGGGTCTGCAGCTCGCGAACATGAGCGCGATCTACACAAAGCTCGGAGCGGAGCCGGACAAGATCCCCATCCTGTGGCTCGCCGGACCGATCACGGGGCTGCTCGTGCAGCCGCTCATCGGCTCGATGAGCGACCGGACGTGGAACCGGCTCGGTCGCAGGCGCCCATACTTTCTGACGGGCGCGATCCTCGCGAGCATCGCTTTGGCCCTGATGCCAAGCTCGCCGGCGCTGTGGGCCGCGGCGTCGCTGCTGTGGATGCTGGATGCGAGCATCAACGTGAGCATGGAGCCGTTCCGGGCGTTCGTCGCCGACAAGCTCGGCGTGACACAGAGGACCGTCGGCTTCGTCATGCAGAGCTTCTTCATCGGCATCGGCGCGAGCATGGCGAACGCGTTGCCGATCGTGTTCCGGTGGCTTGGCGTGACGGGGAGCGGCTCGAACGGCGTGCCGTTGACGGTGACCTATTCGTTCGAGCTCGGTGGCATCGTGTTTCTTGCGGCGGTGCTGGTGACGGTCTTCACGACTCGCGAGTATCCGCCGGAGGACATGGAGGCGTTTGAGCGCGCCAAGGCGGCGTCACGCGGCCTCGGGGGATTGTTGAAGGAGGTCGTGTCGGGTCTCGCCGAGATGCCGCGCACGATGAAGCAGCTCGCCGTGGTGCAGTTCTTCACGTGGCTTGGGCTGTTCTGCATGTGGATGTTCTTTGGACTGGCGACTGCGCGGCACGTGTTTGGCGCGGCCGACAAGGACAGTCCGCGGTTCGACGAGGGAACGGAGTGGGGCGGGCTCTGTTTTGCGGTCTATTCGATCGTCTGTTTTGGCGTGGCGTTCCTGCTGCCGTGGCTTGCGAAACGCACGAGCAGAAAACTGGTCCACGCGATGTGTCTTGCGGCGGGAGGCGTCGGGCTGCTGTCGATGTTCGTCATTACGAACCCGTACATGCTCTTCCTGACGATGGTCGGGGTCGGGCTCGCGTGGGCGTCGATCCTCTCGATGCCGTACGCGATGCTGTCGAGCGCTCTGCCGCCGGCGCGGATGGGGCTCTACATGGGGATCTTCAACTTCTTCATCGTGCTGCCCGAGATCATCGCGTCGCTGACGTTTGCTCCGCTCGTGAAGAATGTGTTTGGCAATGATCCGTTGTACGTCGTGATGCTCGGAGGCGCGTCGCTACTGCTTGCATCCGGGCTGGTCCTGATCGTCGAGGACCGCGACGCACCCGCATAGAAAGGGTCTGGCCGTCACGATCCGCGAACGGTTCGTGACGGCCAGCGAGAGTCGTCATCGTCGGACGACGACGGTCAGTCGATGTGCTGCAGGGCCAGGATCGTATTCAGCACGGCGCCCAGGATGGCGTATGTGCCGTTCGAGTACGATCCGTACCGATATCGGCTGTAGTAGCCGTCGTCGTATCCGCGCTGGAAGCCCTGGCGGAAGTAGTAGTTGTACGCGCTCTGGTCAACGTAGAACCCGTTGTAGCCCCAGTTCGCGTCCTGGTATGCCCACGAATCCTGGTAACCGTACCGCCATCTGTCGTAGCGGTCTGCTTGACCCGCGCGGAAGCCTTCCTGGTACCCGTCGTTCACCGCCTGCTGCAACAGATTGGCCTGGTACTGGTTGATGGAGTACCACGATCCCGCACGGTAGTAGCGATAGCTCGGCGGCGTGTAGAAGTACGGATCGTTGTAGTAGTCGTAGTTCCGGTGCTGCTGCAACCAGAGCTGCTGCTGGCGGAGCCGCTCGAGGTATTCGACCTGATAGCGGTACTGCGCGAGCCGCTGCTGCTGACGCAGGATCCGGGCCTGCTGCTCGGCGATCCGCTGCTGGTCCTGCAGTCTGCGGTCGTACACGTCGACGCGCTTCTGCTGTTCGACGATGAGCTGCCTCTGCCGCTGTTCCGGCAGACGAGCAGGCGGGGTCGCCACGCGCGGCGGAACGGGCTGCGTCTGAGGCCGATCAGGCCTGGTCACGGGCTTCGTGACCGGCCGAGTCACGACGGGTTCGCGCGGCGCCTGCCGGACGGCCGGAACGGTTCGCGTCGAACGGTCGATCTCGACCTGCTGCGGCTGCTGACGCTTCTGCTTGGGCACCTGAACGTCGCGAGGCTGCTCAGCCTGCTTTGGCGGCGCCGCTCGGCGCACGTCCTGCGGCGGATTGACCCGCGCGCGCGGCGCGGACTCGACCGGCTGCGGATTCTTTTGAATGTCGCGCGGCTGGGCCTGCCGCGTCTCCTGACGAGGACTCTTCCGGTCCTGCTTGTCGACGGCAGCCGGCGCGTCATTCCGGTTTCCTGGTTTCTGCTGGGCGCCTGCGGGCGCCGCAATGGCGATCAACGCCAGCGCGGAGCTTACGAGCGCCGAAATCGTTCGCTGTGAAAGTGTCCTCGTCATAAGATCCTCCTTCGACCCCGTGGTCTCCGCGAGTTGTAGGGCAAGTGTCGTGCCCAAACACCAAGGACCTTTAGAATCAATACTTCGCATGCGATGTATGGCTTTCGACCGACACCATATGGTGCATCGATGAACGACATGGTCACGAAGTCGGCACGTCTTGATGGCAAGAGCGCCGTCGCGCTTCGCTTGCCGGCGCACTCCACAGAAATGCACGTTGGTTTGGAGTGCGCCGGCAAGCCCAAAGGGCGCGACGGCGCTTTCAATGGCGAACAGCACGTCCGCAGGGCAACGCGTCGCCCGGTCCGGCGCGTCGCAATCAAACATTTCAATCCCAGGAATCGCATATGAATCCGGTCAATAGTCTCGTCGCCATCCTGTTCGTCGTCGCAACAGCCGGTACCGCGCTCGCGCAGGAACCCGCATCGACCGGCACTACCTCACAGACTGTGCTCTCACGACCCGAAACGCGGATCGAGTACCGCCTGCTCGCCACGAACAAGACGTCGACCATGCAGAAGGAGATGAACGAAGCCGCTGACGCGGGGCTCCGCTTCGGCGGCGTGATGGGCGGTGACACGTCCTTTGGCGGATCCGAAGTCGTCGTCGTGATGACCCGCGACGCCAATGCCGAGACGCGGTCGCGTTTCCGGTACCTGCTGCTCGCAACGAACAAGACGAGCACGATGCAGAAGGAGCTTCAGGAAGCGGGCGACCAGGGGTTCGAGTACAAGGGCCAGACCGTCTTTGACACATCGTTCGGCGGTGACGAGGTCGTCGTGATTCTCGAGCGGAACCTCGACGCGCCGACGGTCCACTATGAATATCGACTCCTTGCGACGAAGAAGACAGGCACCATGCAGAAGGAGCTCGCCGAGGCCGGCGCCGCGGGGTTCGAGTTCGTCGGCGTCACGGTGGGCAAGACGGCGTTCGGCGGCAGCGAGGTCGTGAGCATCCTTCGGCGTCGGCTGGTCGAGTGAGAAAGACAGGCCGCAGATTACGCGAATTTCGCGAATCTGATTTACGATCGTTTACGTCGGGGCGAAACATCGGGAAGCACGGCTCGTAAGCGACTCCTCATGAGCCGATTCTTCGCATACACCGCTATCGCGGCGCTGGCGCTGCTTCTTGTCCAGACCACGCATGCGCGTGAGGAAGCAAAGGGCTTCGACGTTCAGAAGCTCGCGCCCGGTGTCTATGCCGTCATACGCACGGAACCACCGGGCTTTGCCGTCGACGCAAACAACGTCTTCATCATCAACGATCATGATGTCGTCGTCGTCGACGCCAACGGCAGTGTCGCGTCGTCGCGCGCGGTCCTCGCCGCGCTGAAGGCGCTCACCGATCTTCCGGTTCGCTACGTCGTCAACACGCACTGGCACGACGACCACATCCTCGGGAATCAGGTCTACCGCGATGCGTTTCCCGGCGT
This sequence comes from Blastocatellia bacterium, assembly GCA_044224215.1. Classification (GTDB taxonomy): domain Bacteria; phylum Acidobacteriota; class Blastocatellia; order UBA7656; family JADIYM01; genus DAOMFM01. Next base: position 52,575 of record JBGAKX010000009.1, read on the forward strand.
CGAATTCATCGCGCACGCTCGAACCCGCGAGTACCTTCCGGGGAAGGGGCTGGAAGCCCGGAAACAGGCGTTCGCCGGCGTGCCGCAGTTCCTCGACATGCTCCGTGGAAGCCTCTCGACCAACAAGAGCCTGACCGGCGCCGAGATGACGCCAGAGGAGCGGGCCGCGTTCGAGAGCGACATCCGCATCGGCGAGCGATATCTCGACGGCGGGCCGACGGCCGAGATCGTGCTGCCCACGATCACGATCGAAGATCGGCTGACGCTTGTTCGCGGGGACCGCGTCATCGACATCCGGTACCTCGGGCGCGGGCACACGAGCGGCGACATCGTCGTGCACCTCCCAAAGGAAGGGATCGTCTGTACGGGCGACCTCGTCGTGTGGCCTGTTCCGCTCGTCGGAAGCGATCAGTCGCACGTGACCGATTGGAGCGCGACACTCGGCCGCGTGCTGGACCTCCATCCGACGGTCATCGTGCCAGGCCACGGCCCGGTGATGCGCGACGAGACCTATCCGCGACTTATGGCTGCCCTCTTTCAGTCGATCACCGAACAGGTCACGGCGGCCGTTACGCGCGGCGAAGACCTCGACGCGACCCGAAAGAGCGTCAATCTCGACGAGTTCAAGAAGAAGTTCGCCGGCGATTCCGTATTGCGTCGGATCGTGTTTGCGAACTACGTGACGTATCCGGCCGTGGAATCGGCATTCCGCGACGTTGCGGCAAAAGAGTAGTAGACCGCGGATTGTGCCGATACCGCGGATTTTCGCGGATCAGGACAATCCGTTTGGGTATGATCGCTTCACGCTGCTGACTCCGATTCCGTTGAGGTGGCCGACGTGAACCTGCGCGATCGATATCGTGGAGCGCTGCTTGGGCTCGCCGCTGGCGACGCCCTTGGAACGACGCTCGAGTTCAGGAGTCCGGGATCGTTCGCGCCCATCACGGACATGGTCGGCGGCGGCCCGTTTCACCTGAAGGCGGGACAGTGGACCGACGACACGTCCATGGCGCTGTGTCTCGCAGAGAGCCTCGTCGAATGCAGGGGCTTTGATGCGATCGACCAGCTGCGGCGATACGTGCGGTGGAGTGACCACGGACACCTGTCGAGCAACGGCAAGTGCTTCGACATCGGAAATACGGTGAGCGCTGCGCTCAGCCGGTTTCGACGCACGGGCGAGCCGTACTGTGGATCCACCGATCCGAGCTCTGCCGGAAACGGCTCGCTGATGCGACTTGCGCCCGTTCCGCTTGCGTACGCTCGCGACGTCGAGCGCGCCGTCACGTTCGCAGGAGCATCATCGTGCACCACGCACGGCGCTGCCGAGGCCGTCGACGCGTGCCGGCTCTACGCTGCGATGATCGTTGCCGCGCTTGATGGAATGCCCAGGGACGTACTGCTCGCGCGCAACGCATTCGACCACCTGTTTCGTAACAAGCCGCTCGCGCCCAAGATCGCCTCGATTGCCGCAGGGTCGTACCTGCACAAACATCCGCCCGAGATCCGTGGGACGGGCTACGTCGTTCAGGCTCTCGAGGCGGCGCTCTGGGCGTTTGCCACCACCGAGACGTTTCAAGACGGAGCGCTCGCGGCTGTCAACCTGGGCGACGACGCGGACACGACCGGCGCGATCTTTGGCCAGCTCGCCGGCGCCTATTACGGCGCGACAGGCATCCCGTCGGCGTGGCGATCGCGGCTCGCGTTGTTTCCGCTTATCGAGGAGTTCGCCGAACGGCTCTACGTCTTTGGCCAGCGACCTGACCTGCCGGCGTGGTCGGCCCCCGAGACGCAGGACGGAAGGCCCTTCGGGAACGCATACTGGGTGCGGCACGGACAACTGCTCGCAGGGGAGTATCCCGGCCACGCCGAGACGTCGGAGGCGCGCGCAAAGGTCGGCCAGATCGTCGACGCAGGTGTGACGTACGTCGTGGACCTCACGGAGGACGGCGAGCTTGTCGCATACGCGCACGTTCTGCACGAGCAGGCCGCGAAGCGCCGCGTCAAGGTGGTGCACCGTCGACTGCCGATTCGCGATGCGGGCTTGCCGCGCAGTGCAACCGAGATGGCCGAGATCCTGGACACCGTCGACCGGGCGATCGGCGACGGGCACGTCGTCTATGTGCATTGCTGGGGCGGGATCGGCCGGACGGGAACGGTCGTCGGGTGCCACCTGGTGCGGCACGGTCTGTCGGGAGACGAGGCGCTCGCCGCGCTCGCGCACCTGTGGACGCACGTCGACAAACGGAATCGTCGTCCGAGGTCGCCCGAGACCGATCCGCAGCACGAATACGTGCGCACCTGGACAGAGCCTGCTAGGTAGCGTCGGCCGGCTGCGTCCTTGAGTACATGTTGATGCCGGGCAGCGCGCTCAGTCCGTGCGCAAAGATGCTCACGAGTACCGTCGCGCCCACAGCCATCCGGATCGACTGCTCACCAGGCAGGTGCGCTTCCTGCTCGATGTAGACGAGGCCCAGCACGATAGACGCGAGGCCCCTCGGCCCGAACCATCCCATAAACAGCACCGTTGGGCGATCGAGCCGCGTGCCGATGAGCGAGATTGCCACGGGTACCATGCGCACGACCGTGAGGCTCAGCGCCGCGTAGACGAACGCAGGAGCAAGCGACCAGGTCCACGGGAACTGAATGAGCAGGCCGAACAGAAAGAACACAAAGAAGTTCAGGAACTGCCCCCACTGGTCCGAGAACTCGACGCTGTGCTCGCCCGCCTCCTTGTACCCGATCTGGATCGCAAGACCCGCAACGAACGCCGCGATGAACATGCTCGCGCCAACCGCTTCGGATGCCACGATGCACAGCAACGGCAGGGTAACGACGCCGATCCCGCGCAGATGTTCGGCCATCCAGCCTTTCCGAGTGGCCACACCGAGCACCGCGCCTCCCACCAGGCCGATCGCCACGCCCACAACCAGTCCGTATCCAAGCTGTTCGATGATGAACCTGGTCAGGCTCGCGGATCCCGATCCAGAGGCCGTTCCGGTCAGCGCGATGAAGAACATGAGAAACGGCACGGACAGGCCGTCGTTCAGTCCTGCTTCGACGTTGAGCGCCTGGCGGATGCGCATTGGAACGCGAGGGCTGGTCACGATGACCTGTCCGAGGCCCGCGTCCGTCGGCGCTACGATCGCGCCGAGGATACCGGCTTCCCACCACGTCAGATTGGGGAACACGAGCTTGGCTGCGAGCGCGCCGAGCGCGATCGTGAGCAGCAGCCCGACGCTCAGAAGTCGCGTCGGGAGGCTGCGGATGCTCTTCAGAAACCCGAGATCCGTGCGGCTTGCATCCGTGAAGAGAAGCAGCGACAGGCCTACTTCGGCGATCCGGAGCGTCGTGTCCATGTTCCGGAACACGTCGGCTTCGACCACGCCGCTATACGAAAGGCAGAGTCCCGTCGCAGTAAAGAGAATCGGACCCGTGACGGGCGTTCGCTCGAGCGAACGCGAGATCAGGCTGTAGGCCAGAACGAGGACGATGAAGATGGCGACGATCAGCACAGTTCAGCGATCGTGATCCGGATGCGGTGTGTTTTGTAACTCGGACGCGAGCTTCTCGCGCAGCTTGCGGATGTCGGGGCCGTTCGGCGCATTCGGCACTGCCGCAAGGTAGGCGTCGATCTGCTCGACCGCATCCTTTGGATAGCCATACTTGTGCGCGAGCCGTGCGAGGGCGAGGTGCGCTTCGGCCGCGGCGACAGGGTCGATCTTCAGGGCTCGCCAGAAATGAGATTCGGCCTGCTCGTCGTTGGCACCAAGCAGGCTGTACCCCAGGTACAGGTGAGCCACCCAGCTCTGTTCGTTGAGCGCTATCGCTTCGGTCAGAACGGACGCGGCCTCGTTCGGCTGCGCGAGCGCAAGTTTGACGACGCCGATCTCGATGAGCGGCTCGGCGTGCTTTGGCGCGATCGTTCGCAGCGGCTCGAGCACGTCGAGCGCTCCCTTGAAATCCTTCTGCCTGCGGAGCTCGCGTGCAAGCGCCAACCTTGACGCGTAGTAGTCCGGATACACGCGTATCGCATCGCGGTATGCGGCCACCGACCGCGCCGACTGTCCGGCTTCTTCGGCTCGCACGCCGTCGTTGTAGTGGTCGCGAGCTGCCTGCGGCACATTGAGATCAACGTCTGCAGGAATCGAAGCGCCTGCGGGCGCCGCGAGCGCAGGCTTCTCTTTTGGCGTCATTGGGACGACGACCCGGACGGTCGTTCCCTCACTCTTGATGATGGCTCGGATCTCTACCGAGATGGTCACGGCCTGGTACTGATCGGTCGCGTCCACCGTGACCAGGTAGTTGCCTTCCATGATCTGCGAGAAGGTGAACTGCCCGTCCGCAAGAGTGACGGCGTCCGCCACCGGCAGGTTTCCGTCCTCGCGGATGAGTCGGACACGGATGCTCTGGAAGCTCCCACCGTGCCCGATCAGGTGGCCGACGATCCGATGCGGGCCGGACTGTAACAATGCCGCGTGCGCCGAAACCGCAGTGAATGTGATCGCCATCACACAGCACAAGGCTCGCCCAACGACTGGAAATCGCCAATTTGACTGATATGTCGCTATTCCGGACATGACGTGAGGGTTCTGGGATCCCAAGCAAACTACCACCCATTCCGGGGGGCGGCAACCATGGAAGACGTTTGAATGCTTTGACATACCATGTCGATCGTGGTACATGCCTATACGTTCCGTTCAATTTGGGCACTCAACCGGTCTTTGACCGGCAACTAGGTGTCCACCGAACGGCTCCTTCCACAAAATTGTCGAGCGCATCAGTTGTCGGTCTCTGCGGCGGGTCCGAAGACGAGACGGGTCTCACCCGGTTCGTTTCCTGATGAGTCATCGATTCTCGTTTTGATGACGAATTTGAACTTGATAGTTCCCGGTTCCGGGTAGGACAAGGGGTCTCGCGCTCTCTGCGGCGACACAGGCGTGTGATCCCCCTTTGCCGGTTCCAGACCCTTTCGAAGAGAGACAGGAACGGGCGCCAACTGCAAAGTTGCGTGCCTGCTCTGGAGGTGCCCAAGCATGACACCGAAGTTTTACCGCTTCACGCAGCTGTCTGTGATCCTGGCTGCCCTCGGGCTCACCCTGCTGGCCTTCGGCGCTACATCCGTGGCGGCGCAGTCGAGCAAGGCGACCATCGTGGGAACCGTGCGCGATGCGCAGGATGCCGTTATCCCCGGCGCGAAGGTCACGGTTACCAATGTCGCCACGAACCAGGTTCGCGAGGTTGAGACAAACAGTGAGGGAGACTACATCGCTCCCGATCTCCAGATCGGAACGTACAAGGTTGAGGCGAGTGCGCCGAACTTCTCGAACGGCGCCGTCGACAACATCATTCTTCAGGTTGGAGACCGGCTGCAGATCGACGTGACGCTCCCCGCTGCGGGAGCAAGCGAGGTCGTGACCGTCAACGCGTCTGAAGCGCCGCTCGTGCAGACGGAGACAAGTTCGCGCGGCGACGTCATCACCGGACGCCAGCTGACCGAGCTCCCGCTCTCGGGCCGCAACTTCACGCAGCTCGCAGTCCTCTCGCCCGGTGTCAGTCGTGCCTCCACCGGAGTCCTGACCGACCAGACGCAGTACAACCAGGGCAACCCCGCCGCCGGTAGCGTTCCGGGTGAGGGCAATGCGCAGGGCAGCACCGAGGCGTCGCGTTTCGCCCGGTCTGGCGGTGCGTCGATCTCGGCGAACGGCCAGCGTTCGACGAACAACAACTTCAGTCTCGACGGCGTGGACAACAACGAGTCGAGCTTTGGCACCATCGGCGTCTATCCGGCTCCGGATGCGATTGCCGAGTTCAAGATCGAGACGAGCGTGCCTCGCGCAGAGGTGGGGCGTGCGACCGGCGCCGTGGTCAATACGACCTTCCGTTCTGGAACGAACGAGATTCACGGGTCGGCGTACTACTACGGTCAGAACAGCGCGCTCAATGCCACGAGCCCGATTCTGAATGGCAAGCCGGCGAATACGAACGATCCGGAAGCGCTCGCGCGCTTTGCCGCTTCCAACAAGAAGACGGTTCAGCAGATCAACGAGTTTGGCTTCACTGCCGGTGGTCCGATCATCAAGGACAGGTGGTTCATCTTTGGCGACTACCTTGGGCAGCGGAACAACCTTCCGATCCCGATCAGTACGGCGGTCCCGACAGCGTTGTCCCGTATGGGCAACTTCTCGGAGTTTGACTCTCCGGTGATCAACCCGCAGACGGGGAATCCGTTCCCGAACAACATCATTCCGAACCTGCAGGGCCAGCCCGGATTCAGCGGACCGGCGTTCACGTTCCTGAACGACTACCCGCTTCCGACGGTCAACATCCGGAACCCGAGTGCTGGGAATCCGAACTTCTTCAGCACGCGTGCGAACACGGAACAGATCGATTCGTTCGATATCAAGACCGACGCGACGCTCACGTCGAGCAACACCATTTCGGGACGCTACAGCTTCTCGAACCAGTCGACGACGCGAGCGAACTTCTTCCCGGTCATCCCGACCGCCGGATTCGGCGCGGGCGATGAGTTTGGCGATACGCGCCAGGTGGCTATCAGCGATGTGCAGGTGTTCTCGCCGACGTGGCTCAACGAGGCCCGTTTCGGCTGGACCCGGATCAACATCGGCATCTTCAACTGCGGCGTCGACGGCGCGTGCGGCATCAACCCGAACTACTCGGCCGACATCGGCATTCCGAACGTAAACCGCGGCGACCTGCTCACGACGGGCGGAATGCTGACGGGCGGATTCGGCACCGGCGAGTTCGAGTTCTCGGGCGACGGTGGACCGTTCATCGTCAACCAGGACAACTTCTACTACGCCGACACGATGACGGTCGTGAAGGGCCCGCACACGATCAAGTTCGGTTTCGAGTACCGTGACTATCACACGAACACGATCGACGGCGGCAGGTCCGGCAATTTGAAGGGCCACCTGCAGTACGCTGCCGGCTCGCCTGGTTCGACTGGCAACGTGCAGGCTGACTATCTGCTCGGTACCCCTGCTGCCGCGGCCTTTGCCGCGAACGTTCCTGGTGGAGCATTCAACCTCCGTCAGCACGAGACAAGCTTCTTTGTCCAGGACGACTGGAAGGTCACGCCGAACCTGACCGTCAACTACGGCCTTCGGTACGACCTATTCCCGTCGGCGAGCGAAACGGACAATCGGATCAGCAACTATGATCCGGTCAACGGCGTCGTCGTCGTTGAGGGGTCCAATGGCAACGATCTCGTCAGCACGGACAAGAACAACTTTGGTCCGCGCATCGGTGCGGCCTACGCATTTGGCGCGAATAACTCGATGGTCATTCGCGGCGGCTACGGGCTGATCTACACGCTTGACGGCGTCGATTACCCGCCGCTGATTCGCAACCCGCCGTTTACGCAGCAGATCGTTGACGGTCCGTTCAATGGCGGCACGGGCGTTTACAACCTGACGACGGGTCCGCCCCTTGCGACCACGGCGATCAATCCGTTGGAGCTCCCAACGAATTATCAGGTCTTCTACACGCCTGCCAACCAGCAGACCGCGTATGCACACCAGTGGAACCTCACCTACGAATGGGGTTTCGCAGAAAACTGGGCGTTCAACGTTGCGTATGTGGGAACGCGGGCGAACTCGCTGCTCACGACGCGCGACATTGGCAACAACGGACTTGGCACGGCCGTCAACTACCTTGGCCAGGTCATGAACTCTGTTGCTGCCTACGAGAATCGTGCGAAGAGCTGGTACGACGGTCTTCAGACCCAGGTGCAGCGCCGGTTCTCCAACGGTTGGCAGTTCCGCGCCAACTACACGTGGTCAAAGACGCTCGACCAGTCGAACGGCGTGTTTGATGGCGCCGGTCAGCGCCGCGGTGCATACGGTGGACCGCAGAATCCGCTCGACACGGCTCTCGTGGGCGAGAAGGGTATCTCGGGACTCAACGTGACGAGCCTCTTCTCGGCTGACGCGCTCTACGAGCTTCCGTTCGGCGCCGGGAAGAAGTACCTGAACGACGAAGGCTGGGTCAACCAGGTCGTCGGCGGCTGGCAGCTCAACACCATCCTCACGGGTCGGACCGGGCAGCCGTTTACTGTCGGTGCTGGCGATACGTTCCGTGCATCGCTCATCCCGGGCATCGATCCCTACACCAACAACGGCAACGGCGGTCAGTACCTGAACCCCGACGCGTTCGCGGACCCGAACAATCCTGACGAGGCCAAGTACTACACGACGGTGTTCAACGAGAACGGCCGGGCGTTCCTTGTCGGCGATACCGCTCGCAACGCGTTCACCGGTCCGGGGTACTTCCGTGTTGACGCCTCGTTCCTGAAGAACTTCCCGATCACCGAGTCCATCCGTCTCGAGTTCGGCATGCAGTTCTTCAACCTGTTCAACAGCGCCGACTATGTCGTTCCGTCGAACGACATTCACGCCGGCGATTTCGGGTCTTTCGTGTACACGGGCGCACAGCCTGCACGTGTCGTGCAGTACCGCTTCCGCGTCATCTTCTAGAGACTCGAGCAGCCGCTGCGTAACAGGCTGCTGAATCCTCGGGGCCGCCGTGAGAAATCGCGGCGGCCCCGTTGCTTTTCTTGCCGCAGATGAACGCAGATCTGCGCAGATGTGAGAAGATTTGCGTTTATCTGCGGCTACTCTTACTCCTCACGCCGCCTGCTATACTTCCACGAACAATGCGGTTGCGCCTATATATCGTGCTTGCGGTCGGCCCCCTGTGCCTTGCCTCGATAGCGCAGGCCGGACAGGGTACAGGCGGCACCGTGGAGCGCTCGCACGTCGAGCGGTTTGCCAGCCTCCGCGAACGCGCCGAGCGCGAGGAAGCGGAGGCCACCGCACGACTGCAAGCCACACCAGGGGATGTCCAGGCGCTGTCGGAGCGCGGCGCCGCACGGCTCGCGCTCGGGAAGCTGGACGGCGCGCTCGCCGATTTTCGACAGGCGAGCGCAAAGGATCCAAAGCAGCCCGACCTGCTCACGTCGACCGGCTATGTACTTGCGCGGTTGAACCGCGCAAAGGAAGCGACCGCCGCATTCGATCAGGCGCTCGCACTCGACCCCGAGAATTTCTACGCCAATTACAACCTTGGCAGGCTCATGCTCCGGTCGGGAGCTGATCCCAAACAGGCGGCCGCACATCTCGAACGCGCAATCGCGTCGCGACCCGACGACGTGAACATTCGGTTCGACCTGCTGACTGCATACCGCCTTGCGGGCGATGCGACCGCGGCGAACGCCCAACTGAGATATCTGAAAGAAAAGCGGCCGCGCGATCCACGCATCCTTTACGCGGAAGGCCTGCTGGCTGTCGATCGCGGAGACCTCGAGACAGGCGTCGAGCGCTTCAAGGCCGCCCTCGAGGCTGAACCGCGTCTCGTTGGCGCGTGGGACGACCTGGCGCTCGCATACATCAGGCTCGGGAAGTGGTCCGACGCCGAGCCGATTCTGCGCCGGGCGGCGGACGCGAACCCGGAGGCGTTCGATCCGCGGTACATGCATTCGCTGGCGTTGTTCAACAGCGGACGCACCAGCGAGGCCGAAGCCGGCGCGCGAATTCTCGTGCAGCGGTTCCCCGACCAGGCCGCGGCGCGGATCCTGCTTGGGATCACGCGCGCGGCAAACGGC
>JBGAKX010000173.1:0-8291 GCA_044224215.1 Blastocatellia bacterium
GAGCTGAGCGCCCGAGGTCTCATAGATCCCTTCGTCGTCCGGGCCGCGATGCTCGATCCGCGCGAGCATCTTCTCGACGCTCACACGCTCGAAACTCCCGACGGTGCCGCATAGTCCGCACATAAGATGTTTGCCGCAGATGAACGCGAATCTACGCGAATCTGTGTTTCTCTGCGGTTACTCTTTCAATTTCGTCCGACACCTGCTCCGTTCGAACGTCCCACGTATTGTCCTTGACGAGCTCCTGACGGGCAGTTCGCAACGCAGGATCGTTCTCGGCGATCGCCGACTCGACCAACTCGATGAAGTGATCATATCCGCGCGCGATTCGCAGCGGACCGTCGAACCGCTCGTATTCGTAGAGAGGCGTGATGATCACCGGCTTGCCCGTCGCAAGGTACTCGCGCACCTTGATCGCGCTGCCATAGTTCACGAACTCGTTGTCGGTCACCCACGGCAGCACGCACGCGTCGAAGTGCGACGCGTAGGCCGGAAGGTCGTAGTAGTTCTTTGACCCGAGGTGATGCACGTTCGGCAGGTCCTCCACCTCGAGCGGCCGCGCCTTCAACCCGATGAATACCCAGTGCCACTCCGGATGCCGCTCCGACACGTAGCGGACCAGCTTCTGATCGATCAGCCACGAATCGACCTGCCCAAAGTAGCCGATGCACGGCCTCGGTATCGCCGCAATGTCGTCGGGCTCGACGTGCGACGTCGCCGTTGTCGACGCAAAGTGTTCAAAATCAACGGCTTGCTCGAGCATCAGCGACTTCTCGCGATGACCGGTCGCTTCCTCGAAGAGCTTCTTGCCGGAGTAGTAGACGATGTCCGCCTTGTCGAGCAGCCCTTCGTGCAACTCGCGAATCAGGTTCGATTTTGTCGCGTGGTCCATGCTGTTCGCCTCGTACTTGTCCGAGACCTGGTAGACCAGCACGTCCTCCTTCAGCCATCCCACGACGTCGCGCGCCGTCGGAATCGCGATCCACAGCACCGTCCGTCCGAACCCGAACAGCAGCATCAGCAACCGGATCTGCACAACCAGCAGCACGCGGTTCACCGCCCGTCCGAGGCTGCTCCCAAAGAACGGCGTCACGATCGGCGTCACGACGATGATGCCCTCGGGCGTCCGCCGGACGAACTTCGCATAGCTCTTCAGCTTGCGCCGGATCTTCGCAAAAAAGTCCGCGCTGCGAACGCTGGGAAGTCCCATGGAAATGGAGTTCACGAACATCACCCGATTCCCTCGGGCCAGCCGCTTCATGATGTGGTTCTTTGAGTGCGGATGGTGATACCACCAGTCCTCACCGGCAAAGCAGATTATCGACCGATCGTGGAGCATTGCGAGAAAGCGGTGAGTATACCAGCAGGATCCTTTGGAGTGCGCCGGCAAGCCCGTAGGGCGCGACGGCGCTTTTGAGTCCCGCCGCTTACCTCATGCGGCTCACTTGCTCACAAGCGACGCGCTACTTGCGGCTCGACAGCTTGTTGAGCCACTTCATCATGTCGCTCGCGCTGCGAAACGCACCGTTCCATTGCCCGATCAGCTTCCCATCGCTCCGGTACACGAGCAGCGTCGGGTACGCGTGAATCCCGACGTTGCGGGCAAACTGCTCCCCGTCTTTTCCGTCTTCGGCGTCCAGCTTCACAAAGACGTTCTGTGCAGCGAACTGGCGAACCGATGGGTCGACGTAGACCTTCGAGTCCATGTAGCGACACCAGCTGCACCAGTGCGTGTACACGTCGACAAAGATGATCTGGTTCGACTTGGCCGTCTGCTGCGCCGTCACGAAGTTCCGCTGCCAAGCGATCGTCTCGTTGCTCGTCGCGACGTCCGTCCCTGAAGACCCGGTGGCCGATGGCGCATCCGTAGTCTTGAACGACACGATATCGCGTTGCGCGGCGAGCGAACCGAGCGCGGTCACACACGTACCGAACATCATCCCCGCGATGAGGATCGCAAGACGTCTATGTGGCATGGAAAGGATCTCCTGCAGCAGACTCGAACCGAACAAGCGAAACAAAAGTATGAACCCACTGGTCGTCGCATGCCAAGGGCGACCGTGGGGTCGGCGTCAGCCGAGAAACTCGGCAACGATGCCGTTGAACCAGCCGGGCCGCTCGTCGTGCGGGAGAAGTCCCGCGCCATCAGCCACTTCGACACGAACGGCGGGATTCGCCGCCGTGAAGTACTCTGCGTCGGTCGATGGCGTCAGTCGTGCCTTTGACCCGAACACGAGCATCATCGGTGTCTGGACGCGCGCGAACAGCTCGTCGATCGGCTGGTCGAGCGTTCCGCCGACGAACGCCGCGGGTGCATGCCGGGCTCCGGGCTGATGGCTCGTGGCATACATCTGTTTCACGATCGCGTCGTCGATCGCGTCCTCGCTTCCAAACACCTGGTCCTTCAGAAAGAACCGGATCGATGCCTCCGAGACGAGCACGTTGAACAGCGACTGGCCCACCACGGGAATCTCGAGCGAGCTCTCGACCATGGTTTCGAGGGGAGCCCACGCACGAACGACGCGTCGCATTCCGGTCGGGCACACCAGGACGAGATCCGATACGTGCTGCGGCGCACGATGCGCCGCAACGACGGCGTATGCACACGACAATGAGCTCGCGACGACGGCAGGCGGTTCGCTGAACACGTCGCGCAGGAAATCGACCAGTAGCGAGACGTACATCTCGGCGGAGTACCGTGTTGCCGGACGGTCACTGAGACCGAATCCGAGCAGATCGAGCGCGTACACGCGGTATGTCTGTGACAACGTCTCGAAGTTGTGACGCCACTCGTAGCTCGACGCTGCCGCGTGGATTCCGTGCACCAGGAGCACCGGACGGCCCGAACCGCGGACGGCGTATGAAAGCCGGTGGCCGTGCCAGAAGTACGAGGCGTGCTCGGCCTCGAACCATTCATCGAGCGCCGGCGCCGCCGCCGCAACTGCGGCGTTTGCGAGCGCGGCGCCGCCGACGGCGATACCGGCTGCTCCCGCGAGCTTCACGAGCGTGTTCAGACTCATGTGTACGAGACCTCCTGTGTGGTCGTCAGTCGTGTCGAGCGATTGCTGCGATCGTTGTGCGAGCTCATGACAATTCGAAGAGTGCCGGTGCAACCTCGACGGGTGAAAACCCGACCGCGTCCGCGCTCAGCAACTTGTACGTGATGCCATTGCGAACTCCCGTGAATCCGGCGGCGATCCCGTCACCGTGGAGGTGGCCGTAGATGCACACGTCCACAGCGTTTGCTTCGAGCAACTCGGTGACTTCCGTCGCCTGTCCGCGCGCGCCTGTCGGCGGGTAATGCAGCGCGGCGATGAGCCGCGAGTAGGTCTTGCCAGCGAGCGAGGTGAACGAGAGTTTCAGGCGCTCGAGCTCGCGCCTGAATATCTTCCGATCGTCGTCCGACGCGTACGGATCGTCGGGGAGCGTCCAGCCTCGGCCACCCGCAATCGCAACATCGCCAAATACGTGCGAGTCGTTCTGCAGCAGACGGATCGACGGATCGACAGCGCGCTCGATCTTTGCTCTCGACTGCCACCAGAAGTCGTGGTTGCCGCGCAGGAGAAGCTTCTTGCCGGGGAGCGCCCCGATGTCGGCGAGGTCGGGGAGTGCGTCGTCGAGCTTCACGGCCCACGAGATGTCGCCCACGATGATCAAGAGATCGTCGGGGCCGACGAGCGTCCGGCATGCCTCGAACAACCGCTCGGAGTGGTCGATCCAATGGTCGCCAAAGATGTCCATGGGCTTGGGAACGGCTCGGGACAGGTGCGGGTCCCCTATGGCAAAGATGCGTCCCACGCGGGAACCTAAGCAGCCGGGACCGGCAATGTCAACAATGCAGCAGCGAATGCTGGAGGCTCAGGCGGTGAGCGTCGAGTCGACGTCATTCGCGCAGGTCGGGAAGGCTTGGCTTGCGCCAGACTTCGTAGACGAGCGCCGTCTCGACATGCATGGCTTCCTCGCGCGTTGTGAACGCGTCGAGAATCAGCCCGCGCAGCTGTTCGGGGTTTCGAACCACGACGTGCAGCAGGAAGTCGTGTGCGCCGGCGACGTGGTACAGCGCAACGACCTCCTTCTGCGACATCGCATGCTCGCGGAAGCTCTCCACGATGTCGTGCGAGTGACGTCCCAGCCGCACCGATACCAGCGCCTGCAGGCCGATCCCGAGCATCCGTGGATCGACGTCCGCGTGAAAGCCCCGGAGCGCACCGGCGGCCTGCAGCCGGCGAACGCGCTCGTGGCACGTCGAAGGCGCAAGTCCAATGGATGCAGCGAGTTCCTTGTTCGAAAGCCGTGCATTGTTCTGCAACAGCGCCAGAAGTTCGGCATCGATTCGGTCAAGCTCCATAATCTTTCCCCAATTCCGAAGTTTATTCGCTTCCATATGAGATTCTACAGATCTATTGTGCAAGTATGGAGAATACTCTGAATAATCTTCACTTTGATCCGATCGAATCGCTGGCCAACATGCGCCACGAATTCGGCGAGCACGGGGGCGTGAACATGTCGATCGAGGCGAGTTCGACGTTTACCGTGATGACCGCGAGCACGCTGCCGGAGATATTCAGCGGACGCCGCGGACCGGAATCAGGCGGGTGCTATCTCTACGGCCGGCACTTCAACCCCACCGTGTATGTGCTTGGAAAGCAAATCGCCGCGCTCGAAGGCACCGAAGCCGCGTACTGCACGGCGAGCGGCATGAGCGCCATCTCGGCCGCGCTGCTCCAGTTGTGCAACCACGGTGACCACATCGTCGCGAGCGACACGCTCTATGGCGGCACATTCGCGCTGCTGTCCCAGTTTCTCCCCGCCAAGGCCGGACTTGACGTGACGTTCGTTGATGCAACGGATCTCGATGCCGTGCGCGCCGCGATGACCGACCGAACGCGGGTGGTCTACGTGGAGTCGATGTCGAATCCGACGCTGCGCGTCGCCGATGTTCCCGAGCTCGCGCGGATCGCGCACAACCGCGGCGCCAGGCTCGTGGTCGACAATACGTTCACGCCGCTGATCTTCACGCCGATCAAGCTCGGGGCGGACGTCGTCGTCCACAGCCTCACCAAGTTCATGAATGGCGCGTCGGACATCATCGCCGGCGCCATCTGCGGGACGACCGAGTTCATCATGAGCCTGATGAACCTCGAGATGGGCGCGTTGATGCTGCTCGGCCCGACGATGGATCCGAAGGTGGCGTACCAGATCAGCCTGCGCCTGCCGCATCTCGGGTTGCGTATGGCCGAGCACAGCCGCCGCGCGATGCTCTTTGCGACACGGCTCGAGGCGCTCGGAATGAAAGTCATCTATCCGGGGCTCGCATCGCATCACGACTACGAGACGGTCCTTCGGCTTGGCCGGGAGGAGTACGGATTCGGTGGTGTGCTGTGCCTGGACGTCGGCACCGCGGAGCGCGCCAACCGGCTGATCGAGCTCCTGCAGAACACGGACAGGTTCGGCTTCATGGCAGTGAGTCTCGGATACTTTGAGACGCTCATGACCTGTCCGGCCGCGACGACGTCGAGTGAGATTCCCGAGGACGAGCGCGAACACGTCGGCATCTCGCCCGGTCTGGTACGCATGTCGGTTGGATATACGGGCAGCGTCGAACAGCGCTGGGCCCAATTGCGCGCGGCAATCTCCCAGCTCGACGAACTGGGACTGCCGGAACCGGTCTCAACCCATCCCGAGCCTGCGCATGCGGTAGCGTAGTCTCTGCAGCGACACGCCGAGACGAACCGCTGCCCGCGAGCGATTTCCGTTCGTCTCGGCGACGACCCGCTCGATGTAGCTGCGCTCGAATGTGTCCATCGCGACCGCTAGCGGCGTGATGTCGGCATCGCCCGTGTACGCGTACGATCCCGGCGACGCATCCGGTTGTGGAAGCGCGGTCGCGTCGTGCGTCGAGAGCGCGAGCGACGCCTCGATCGATCGCCGCGTGATGCGCGGCCCGTAGAGCGTCAACGACCGCTCGAGCACATTCGACAGTTCCCGCACGTTGCCCGGCCAGTCGTGGCCGAGCAGCGGGCCGATCGCGCCCGCGGTCACGTCGACGTCCGACACGCCGATCCGGCGGCCGATCGAACACGCGAGACGTCGTGCGAGAACGGGAACTTCGTCGCGACGGTCGCGTAGCGGCGCGACCTGAAGGCGTATCACGTTCAACCGGTGGTAGAGGTCCGTGCGGAAGGCGCCGGTTCGTGTTTCGCGTTCGAGATCCCGGTTCGTTGCGGCCACGATGCGAACGTCCACGCGAATCGGCCGCGTCTCGCCGAGCGGGAGGATTTCGGACTCCTGAAGGAATCGGAGCAGTTTGGCCTGCATCGCCAGCGGCAGCTCTCCGAGCTCGTCGAGAAAAAACGTGCCGCCGTCCGCCGCGCGCACGAGTCCGTCGTGGGAGCTGTGGGCGCCGGTGAACGCACCCTTCCGATGGCCGAACAGGACCGACTCGATCATGTCGGGAGGAACGGTCGCGCAGTTGAGTGCGACCCAAGGCATCTCGGCGCGGCGGCTGCGTGCATGGATCAGGCGGGCGATCTGTTCCTTGCCGGTTCCCGACTCACCTGTGATCAGGACGGTGCTGGCGGTCGCGGCGGCGCACTGCGCCAGCTCGACGACACGGCGGGTCGAAGGACCCGCGAGCACCACGCCGTCGATCTCCTCGACGACGGGCTCGTCGAGGACGTCGAGCCGGCCGGGCGCCGGGGGTGGGCTCAACCGCGAGAGGTCGTCGAGCCACTGCCGCGCACGTGCGGACCTGAGCGCCGCGCCGACGCGGTCGTACTCGGCGATCGCTTCTTCGGCAAGTTCGGTCGAAGCGGCAACGTCGCGCGCCGCGATCGCACGCGCGTGGCCCTCGAGCGAGCGCGCGCGATGGTACGGCAGCTCGTGCAGCTGGAAGTGCGCGGACGCGCGCTCGAGCAGCGCGAACCCTCGTGTGCGATCGTCCCCGGCGGTTGCGAAGGCAAGCCCGCCGAGGGTGTAGTGCTGACCGACGAGCAGCGGATCACAGTCCGGATCGATCTGGGCGCGGGCGCGCTGCCACAGCTCGAGCGACGCCTGCTCCTGGTTCAGCTCGAAGCGGATGAGCCCCTCGATCAGGTTCGATTCGAGCTCGGCCCGGCGCCGGATCGCAGGGCGTGCAATCGAATCGACCAGCAGGCGCGCGCGGTTCGCCTCCTCGAGCGCAGAGCTGTAGAGGGCGAGGTTCGCGAACGCCTCGGCCCGACCGCGGCGCGCACGCGCCAGCGAGCCCACGAGCGGCGTGCTCTCGAGATCGGCGATCGCCCTCTCGTAATGCGCCATCGTTTCGTCGAGTGCGCCGCGAATCGATGCGATCTCGCCCTTGAACGAGAACGCGCGCCCGGTGACGCCCTCGTCATCGGGTGCGCACGAGATCGCTTCGTCGGCGACGTTTTCGGCATCCGCAAGACGTCCGGCGCGAATCTGGACGACGGCTTCGTCGAGATGCCGGTGCCAGCGCTGATCTTCGGTCGCGGGTCGCACGATTCTCCACGCAACAGCCATGTACAGTCTCCTTCGCAGCGTGTTCGGTGAGTCCGGCACGGAGGTCGTGCCGGTTTCACGCCAAGCGAACGGCGTGCCACGACCGGATGAAAGGAATGCGAGTCCTGCGTGAAGTGTTCGATTCGTTTGGTTGAAGCTTTAGGGTATAGATCTCGCAACGACGCAAAGCGGAGGTTCGACGATGTCCAAAGCCGCCGAGTTTCTGGCCGACTACGGTTCGTATCATCGCGACGTCCGCAACGAGCTGACGCATGTGGTCGGAATCCCCGCGATTCTGCTCTCGGCATTGATGGCGACGGCGAACGTGCCGCTGTTTGCGATTGGAGGCGTGCACGTGGATCTCGGGTGGGTGGTTGTCGCTGCGCTGACGGCGTTCTACGTGTCGCTGAATGTGACGCTCGGCGTTGCGATGGGTGTCGTGCTGGTCGCGCTCCAGGTGCTCGGCGTGGTTGCGTTCGGCAGGAGCCTGTGGGTGGCGTTGGGGTTGTTCGTGGGCGGGTGGGCGCTCCAGTTCGTCGGGCACATATGGGAGGGGAAGCGTCCTGCGTTCACAAAGAACGCGATCCATCTTTTGATCGGACCGGCGTGGATTGTGGAGAAGTGTCTCGAACGGCTGGGTGTGACGGTGGTGCGGGCCGACGGGTGACGCCGTCGTGGCGGACCCTTACAGGGTCCGCACGATGTGTGTGTTGGCACCGGGGGTCGTCGTCGCTTCGCTCCTCGACCCCCGGCTATTGTCGTGCACCCCTTCAGGGTGCTCCGAACCGCGC
>JBGAKX010000174.1:0-8257 GCA_044224215.1 Blastocatellia bacterium
GCTCCGTGACGGATGCCGCAACTTCCGCAGCGCCTTTGCCTCGATCTGCCGGATCCGCTCGCGCGTCACCGCGAAATGCTGTCCGACCTCCTCGAGCGTGTGCTCGCTGCCGCTGTTCTCGAGGCCGAAGCGCATCTTGATGACCTTCTCCTCGCGCGGCGTCAGCGTCTTGAGCACCTCCTCGGTGATCTCTCGCAGGTTCGTGTTGATCACCGCCTCGGCAGGATTCAGGATCGTCTTGTCCTCGATGAAGTCGCCGAGATGCGAATCCTCTTCCTCGCCGATGGGCGTCTCGAGCGAGATCGGCTCCTGCGCGATCTTCAGCACCTTTCGGACCTTCGAGACGGGGATGTCCATCTTGCGGGCGATCTCTTCGCTGGTCGGCTCGCGCCCGAGCTCCTGCACGAGCGCACGGCTCGTACGGATCAGCTTGTTGATCGTCTCGATCATATGGACGGGAATACGGATCGTGCGCGCCTGGTCGGCAATCGCGCGCGTGATCGCCTGCCGGATCCACCACGTCGCGTACGTAGAGAACTTGTAGCCCCGCCGCCACTCGAACTTGTCGACCGCCTTCATCAGGCCGATGTTGCCTTCCTGGATCAGGTCGAGAAACTGCAGGCCGCGGTTCGTGTACTTCTTGGCGATCGAGACGACGAGACGCAGGTTCGCCTCCACAAGCTCGGACTTGGCCTTTGCGGCCTCGATCTCGCCCGTGATGATCGAGCCGAGCAGTCGTTCCATCTGCAACACGGACGCGCGCTGCTGCTGCTCGATGGCTGCCAGCTTGCGCTCCGCCGCCCTGAGGTGCCGCTTCAGCTCTCGCTCGTCCTCGTTCCACTTCTTGCGCTCGAGCGAGCGGCGCGATCGGTCGACGTCGCGCTTGGCCGCGCGCGCCTCGGCGACGGCGTCTCGAATGATCGACACGAGCGATTCGAGCACCGTCGAGTTGAAATCGATCTCGCGGATCTTGTGCGACGTCTCGATGCGCAGACGTGCAAGCCGCCGCCGCATCTTGGGCAGCTTGGTGGAGCGCTTCGGCTCGATCTGCACCTTGTCGTAGAGGCGGATGGCCTTGGTGTAGTGCTTCTTGATGTCGAGGATCGCGTTGATCGTCTTCTGCAGCACCTCTTCGATGCGCTCCTCCGTGATGCCCTCCTGCTGATCGTTCATCAGCACGACATCGCGGATGCTCGCCTCGGCGCGCTTCAGGAGATCGCCGATCCGGATGACCTCGTCGATCGCCACCGGAGACCGGCTGATGGCCTTGTGCTTGCGCAGCAGCCCCCGCTCGATCCGTTTCGCGATCGCCACTTCGCCGTCGCGCGTCAGCAGCGGGACGACGGCCATCTCGCGCAGATACATGCGAACGGGATCGTTGGTCTTCTCGAGCGTTCCGGCCGAGAGGTCGAGCTCCATCTCCTCGTCGCCCGAGCTCTCCTTCTCGAGCTCGTCCCCAGAGTCCTTGAGGAACTTCTCGTCCGACTCGCTGATGGCAATGCCTTCAGCGCCGATGACGTCCAGGATCGCTTCAATCTCGTCTGCCGAGCTCACCTCCGGTGGCAGCAGTCGATTGATATCGTCGTAGGTCAGGTACTCCTTCTCTTTCCCCACCTCAAGAAGTTTCTCGACCTCGTCGGAATATTTCTCGTTGATCGACAAATCCCCGTCCTCCGTCAGTTACCCTGGCTGCCGCCGGAGTTTCTCGAGTTCGATCCCCAGTTCGAACTTGCGGCGGTTCAATTCGAGCACACGCGCCTCGTCGCCTTCAGCTGACGCTCTCTGAAAATCTATCTGGAGTCTTGTTGATTCCCGTTGCAGGCGCATTCGTCGCAGTTGTTCACAACAACTTCTTGCCTCGCACTCGAGGGCCTCCCCGAACTCGCGCTTTGGCCACGCTGCGGCAATGTCGGTCAGTTCGACCGTGACAAGCGTAGCGAGATCCTCGCGCGCGACGTCCGAGAGCTTCTCCGAGAGTTCGGCGTACCCAATTGCTTCCCCAGAGCGATGCGCATCGAGCATCGCCCGCAAGATTGGTTCTGATGCTAACCCTTCAATGTCTGCGACTTCGAAACCCGGCAGTATCAGAGAGCGTACCCTTGCCTCGCCGAGAAGCACAACCAAAAATCGCCGCTCCGGTTCGGTCAGTCCGCGGCGAACGGCGACGCGGTCGCCCTGGATCTTTGGCTCGCGTCGGGACGCGGCGCGACGGAGCTCCTTGCGCAGGATCTCCTCGTCGATCTGCATCCGCTCGGCGGCCCGGCGCGCATACTCGACGCGTTCGAGCTGGCTCTCGATCTGCGCAATGAACGGCAGCACGTCGTTGAGCGCGTCCGCCTTGCCCGAAGGACGCGACAGGTCGTGCGTTCGCATCGCCTGGTCGACCACGTAGTCGAGATAGGGCGTCGACTGCTTCAGCAGTTCACGGTACGCGTCGGCGCCGTGTTCGCGAACGTACTCGTCGGGATCGAGCGCACCGGGGAGCAGAAGCACGTTGATCTTGAACCCCTGGGCGAGCAGCGTCTCGAAGCTGCGCGACGTCGCCGCCTGCCCGGCCGCGTCGGGATCGTAGTTCACGACGACCTGGGGCTTTGACATGTAGCGCCGGAGCAATCGTGCCTGCGCCTCGGTCAGCGCCGTTCCGAGCGACGCCACCATGTTCTCGACGCCGGATTGGAACGGAATGATGAAGTCGAGGTAGCCCTCGACGAGGACGGCGAACCCCGTGCGGCGTATGGCGTCCTTGGCGAGCGCGAGGCCGTAGAGCTGATTGCCCTTCACGTACACGGCCGTCTCCGGCGAGTTCAGGTACTTGGGACCGTCGTCGCCGAGCGCCCGTCCGCCAAACGCCACGACACGCCCCTGCGCGTCGCCGATCGGAAACATGAGCCGGCCGCGGAAACGGTCATAGAAGCCGCTGCCGGTCTCCTTGACGGTAACGAGTCCGCTCTCGGTAATTTCCTCGCGTGTCGCACCCCGCGACTCGAGGTGCGTCGAAAGCGTGTCCCACGCGTTCGGCGAGAATCCGATACGGAGCCGCTCACGCGTCGCGGCCTCGATCCCGCGCGACTCGAGGTAGTCGAGCGCCCGGCGACCCTCGGGCCCAACGCCGAACTGTTCCTGGAAGAATTCGGCAGCCCATTCGTTCAGTTCAAAGAGGCGCTTGCGCCACCGCTCGGCGCGCTCGGCGCCTGGTTGCGGCGCGACCTCGCGCGGGACGGGGATTCCGCTCTTCTCGGCAACGAGACGCACCGCGTCGGGAAACGACAGGCCCTCGACGCGCATGACAAAGTCGAATACGTTGCCGCCCGCCGAGCAGCCAAAGCACTTGTAGATCCCCTTGCCCGGATGCACGTTGAACGAGGGCGTCTTCTCGGAATGGAACGGGCAGCACGCGATCCAGTTCGCGCCGCGCTTCTTGAGCGCGACGTAGTCGGACACGATGCGGACGATGTCCGCCTGCTGTCGCACGTCATCCGAAAAGCCGCGTGGAATCATGGTCTGAGTTCGCCGATCACGAGCAAGGATCGCAGGCGCACACGAGCGATCGTAGCTCGCCCGTGGCCGTGCGGCCACCGAGTTGTTCCGTCACTTCCGTAACTGTACCAATGTCGCGCCGCCGCCGCCCTCGCTCGAGGGCGCCGGACCGAAACTCGCCACGTGCGGGTGGCGCGACAGAAGGTCCGCCACCGCGCGTTTGAGCGCTCCGGTGCCGAATCCGTGGATGATGCGAACCTGCGGCAGGCTTCCGAGAAACGCCTCGTCGAGAAACTTGTCCAGCATGTCGCTGGCCTCGTCCGTGTGCCGGCCGATCAGGTTGAGCTCGCTCGAAACCATGTCGTCCGACACGAGATCGACGCGCACGCCGGCAGGCAGTCGTGTTGCCGCAGGCTCGACGTCCCGCTGTGCGACCCGCTCGACATCGTCGATCCCGACGCGCATCTTGAGCATCCCCATGCGAACGTCGACCCGCCCACCCTCGACGGACTCGACCGTTCCGCGTTGACCCATTCCTCGCACGAACACCTCGACGCCAGGCTCGATGGGACCTGCGACGAATTCGGGAGCATCGGCCGGGGCCGCTGCGGCTGCCGCCACGCGCGCAGGCCTGAGCGCCGCGACACGCGCCCTCGCCTCGCCGCGCATGCGCGCGGCCCCGGCCTCGGCGGCCTTGCGCAGCCTGACCTGCTCGGTCTTGTCCGTCGCGCGCGCGACGATGCGCTTTGCCTCGGCCTCGAACTCGGCGATGACTGCGCCGAGCGCCTGTTCGAACTCCCGCGACCGTACCTTCTCGCGGCGCTCGAACTGCAGATCCAGTTCTGCATAGCGCTTTGCGACGGCCTCGCGTTCGTCCTCGAGCGCGGCGCGCAGTTCGCGCGCTTCGTCGGCAGCGGCCTTCAGACGGCGCAGGTAGTCGGCCGCCTCGAGGTCGGTCACCGTCATCATCCGGCGCGCGACGTCGACGACGTCCTTCTGCAACCCCAGCCGGCTCGCGATCTCGATGCCGCTCGACGAACCTGCCAGCCCCGAGATCAGGCGATACGTCGGCTCGAGCGTCTTCTCGTCAAATTCGACCGCGGCGTTGCCTACGCCTGGCGTGTTCGACGCGTACATCTTGAGTCGGTTGTAGTGCGTCGTCGCGACGACGTACGCGCCCGCCGCGCGCAGCCGTTCGAGCACGGCGATGGCAAGCGCGCCGCCCTCGTCGGGGTCCGTCCCCGTGCCGATCTCGTCGAGCAGGACCAACGCGCGTCCGGGCAGTTCGTCGATCATCGACGCGATGTTCCGGACGTGCGCCGAGAACGTCGACAGGTTTGCGGCGAGCGACTGATGGTCGCCAATGTCGACGAGCACTTCGTCGAACAGCGGGACGCGCGCGGCCATTGCCGGAACGTGGAGTCCCGACTGCGCCATCAGCGAGCACAGCCCGACCGTCTTGAGCACGACCGTCTTGCCGCCAGCGTTCGGGCCGGAGATGACGACGACGCGCGCCCCCGCGTCGAGCGTGATGGACATCGGCACCACGTCGCGGCCGATCCGCTTCAGATTTCGTTCCAGCAGGGCGTGCCGCGCGCGGTCGACCTCGAGCAGTCCGTCGTCGCGGATCTCGGGCTCGACGCAGTCGAATTCGCGCGACAGATGTCCCTGCGCCGCATACAGATCGAGCGCCGACAGCCCGTCGACGAGCGTGCCGAGTCCGTCACGGTCGGCGCGAACTCGATCCGTGAGCGCGGCGAGGATCGCCGCGATCTCGGCCTCCTCGCGATCCCTCAGCGCGGCAAGCTCGTTGTTCTGATCGATGGTGTCGAGCGGTTCGACGTAGAGCGTCTGACCCGTCGACGACGAGCCGTGAAGAACGCCCTTCACCTTGCCCTTGAACTCCGACCGGACGGGAACGACAAACCGTCCGTTCCGGATCGTGATCAGCTCGTCCTGCATCGCATCGGGCGCCTTGTCGCGGATCAGCCGCTCGAGCGATCGCTGCACCTCGGTCCTCAGGCGTTGAATGTCGCGCCGGATCCGTCTGAGCTCGGGACTTGCCGCCTCGTCCACCTCGCCCGTCGGGAGGATCTTCGCGTCGATCTCGCCGAGAACGCGCTTGAGGTCCGGCAGCGCTAGCACGATCGAGGACAACAGCGGGTACTCGTCCGCCACTTCCGCAAATGCCGTGCGAAGGTCGATGGCAGACCGGATGTACCGCGCGACGTCGAGCAGTTCGTGCGCCTCGAGCACCGTGCCGGCCACAGACAGCGCGCCGAGCAGCGGCTCGGGATCCGCAAGGCCGCCGAGTCCGAACCGTCCACGCTCGGCAAGGTAGCGCTTTGCCTCGGACGTGCGCTGCAATCCGCGCCGGACGACATCGCGGTCCGTCGACGGCGCGACCGCGAGCGCCCGCGCGCGACCGAGCGGCGACTGGGCGTGGCCGGCCAGGTGTTCTCGCAACGCTTCGAATTCGAGCGTCTCGAGTGTCTCAAGGTTCATGTGAAGATCCCGGGTGGAAGACGACAAGGAAGTGTACGTCCTCGTTTTCGAACGCGTCAAACGCGACCGGAATGCACCGTGCGGCCCGGCGGTTTCGCCGCCAAACAGACCTCGGGCACGGCTTCCGGTCCGCAAACCGCACGGTGATATACTGCTGCTGGCCATGCCCTTCCGTGCGCGACAGTTCTTTCGGATCAAGAACCAGACCACAAAGTGGCGTGTGCTCGTGGATGCGTGGATCGAGTTCTTTGAGAATGACCTGACGACGTCGGCAGCAGCCATTTCGTACTACACGATGCTGATGCTCTTCCCGTCGCTCATTCTTCTGCTCGTCATCGGTCAGGCGATCTATGGCGGCGACCAGATCCGCCACGTGGTGATCGACGTCATCCTTGCGTACCTGCCGGGCACGCGCGAGTTCGTGCGAGAGAACATCCGGACAATCGATCGCGTCCACGCGGGCGCCATCGTCACCTGCGCGCTTCTCGTACTCTGGGCGCTGTCGTGGGTCTTTACCGTGATCGAGAGGGCCATCAACCGCATCTGGGTCACGCGGCCGCGGCCGTTTCTTGCCGGGAGGCTCCTGGCCATCGCCATGATTGGCGGCCTCGCGGTGATGCTGCTCATCTCCACGACGCTCACGTCGGCGATTTCGGTGGTCCAGGCGGTGCCTGTCCAGATGGGTCCGCAGCTGCCTGCCTTCTTTGAAGTGCTGACGCGCGGCGCGGTGCAGGTGGGTCTCGCAGTGACGAGCCTGCTCGTGACGACATCGATGTTTGCCGTGATCTATCGCGTCATGCCGAACACGCACGTGCTTTGGATCGAAGTGCTCCCGGGTGCCCTGATCACGGGTATCGCGTGGGAGACGTTGAAGCACATCTTTGCGTCGTTGCTTCCTGGCGTCCTCGAGGAATACCAGCTGCTCTACGGCGGGGCGTGGCTTGCGCTCGTGTTGCTGACGTGGGTGTACCTTTCGAGCATCGTCATGCTGTTCGGCGCGCAGGTGACGGCAGTCCTGCACAATCGGCACGAGGCCGCGCGCGAACGCAGCAGCGTGAACGACCTCGTCCACACGCACTGACGAGGCGCGCTACGAAATCCGCTTGACCATCAGGTAGCCGTCGTCGCCGTTCGTGTAGTAGGCGAGCCGGCGGCCGGCAATCGAGAACCCGATGCCCTCGTACAGAGCGCGCGCTGCGTCATTCGTGGTCCGCACTTCGAGATGAAGCAGGTGAACGTCGCGCTCGAGAAACACCGCCTCCAGCCGTCGCATCAACATCCGCCCGACCCCGTGGCGCCTGTACTCGGGCGACACGCCGAGCACGACGACGTGGCCCGTCCGGTCGACCTCCACGACACCGATCACAAAGCCGAGCATCCGCCCATCGACGCCGACGCACTTCAAGCAGATGGCGTCCGGGTACGCGATCAGATCGTGAAACGTACGACGCTCGTACGTCTCGCCGTCGGCAAAGCAGACCTGATCGAGCGCCCAGCACTCGTCGAGGTCCTCGGCCAGGATCGGGTATGCCGCGAGGGAGACCGCCGCCATGGTGCGAGTATAGCGACGAACGGCGCGGGCCTCTACACGATCAGCATCGCATCGCCGTAGCTGTAGAACCGGTACCGATTCTCGACGGCGTGGCGATACGCCTCGAGCACGCGCTCGCGCCCGGCAAAGGCCGCGACGAGCATCAGGAGCGACGACTTCGGCAGGTGGAAATTGGTTACGAGGGCGTCGATTGCGCGAAACGTGTATCCCGGATAGATGAACACGTCGGCTGTTCCCGGTCCGACGCGCAGGGCTCCCGACGGTTCGGCGGCGCTTTCCAGCGCGCGTGTCGTCGTCGTGCCGACCGCAACGACTCGTCCGCCCGCCGCGCGCGTTCGCGCGACGGCTTCGACGGTGTCGCTGGGAATCTCGTACGATTCGGGCTCGACGCGATGATCTTCGACACGCTCCACGCGCACCGGTTGAAACGTTCCGTACCCGACGTGCAGCGTCACGCTCGCGCGGGCGACGCCAGCGTCCTCGAGTCGTCGCAGCAACTCGTTCGTGAAATGAAGCCCCGCTGTCGGCGCCGCAATCGCGCCACGCGCACGTGCGTACACGGTCTGGTACCGTTCGGCGTCGAGACGCGCGTCGTCGGAGGATTCGTCGCGATGGATGTACGGTGGCAACGGAGTTCGTCCCCAGCGGTCGAGCCGCTCCCACAATGACGACGGTTCGTCGAACCGGATGATTCGCCGACCGGATTCTCCGACCGACTCGACG
>JBGAKX010000175.1:0-8563 GCA_044224215.1 Blastocatellia bacterium
ACCCCAATGGCAAGTACCTCTTCGCGCTGGTCGCCAACCGTCTGATCTGCACGGTCGATGCGGCATCGGGCGAGTATGTGACGTCGTACGATCTTGGCGTCGACGTGTCGTTCGACATTGCCAGACAGCGGATTGCGCCGCTCTCGATTTCGGAGGACGGCGCAGTCATCGCGCTGCCGGCGGCCGGCAAGATCCGGTTCTTTGACGTCGACCGCGATGGCCGGCTGACTGTTCGCAGCGAATACGACGCGCCCACCGGCACGCCCGCGGTTGTCGGTCTGAGCGCTGACGGAACGCTCGCGGTCTTTGCGTCGGGTCCGGTTCCCGCGACGCTGTCGACCGTTCGGACGAGGGATTCGCGGCTGCTCGATGCGCTCGCGCTCAGCGTCGACGAGACGCCGATCAGCAGCGAGTACTCGGCGGCGCGGAAGGCGATCTCGATCGTCACGCCGAACGGCGTACTGATCTTTCGACACGACGACAACGGGACGCTTTCCCAGACGGGCGCGTATCCGCGGGCAGGATTCGCGGGCGACGCGTACTCGGGCATCCAGGCGCTCGGAAAGCGCGGCCGCGTCACGTTCACCATCGAGGAGGGCGGGTCGGCCCTGATCGGCATCAGCCTGAAGGGCAAGCAGACCGGACGGGCGCCGGCGCGTCAGGCGAATCGCTTTTCGTCGCCGATAAAGGTGTCCGCCGACGGCAAAACGATCGTCGCGACGAACGTCAACGGACAGACGGGCGCGCCGGCGGGACTGCTGTTCTACAAGGGCGACGCGCGGGGAATCGTGAAGGGAGATCCGGACGTTCTGGACATCGATCCCTCGCTCGGCCCCGTTGCGCAACTTGCGTTCGATCCGACGGGAGCCCTTCTTGCCGTCACGCTGCCGTCGTCGAGTACCGTGCTTCTGGTCGACGTGGCGTTGCACCAGGTCCTGACCGTGTCGCACTTTGTCGGTTCGGCCGAGGGTGTCGTCTTCACGGCGGACGGGACCGGAATCGTCGTGTCGGGCGCCGCTGGCTCATCGCCGCTCGCAGCCGGTGGCGCGGCTGCGCTGACGATCATCCCGATCAGGGCGCACGGTCTCGACGAATCGCGCGCCATGCGATTCTCACAGCTTCCCGGCGTGATCTTTGGCGCGGGCGATGGCGCATACCTGTTTCCGAGCAGGTTCTTTGGCGTCGCGACGTCCGAAGCGGCGGATGCGCTCTTCACGTTCAATGTGAGCTCGGGCCGCGAAATTCAGCGCGTCGACCTCGGCCGGTCGACAGGGCTGCTTGCGGTGGCTCCCGACGCCCGGACGATGGTCGTGTCGTCGGAGGGCGGGCTGGCCG
The DNA here is from genome assembly GCA_044224215.1 of Blastocatellia bacterium. Taxonomy (GTDB): domain Bacteria; phylum Acidobacteriota; class Blastocatellia; order UBA7656; family JADIYM01; genus DAOMFM01. Next base: position 1,336 of record JBGAKX010000175.1, read on the forward strand.
TCTATCAAGTTGACGACAGCGGCGGACTGCGGCGAATCGGCGACGCTACCCCCGGCGCCGAAACGGATCCGCGCGCCGCGAGCGTCGCATTCGATCCGGCTCGGTCCGTTGCATTTGTCACGGCGGGGCCGGCCGTGTGGCGTGTGGATCTGACGTCGGGCGCCTCAGTGGGCTACACCGTGGCGGGCGAAGGCGACGTTCTGACGAACCCGATGGTCGGAGCTGGAGGAACGCGGCTCTTCGCGATCTCAAACGGGACACGACTCGTCAGGTGTTCGATCGCGCCGGATGGCCGTGTGACGCTGATCAATTCGACGGCGCTGCAGGTCGCGCTCGATCCGGATGCTCTGCACGTTGCGTACGACGCGGCGGGCGCTCACATGTGGGCGTGCGGGACCGGCGTCGTCCGGCAGTACAACCTGTTGTCGGGCATCGAGGAGTATGCGACCGAGGTTGCGTCGAGCGGACGCGACGCGGTGCTGGTTGCGCCGGATCTGCTGGCGGTGGTTGGAGATCCGGTGGAGTTCTTGCGCTCGGCGCGAGTGGGCCTGTTGCGGTGTCTGAAGTGGCGACAGCGGGCGAACCTCACGGTGCGGCCGGTGTCGATTCGGTGGGACGCCGTTCGTGGGCGTGGGCGAACGGGTTGTCGCGGTGGACGTTGGCGGTAGGGTGCTCGAGCTCGATGGCGGCGACTACACGCTGCGGGTGGTGTTCAGCTCGCCTCCGGTGCAGGTGGCGTATCCCGACGTCGCGGGGTTCCCGGCTCGGTGGTCATCGCTCGGGGGTTTTGAACGCGGATGATTTGCGCAACGGATTCAGACGCGAATGATCCGCTGAATCCGCCGGCGCGTGCTTCCGCGAATTCGAAAACGGGATTCTGAATCCTGGCTTGTCTCCAAAGTTGAACAACAGTCCGACCTCAAAACTGGTTGCGCGCAGGTAGTTAACCAACTGGCTGTCGTGTGCCGCGACCAAGCTGCTGAACCGCTTTGAGTTCGACGATAATGGAGTTGATCTACGACAAGATCCGCCCGGTAATCACCGACGCGCCCCTCGAAACCACACGGTAATGACCTGCTTCTCGTGAGGAAAGCCCGCATCTTGCAGCGTTCGTATCATAGCTTCGTAGACTGCCTCGAGAAAACCCATACCCGAACTCGTTGTACACGTCGTAGTAACAACCGATGATTGTAGCTGAGTGAGTTCGATCGCACCGGATGGCCGTGTGTCGCTCATCAATTCGACGGCGCTGCAGGTCGCGCTCGATCCGGATGCTCCGCACGTGGCGTACGACGCGGCGGGCGCTCACATGTGGGCGTGCGGGACCGGCGTCGTCCGGCAGTACAACCTGTTGTCTGGCATCGAGGAGTATGCGACCGAGCTCGCGTCCAACGGACGCGACGCGGTGCTGGTTGCGCCGGATCTGCTGGCGGTGGTTGGAGATCCGGTGGTGTTCCTTGCGCTTGGCGCGAGCGGGCCTGTTGCGGTGTCTGAAGTGGCGACAGGGGGCGAACCTCATGGTGCCGCCGGTGTCGATTCGGTGGGACGCCGGGTGTTCGTGGGCGTGGGCGAACGGGTTGTCGCGGTGGACGTTGGCGGTGGGGTACTCGAGCTCGACGGCGGCGACTACACGTTGCGGGTGGTGTTCACTTCACCCCCTGTGCAGGTTTCCTATCCCGACGTCGCGGGCTTCCCGGGGTCGGTCGTTGTTGCACGTGGGTTTTAGCCGCAGATTTGCGCAAATAGACGCGAATCACTGCTTGCGCGTGTTCGAGAAGACGAGCCTGCGGAACTCGGGTTTGGGGCCGAAGTTGAGCAACAGGGCAAGTTCAAGTTGCGTGGCGCGCAGATAGTTGAGCACCTGGCTGTCGTGTGCCGCGACAAGCTGCTGAACCGCTTTGAGTTCGAGCAGTATGGATCGATCAACCACCATGTCAGCCCGGTAATCACCGACGGAACGGCCCCTGAATGTTACCGGGATTCTGACCTGCTTCTCGAACGGTAAGCCGGCGTCCTCCAACGCGATTGCCATCGCAGCTTCGTAGACGGACTCGAGAAAACCCGGGCCCAACTCGTTGTAAACCGAGTAGAAGAGGCCAATTACGCGGTAGCTGAGATCGCGGCGGTCTGATTCGTGTAGATTTGCGTTCATCTGCGGCAAACACATGATCGAGAAGTTTGAGAACAACGTTGCTTTGGCGTACAATCCGCGCGCTATGTTCCTGAGGACAATGCTCGCCGCGGTTTTCGTCCTTTCCGCAGCCGGGTTCGTCACCGAGGCGCGCGCCCAGCAACCCGACGAATTCGCTGGCCAGGCACGCCCCCTCATCACCGAGGACGTCGAGCTCATCCGTCCCGGAACCATCCGGGCCCAGGCAGGGATCGCGTTTCTCCAGGACCAGAACTTCTCGCTCTCGGGTCTGAACGGCGACCTTACCCGGATCGGCGAGTTCGGCGTTCACATCGGTATTTCGCCAAACGTCGAATTGCAGATCGACGGGACCGCCCAGGATTTCCTCGCGATCAACGACCAGTTCCGGCCCGCGCTGATCCCCACGAACATCAACGCGATGGCCGACGACACGCACGACATCGGCGACGTCACGATCTCTGCCAAGATCAAGCTCATGAACGAGGGCAAGCATCGCCCGGCGTTCGGAGTACGCATCGGATTTCAGCTCCCCAACACGAACCAGGCGGAAGGCATCGGCACGAACTCGATCAACCTGTTCAGCACGATTCTCGCGTCAAAGACGATCGGGCGTTTCCACCTGATGGGGAACCTCGGGCTTGGCATCCTGCAGTCGCCGACCGAGCTCTTCTCGCAGAACGACGTCATCCTGTATGGCGCGGCGTTCCGATTCCGAGTCACGCCCAGATTCCGCATCGTCGGCGAGGTGAACGGCCGATACAGCACGCGCGTGCCGCCGCCCGGGACCGAGGACGTGTCCGAGGGTCGGATCGGCGTGCAGGTCGACGCCGCCGGCCTGCACTGGGACGCCGCTGGAACGTTTGGATTCACTCAGTGGAGCCCGAATACGGGCGTCATCTTTGGCGTGACCTACGACATCAAGGACTCCTTTGACCCTGTGCTCAAGTAGTGATCCCGCTGCTGTTTGAAAGGTAGGCAATGACTGACGTGCATATCGTCGGCGCCGTTCGGACGCCGATTGGAAAGTTTGGCGGATCGCTTGCCGAGTTGAGCGCCGCCGATCTCGGCGTATCGGTTGTCACCGAGGCGATGCGACGAGCAAACGTCTCCCCCGGCGACGTGGGCGAATTGATCTTCGGCAACGCGCGTCAGGCCGGCGGCGGACCGAATCCTGCCCGGCAGATATCGGTTCGAGCCGGAATCCCCGAATCGATCGCCGCGTACACCGTGAACCAGGCGTGCGGTTCGGGTTTGAAGGCGGTGATCCTCGGCACGCAGGAGTTGAAGCTCGGCCGATCGAGTGTTGTGGTGGCCGGCGGGGCCGAGTCGATGAGCAGGGTGCCGTACTTTGTCGAGGGCGCTCGCTGGGGCGCGCGGCTCGGCAACAAGAAGCTCGTCGACGGCATGTACCAGGACGGATTTCTATGCCCGCTCGCGCAGCAGATAATGGGTGAAACCGCCGAAACGCTTGCCGTCGAATACGGGATTCCCCGCGAGGAACAGGACGCGTTTGCGGCCGAAAGCCAGTGCCGCGCGGCGGCAGCCGAAGCCGCTGGACGATTCGACGACGAGCGCATCCCGCTCACGCTCACCGACCGAAAGGGCAAGAGCGTTGCTTTTGCGACCGACGAACACGTCCGCCCTGACGCCGATATCGAGTCGATGCGCAAGCTGCCTCCCGTGTTCTCGAAGGAAGGTACCGTCACGGCCGGCAACGCATCCGGCATCACCGACGGCGCCTCGGCGATGGTGCTGATGACCGGCGACGCACTTGCCGGTTCCGGCGCACAGTCGCTTGGTCGCATCGTCGACTACGAGATCTCGGGCGTCGATCCCCGGCGGATGGGAATCGGACCAGTACCGGCGGTCCGCGCGCTCTTCGCACGACACAATCTCACGATGTCAGACATCGACGTCGTCGAGCTCAACGAAGCATTTGCCGCACAGGTCATCGCGTGCGATCGCGACCTCGGATTCGACCGCGAGCGGCTCAATCCGAACGGCGGCTCGATCGCGCTCGGCCATCCGATCGGATGCACCGGTGCACGGATCCTGACGACTCTCGTCCACGAGCTCGCGCGCCGCGACGGACGCTACGGGCTCGCGACGCTGTGCGTCAGCGGCGGCATGGGCCTCGCCCTTCTCGTTCAGCGATGATCGCGCTCGACGGAACAACGCTCTCGCTCGACGAGATGCGCGACGTCGCGTATGGCGAGGTCGTCGGCCTCGCCGAGGGTGTCATCGATCGGGTGAACGCTTCGCGACGGGTCGTCGACGAGATCCTGCTCAAGGGAGATGCCGTCTACGGAATCAACACCGGGTTTGGAAAGCTCAGCGACGTCCGGATCAAGGACGAAGACCTGAGCGCGCTGCAGGTGAACCTCGTCCGATCGCATTCGTGCGGCGTTGGCGCACCGCTCGGCGTGCCTGAGACACGCGCAATGATGCTGCTGCGCGCCAACGTGCTCGCCAAGGGCCATTCGGGCGTCCGGCCTGTCGTGCTCGAGACGCTCGTTGCGATGCTCAATGCGGGTGTCCATCCCGTCATTCCCTCGAAGGGATCCGTCGGAGCAAGCGGCGACCTTGCGCCGCTCGCGCACCTCGCGCTCGGCTCGATCGGCGAAGGGTTGGTGACGTATGGCGGACGAACGGTGCCCGCCCGCGACGCGCTCGAGCACGCCGGTATCGCGCCGCTTGCGCTCGAGGCAAAGGAGGGCCTGGCGCTTCTGAACGGCACGCAGGCGATGGCCGCCGTCGGCGGGCTCGCGCTGTTGAAGGGGCACGCCCGCAGCGTTCGACCCGAGAATTCACGCGGCACGGCCCCACGACGGGCAGATCGCCGTCGCGCGAAACCTGGTGGACTTGCTCGCGGGCAGCGAGATCCGCGAGTCGCATCGCGACTGCGCACGTGTCCAGGACGCATACAGCCTGCGCTGCATGCCGCAGGTGCATGGCGCGGTTCGCGACGCGATCGCGCATGTGCGCCGCGTGCTGACGATCGAGCTCAACAGTGCGACCGACAACCCGCTCGTGTTTCCCGACACCGGCGAAGTCATCTCGGGCGGCAACTTCCACGGCGAACCGCTCGCGCTTGCGTTCGACTACCTCGCAATGGCAGTCGCCGAGCTTGCGTCCATATCCGAGCGGCGGATCGAGCGGCTCGTCAACCCGGACCTTTCGGGTCTGCCGGCGTTTCTTGTCAGCGCGGTATGGGCGGCGCGCAGCCGCTTGCGGCGACGATGAACGGCGCGGTCTTCCTTGGCATCGACGTCGATCCGACGCGTATCGAGAAGCGAATCGCGACGGGCTATTGCGACCGGATGACACACAGTCTCGACGATGCGCTGAGCATCGTGGCCGCGGCGCAATCGCGCGGCGAGGCGCTCTCGGTCGGGCTCGTCGGTAACCGTGCCGACGTCCTGCCCGAGCTCGTTCGTCGCGGCGTGGTTCCCGACGTTCTTACCGACCAGACGTCCGCGCACGACACGCTCGTCGGGTACGTCCTGCACGGCATGGATCTCGCCGACGCGTTGACGATGCGTCGCGACAACCCGACCGAGTATCAGCATCGCGCGATCGAATCGATGGGCGTGCACGTCCGTGCCATGCTCGATCTGCAGAAGATGGGTGTCGTCACGTTCGACTACGGCAACAACATCCGCGCGCAGGCGGTGAAGGCCGGCGTCGACAACGCGTTCGACATCCCGGGGTTTGTCCCGGAGTACATTCGCCCGCTGTTCTGCGAGGGCCGCGGTCCGTTCCGATGGGCGGCGCTCTCGGGAAATCCCGCGGACATCGCCGCGACCGACGACCTTGCGCTCGAGCTCTTCCCGCACGATCACGTCCTCGAGCGCTGGCTGCGGCTCGCGCGCGAGCGCGTGCACTTCCAGGGGCTGCCGGCGCGCATCTGCTGGCTGGGGTACGGCGATCGGGCGATCATGGGCGAGGCAATCAACGACCTTGTGGCCCGCGGGAAGATCGAGGCGCCCGTGGCGATTGGTCGTGACCATCTCGACACGGGTTCCGTCGCGTCGCCGTATCGCGAGACCGAGGCGATGCTCGACGGGTCGGACGCCATCGCCGACTGGCCGATTCTGAACGCGCTGCTCAACACCGCGTCCGGAGCGTCCTGGGTCAGCTTCCATCACGGCGGGGGCGTCGGAATCGGCTACAGCCTGCATGCCGGTCAGGTCACGGTGGCCGACGGGACTGCGGATGGCGGAAAGCGGCTGAATCGCGTCCTGACGAACGACCCTGGAATCGGCGTCGCTCGACACGTCGACGCGGGCTATGAGATCGCTCGCACGACCGCGCGCGAGAAGGGCGTGAAGATCCCCATCGATCCGTACGCGGACGAACCGGCCAATTCATGAGCACGGCCGCGCGTGCGCGAGGATTGGTTTCGCGGCTCGCGTGGCCCGTCATCGCATTGCTGCCAGGTCTGGTTGCGATGCGGGGAATGTTCTCGACGCACGAGATCTTCAGCTTTCGCGACAATGTCGGCGTTTTCTGGCCGACGCACCTGTGGTTCCGGCACGCGATCGCTGCCGCGAGTTCCTGCTGTGGGATCCCCGTGATGGCATCGGTCAGTCCGTCGCTGCTGAATTCGCCTGACACCTGTTCTTCCCGCCGATGCTGCTGATGCTGTGCCCGGAGATGTGATCAGCTACAACCTGTCGATCGGATTCTGCCATTCCGTGCGCCGCACTCGGGATGTACGTGTTTCTGCGTCTGTGGTTCGATGCGGCCTGGCAACGATCGGAGCTGTCGTAGCCCAGCGCGTCGATGCTGTCGACGACGAGCAGATGGCCGAACCTGTCGTGGTGGCGGCGCTGGCGCCGGGTCCTCGGGCTGTCGTCGTCTATATCCGCACCGGCGACGGCTGGCGGTTCTCGCTCCTCGCGGCACTGGTTGCCGCTCGACGCTCGCCGGCGAGCCCGGTGACACTGGCCGCCTCGGTCTTGCGGTCGCCGGGATCCACGGAACCGCTGCTCAGGGGCCTCGGCGGATTCCGCGTACGTCCGGCGGGTCGTGTTCGCGGCCGTTGCGATGTTCGCCGGGATTGCGCTGACTGCC
>JBGAKX010000176.1:0-8156 GCA_044224215.1 Blastocatellia bacterium
GCCGTGCCGTGGCCGTTGCCACCGGGCTTCGCGTGGTCGTGCGCGTGCTCGCGCTCGAGACGCTCGCGGTGCGCGCTCGCGCTCGTGGCAAACAGCACCTCCGAGTCGAGCGCGCCGTACGTCGTCTCGAGCATCAGCGCGCGGCGGTTGTGCTTTCGGACCCGCTTCTCGATCTTCTTCAACTCGCGCGGCGTCACGAGGTCGGTCTTGTTCAGCACGATGAAGTCCGCCGCGTCGATCTGGTCGATGACAACGGAGGCTTCCTTCTCGGCGGCGAGCAGGTTCGCCGCGTCGACCACGGTGACGATGGCATCGAGACGAAGCCCGGTGTTGCGGATCTCCTCCGCGAGGGGATACGGGTTCGCGAGACCGGTGGTCTCGATGATGAGGAGGTGCGGATCGACGGTCTCGATGATCGAGCGGACGGCCATGCCGAACTGGTAGTTCACGGTGCAGCAGATGCAGCCGTTGTCGAGCTCGATCATCTGTTCGACGTTCATGCACTCGATGGCGCGGCCGTCGATGCCGATGTCGCCGATCTCGTTGACGATGACGGCGACCTTCTTGTCGCCCATGCCGCGCGACAGCACCTGCTTGAGCAGCGTGGTCTTACCGCTGCCCAGGAATCCGGTGATGATGTCGACGGTCAGTCCTGATGCGCCCATGGTGCGAATGCTCCTCCTCGGGTAACCGCAAATGATACCACGCGCAGAGAAGGAAGAGTTCGCGCAAAGACGCAGAGCCGCAGAGGAATTGCCGTCTCTGCGGCTTTGCGTCTCTGCGTCTTTGCGTGTGGTTCTCTAGAACACCACCTTCAACGCAAACTGGATCACCCGCTGGCTGCCCGTTGCGATGCGCGGTGAACCGGCCGCCACATCCGGTGTCCGCGAGAACTGCCCGAACGTCGGCGACAACAGGTTCGTCTCGGGCAACGCGAACGACGCGTGATTGAACAGGTTGAAGAACTCGGTCCGGAACTGCAGCTTCACCGACTCGGTCAACTGGATGTCCTTGAACACCGACATGTCAAAGTTCACGAACTTTGGCCCCCGGAACGTATTCCGCCCGAGGCTCCCATACGTCCCCTCCGCCGGAATCAACTGCTCGATCGGCACCGTCAACCGCAACCCACCCTGCCCGTCCGGCACGAACGCCCCCGGGATGTCGTTCGGCCGCTGCTCGTTCAACGGATTCCCGTCCAGCGCCGCATCCGTCCCGAGCCGCACCGTATACGGAGCGCCCGACTGCGCCGTCACGATCCCGTTCATCTGCCACCCGCCAACCAGCCGGTTCAGGCCCTCACCGACGTCCGACGCAAACCGCCTCCCCCGCCCGAACGGCAGGTCCCACGTGAAGCTCCCCGTAAACCGGTGCCGGATGTCGAACGGCGAATTCGCACGCTCAGCGCCGACGTCGTTGCTGTTCTGCGGGAATCCCGAGCTCCCCGTGAACCCGAAGATGTCCGACGCATCGTCGATCGAATGCGAGAACGTGTACGACGCCAGCACGTAGAGGTCGCTCGTGACGCGCCCGCTCAGCCGGGCCTGCAGCGAATGGTAGATCGAGGACGCCGCCGCCTCCTGCTCCTGGATCAGGTCGATCCCGCCCACATCGATCCCGTCGAGCAGATACGTCGTCCCTGCGAGCTGCGTCGGCCGCCGGTCAAAGATGTTGCTCGTGTCCGACTGCCCCGGAAAGTACACCGCCTGGTTCACGTCGCGGTTGAGGATCAGCTTGACGCCCCGCGTCCCGTAGTACCCGACCTCGACGCCAAGGTTGTTCGCGATCTCGCGCTGCACGTTCAGGTTCCACTGGATCGCGTACGGCGTGCGCAGGCGCGGATCGATCGTGATCAGCGCCGGCCCCGCATCGGCATAGTCGGGCCCGAGCGGCACGTCCGCAAAGATCGACCCGAGCTGGCCCGGCTCCGGCACCGTTCCAAAGATCGGATAGAACTGAACCGACGCCGTCGGGTTGAACGTCAGGCTGAACGGCACGTTGCCGAACACCAGGTCATAGAAGATTCCCGCGCCGCCGCGGATCACCGTCCGGTTGTCGGCGAACGGCTTCCACGCGAATCCCGCGCGCGGCGCAAAGTTGTTGTGGTCGCCGTCGTACAGCCCGACGTCGTCGGTGAAGAACCCGCGATCGGTCGTGAAGTTCGTCAGCCGCCCGCTCGCCGTCGGCACCGAATTCAGTTCGTATCGCAGACCGAGATTGAGCGTCAGGCTCGGCGTCACCGCCCAGTCGTCCTGCACGAACAGGAAATAGTTCTGCTGGCGGATCGGCGGCGCCGTCAGCCCGCGCGTGATGAACGTCGTCTGCGGCGCCGCCGTGCCCTGCAGCAGGTCGTACAGCGGACTGATCCCGCTGACGGATCCGTCAAAGCTGATCGTTCCCGCAAAGCTGAAATCCTGGAATCCGTTCAGCTGCACGAACCGGATGTCGGCGCCGGCCCGGATGGTGTGCGGACCCTTGGACCACGTCACCGTGTCCTGGAACTGGAACGTGTTCAGCCCGTCGCCGAACGGAAAGATGTTGCTGTTGCCGATCCCCGAAAGCCCCGACACGACGATCTGCGGCAGCGCCACGTCCTCGGGCACCGTCACGTTCGTCGGGAGCCCGATCGTCGCGGGATTCGTGTGGTCCTCGCCCGACATCAGGTCCGAGACGCGCGCCGCCGCAAAGCGCCCCACATTCACGAGCGTCGGTGAGAACAGGTGCGTCCACGCGGCCGTGAAGTTCTGCGACCTCGCATCGGCGAACGTTCCGTACCCGGGCACCTGCGACGACCCCGTCGACGTGCCCGACGTCGACAGCACCGGCGTGAACGTACTGTTGTCGTTGATCAGGTAGCGAAACGAGTACGTGTTCTTCTCGCTCGGGTTGTAGTCGATGCGCGCCAGAAAGTTGTCGTTCCGCCCGCGGATCGTGGCATTCGAAATGTAGTTTCCGTACGTGGACGACGCGTTCGGCAGCGGGTAGAGCGCGACGATATTCGCGGCGACCGGATCCACGGTGATCGGCACGCCGTCGAGCATGCCGGGGCCCGCGGGAAGCCGCTCCTCGAGCGTCGGCACGTTCGTGAAGATCGTGTTGCCGACGCGCGACCTCAGCCCTTCGTAGCTGACAAAGAAGAACGCCTTGTCGGTGTAGACGGGCCCGCCGAGCACGCCGCCGAACTGATTTAGGATGAACGCCGACTCGGGCGCGCCGCCGGCGTTCTCAAAGAAGTTGCGCGCGTCGAGCACGTTGTTGCGGAAAAACTCGAAGACCGTGCCGTGATACTCGTTCGTTCCCGACCGCGTCGCGACGTTCACTACCGCGCCTGAATTCCGTCCGTACTCGGCGCTGAACGCGCTCGTCTGGATCGTGAACTCCTGGATCGCGTCCACGTTCACGAACGCCGCCGCGTTGTTGTTGATGCCCTGGTTGTTGTCGGCGCCGTCGAGCTGGTAGTTCGCGCCGCGGTCGCGCTGGCCGCCGACGCTGAACGCGCCGACATACGTTCCGCCCTCTGAGCCGCCCCCGCCCGGCGCCGCCGCGACGCCCGGAATCAGCGCGCCGAGCTGCAGAAAGTTCCGGCCGTTGAGCGGAAGATCGGTGATCTTCTGATTGTCGATCACGGTGCCGACCGTCGACGTCTCGGACGAGATGACGTCGCTCGCGACGACGTCCACGGTCTCGCCGGCGACGCCTTCGACCTGCAGCGTGATGTCCGCGCGCCGCTCCTGGTTGATCTCGAGCGTCAGCTTTCCCGCTCCCTGTTTGAACCCTGCCGCCTCGACCTTCAACTCGTACGGGCCGAGCGGAAGCGCCGCAAACCGGTACGCGCCCGACTGGTCCGTCTTGGTGACGCGCGTCAGGTTGGTCGCCGTCTGCCGAGCGGTCACCGTCGCGCCCGCAATCACGGCGCCCTGCGGGTCGGTCACCAGGCCGAGGATCGTTCCCGTCGTATCCGCCGAGACCGCCGGCGCAAGCGCGAGCGCCGCGGCGATGCACAGGATCGCAAACAGGTTCTTCATCGTGTGTCGTTCCCTCGTCTGTTCATTGTCCGGATCGGGTCGTCGCTATGACTTGATCTTTGTCCAGTACCGGTCGTAGAGCTCCGTCACCGGGCCCAGATCGCGCATCAGCTCGCACTTGTCGAGCATCTTCTCGGGCGGAAAGATCGCCGGATCGTCGCGCAGCTCGGGCGGAAGGTACGGCGTCGCCGCCGTGTTCGGCGTGGCATACCCGGTGACCTCGGTGATCTGCGCCGCGACCTGGCCTTCGAGAATGTAGTCGATGAACCGCATCGCCAGGTCCGCGTTCGGCGCATCCTTGGGAATCGCAAGGTTGTCGATGAACATCGTGCACCCTTCTTCCGGAATCACGTACACGATGTTCGGATCCGCCCTGCCCGCTTTTGCGATCTGTCCGTTGTACCCCTGTGCCGCCCACACCTCGCCCGACAGCAGGTTGTCCGCGAACGTGTCGCTGTCGAACGTCCGCACGAGCGGTTTCTGCTGATCGAGGAGCGCCGCGGCCTGCGCCACGTCCGCCGCATCGGTCGTGTTGATCGAGCGGCCCATCCGCTTGAGCGCCGCCGCAAAATTCTCGCGCGCGTCGTTCAGCATGCCGATCCGGTCGCGATACGCCGGATCCCACATGTCCGCCCAGTCCTTCAGATCGCGGCCCGTCTTGTCGCGCCGGTATCCGATGCCGGACGTGCCCCACGTGTACGGCACCGAGTACCGGTTCTCGGGGTCGTAGGCCAGCCCGGTGAATCGCGGCGAGAGGTTGTCGAAATTCTCGAGCTCGCGCTTGTCGATCTCGTGCAGCAGCCCCGCGCGCGCGAGGATGCCGACCATGTAGTCGCTCGGCGCGACGATGTCGTAGCTGGTCACGCCGGTCTGGAGCTTTGCGAGCAGCGCTTCGTTCGAATCGAACAGCTCGACGTGCACCCGCACGTTGTAGCGCTCCTCAAAGTCCTTGATCATCTTGTCCGTCAGATAGTTGGACCAGATGTAGATGCTCAGCTCGCGACGGGTGCGCGACTGCGCCGGATCGCCGATCGCGAACACGCCGAGCGCCAGAACCACCGCCACGGCCGCCGCCGTGGCGCCGCGGCCAATGCGCTCTGTCTGCAGGCGCTGCGACACAAAGACGAGCACGAACGTCGCGACGAGCAGGAACGTCGAGATCACGTTGATCTCGGGCGTCACGCCCGTGCGGACCATCGAGTAGATCTGCAGCGGGAGCGTCGTCCCTCCGCGGCCGGCGACAAAGCTCGTGACGACATAGTCGTCGAGCGAGATCGTGAACACGAGGAGCGCCGACGACACGAGCCCCGGCGCAAGCAGCGGCAGCGTCACGCGTCGAAACGCCTCGAACGGCGTCGCGCCGAGGTCGAGCGCGGCTTCCTCGAGCGACGGGCTCAGCATCGACAACCGCGCGCGCACGACGAACACGACATACGAGATCGAGAACGCGATGTGCGCCACGACGACGCTCGCAAACCCGAGCTGCCATCCCACGAGCCCGAAAAAGACGACGCTCGCAAACCCGAGCACGATCTCGGGGATGACGACCGGCAGGTAGAAGAGCGCGTCGGCCAGGCCCTTGCCGCGAAACCGGTGACGGCCGAGCGCGAGCGCAGCGGGCGTGCCCAGCACGAGCGACACGGCCGTGGCGAGAAACGCCACGAGCATGCTCGTCCGCAGCGACTGGATGACGGCCTCGTTCTGCCAGGCCTTCTGGTACCAGGACCACGTGAAGCCGTGCCACACGGACATCTGGCGCGAGTCGTTGAACGAGAACGCGACGAGAATCAGGATCGGAACATAGAGATACGCGAACACGACGGCGACGAGGGCCATCGCGCCGCGCGACGCGGGCGCGCCGGGATCCGCGTGTGCTGTCGCGTCTCGCGCGGTCACGTCTCGGTCCTCACGCCCGATCGCCACGCGATGACGAGCAGCACCAGAACGGCGATCGCGAGCAGGTTCGCCACGGCCGCGCCGAACGGCGCGTTCCGCTGCACGAACTGATCCTGGATCAGGCTGCCGATCATCATGGACTTGGCGCCGCCGAGCATGTCGGGCGTGATGAACGCGCCGAGGGATGGGACGAACACGAGCACGACGCCGGCGACGATTCCCGACTTTGTCAGCGGAAGCGTGACGCGCGCGAACCGGCTGACCGCGTTGGCGCCAAGGTCGCTCGCCGCCTCGAGCAGCTTGGGATCGAGCCGCTCGATCGCGGCGTACAGAGGCAGGATCATGAACGGCAGCTCGCCGTAGACCTGCCCGAGCGTGACCGCAACCTCGGTGTAGAGCAGCTTCTGCGCGGGCACGCCCAGCGACGCGAAGAGCGAATTGATCAGCCCGTCGTCCTGCAGCAGAAACCGCCACGCGTAGGTGCGCACGAGAAAGCTCGTCCAGAACGGGATGACGGCAAGGATCAGCAGCGCGCCCTTCCACTGCTTTGGCGTCTTCAGCGCGATCGCGTACGCCGTCGGATAGCCCACCGCGAGACACAGCACGGTCGTGATCAGCGCGACCCGCAACGAACGCCAGTAGATGGCGAGGTAGAGCGGGTCGATTGCGCGCACGTAGTTTCCAAGGCCGAGCGTCCACTCGACGTTTCCGTACGGCCCGCGTGTCGCGAGACTGTAGGCGACCGTCACGGCGAGCGGGCACAGAAAGAAGATCGCGATCCAGCCGAGGCTCGGCGCGAGAAGGCGCGCGGCCCGCGAGCCTTCGGTCTTCCCGTCCACGCTCATCGCTCGAGGTGGATCGTGTGTTCGGGGTCCCACACGAGGCCGACGCGGCGCCCCGGCGAAAGATCGACTTCGCTGCCGTCGTTGCGCTCAAAGATCGTCCATTCCACGCCGTCGTCGAGCCGGACGCGCCAGTGCGTGACGTCGCCAAGGTAGAGCGCATCCTCGACGGTTCCGGCTATCGCGCCGTCCTCGCCCGCGCCGACGAACCGGATCTTCTCGGGCCGAACCGCGAGCGATACGCGCTGGCCCGGAACCAGCCGTTCGGCGATCGACACGCGGCCACCCGCCGCTTCCACGAGTGTGTGTCCGTTGCCGCCACTCATCACGACGCCGTCGAGCACGTTCGTCACGCCAACAAAGTCCGCGATGAAGCGCGTCTCGGGATTCTCGTAGATCTCGCGGGGCGCGCCCATCTGTTCGATCCGCCCGGCATTCATCACGACGACGCGGTCCGACATCGCGAGCGCTTCATCCTGATCGTGCGTCACGAACACGAAACTCACGTCGAGCTGCCGCTGCAGCTGCTTCAGTTCCGACTGCATGGCCTCGCGCAGCTTGCGGTCGAGCGCGCCGAGCGGCTCGTCGAGCAGCAGCACGCGCGGCTCGAGCACCAGCGCGCGCGCGATCGCGACGCGCTGCTGCTGGCCGCCGGACAGCTGCGCCGGAAGCCGCGTGTCAAAGCCGGTGAGCTGCACCAGTTCGAGCGCCTCTGCCACACGACGCGTGATCTCGTCACGCGCTACGCGCTTTCGTTCGAGGCCAAACGCTACGTTTCCCGCAACGGTCAGGTGCGGAAAGAGCGCGTACTGCTGGAACACGGTGTGCACGTCTCGCCGGTGCGGCGGAACGTTCGTGACATTCTCGGTGCCGATCCAGACCTCGCCAATGTCGGGCGACTCGAATCCCGCGATCACGCGCAACAGCGTCGTCTTTCCGCACCCCGACGGGCCGAGCAGCGTCACGAACTCGCCCGGAGCGACATCGAGCGTCACGCTGTCCACTGCCGCGAGAGGTCCGAACTTCTTGGTGATGTTGCGTAGCGAAACGACGGGCTCGTTCATTTCAATCTACGAATCTCCTGGAACGTCCGGCCAGACTGGAGCGAATGCGTCAGCGCTCACTCGTAGAGCCGCTGGAGAAGATCGGCGAGTTCGTCGAACTCGAACGGTTTTCCGATGACGGCGTCGACAAGGTTCGGCTCGTCCTTGGGCGCCGCGATCGTCGCGCCGTATCCCGTGACGAGCACGATCTTCATCTTGGGGTGCTCGCGCCGCACCACGCGCGCGACTGCCCATCCGTCCATCTCGGGCATCGACAAGTCGGTAAAGATCACGTCGAATTCGGTGTCGCCAAGGTGCACCATCCCGGCAGCGCCGCTCTCGGCCTGGAC
>JBGAKX010000010.1:0-61513 GCA_044224215.1 Blastocatellia bacterium
CCCAGGCTGAAGATGTCCGACCGGTGATCGACCGCCTCGCCCAGCGCCTGCTCCGGCGACATGTACGACGCCGTGCCCATCACCGCGCCGCTCTCCGTGTGCTGGACCAGTGCCGACGAGACCGAATCAGCGCCCTCGACTCCAGATCGGTCCATCAGCTTCGCGATCCCGAAGTCGAGGATCTTCACGCGCCCGTCCTTGGTCAGAAACAGGTTCTCGAGCTTGAGGTCGCGATGCACGATGCCCTTGTCGTGCGCTGCGACGAGCCCGCGCGCGACCTGGGTTCCATAGTCGATCGCCTTGTCGAGCGGCAGCGGTCCTCGAGTAAGCCGCGCGCGCAGCGTCTCGCCGACGAGCAGTTCCGAGACGATGTACGGCGCACCGTCGTGCACTCCCACGTCGTGGATGGCGAGGACGTTCGGGTGGTTGAGCGCGCCCGCGGCCCGGGCCTCGAGATCAAAGCGACGCAGCCGGTCGGGATCGGTCACCGACAGCGCAGGCATCACCTTGAGCGCCACATCGCGCCCGAGCCGCGCATCCCGCGCGCGATAGACCTCGCCCATCCCGCCGCGGCCCACTTCGGCCTCGATTCGATACCGGTCGCCGAGGACCTCACCGGGATTCAGGGCCGACGTCTTGGCGCGCACGGGTTCCGTGCCCGCCTCGCTGAGGCCGGCGACTCTCGCAATCGGCGAATCGGCAACGAATGAGCCCGGACGGTCGTGCTCTTCGAGGAGCGAGTCAACCTCCAGCCGAAGCTGTCGGTCATCGGCGCACGCGTTGTCGAGAAACGCCGGACGCGCATCCGGCTCGTGGCCGAGCGCCTCCTCGAACACCGCCCGAATCCGCTTCCAATCGGCCGGCATCAGGATTCTTCCCCGGATCGCATATGACGGCGAAGCCAGGCCCGCGCCGTGGACCACGCGCGATCGACCGAACTCGGAGATATTCCCAGCACTTCCGCCGTCTCCTCAACGGTCAGCCCGCCAAACGAGCGGAGCTCAACCACCTTCGCGAGTTCCGGATCCATGTCGCCGAGGTCCCGCAACGCGTCGTCGAGTGCGATCAGCTCCATGTCGCGCGACTCGGCTCCGACCCTGTCGTCATTCAGCGTCACGCGCGTGAGCAATCCACCGCGTTTTGACCGCGCCCGCCCCCGCGCGTGGTCGATGAGAATCCGGCGCATGCACTGCGCGGCGACACCGAGAAAATGGGCGCGGTTCTGCCAAGCGACGTCCCGCTGACCGACGAGCCGCACGTACGCCTCGTGCACGAGCGCCGTCGGCTCGAGCGTGTGCCCGTCCCGTTCGTGGCGCAGGTACCCGGCGGCCATCCGGCGCAGCTCGGTGTAGAGGAGGAGTGTGACCTCGTCCACGGCACGCTGGTCGCCAGCGCGCATCTGGGCAAGCGCTGCGGTGATATCGGGCGAGCCTGTCATCGCGAGATCTCCCGGATCCCTGACCGGCAGAGAGGTGTTTCGGCGCAGACTGTCGCGCACGAGTGCGTAGGAATTGGAGTATATCTCCGGCATTCCGATGCACATAGGTCCCACTCGCTCGATTGTGGTAGTCGTATGAAGACCGGGCGCTACCGCACCCGGCTCGGGGTACATCATTGCGCTCAACGCACGAACCGGAGCCGGGTGCGGTAGCGCCCGGCCTTCCGAGCGGTACACAGGACCACAACTCAACCCGACACAACGACTTAGCGACTCTCGAAATAATCTCCGTCGCCCTGTCGATTTGGCGCCGTCCCGTTCGACGTGTAAGTAGAGCGAGGGTCAGACCGTTCGAGACGGCTGCAATGCCCGAGCTCGGAAACCGAAACCCAAGGAGATTCGACGATGCGATTCATGGTCATAGTCAAGGCAACACAGGAATCCGAAGCGGGCATCATGCCGAGCCAGGAACTGATCACCGCAATGGACAACTTCAACGAGGAGCTGGTGAAAGCCGGCATTTTCCTCGCGGGCGAAGGGCTCCAGCCGAGCTCGAAGGGCGTGCGTGTCCGGTTTTCGGGCGACAAGCGGACCGTCGTCGACGGACCGTTCGCCGAATCAAAGGAGCTGATCGCGGGTTTCTGGTTGTGGCAGGTCAAGTCGCTCGAGGAGGCGATCGAGTGGGTCAAGCGCTGCCCGAACCCGATGATGAGCGACTCCGACATCGAGATCCGCCAGGTATTCGAGATGGAGGACTTTGGCGAGGCGCTCACGCCCGAGCTCAGGGAGCGGGAGGAGCGGCTCCGCGCAATGGTGGAGCAGAACAGAAAGTCGTGACGATCTCGCGCGCGCCCATCGTCCGGAGCATCTCGCCGGACGATGCGCCGGCGAGAGCGTTTCGCTGGCCATCGAGCGCGTCATTCGGTAGAAGACATGCGACATTGACGGCTTGACCGCGGATCAACGCCACGCCGTGCTGCACGCACCGCCCAGGAGGGACCCATGTTTATCTTCGGTGTGATCATCGTCGTCCTCATCGGAGCGTTTCTCGCATACGCAGCGACTCGACCCGACACGCTGCGTGTCGAGCGGTCCAAGAGCATCAATGCGCCGCCGGACCGGATCTTTGCTCTCATCAACGACTTTGAACGCTGGGGTCCATGGTCGCCGTGGGAGAAGAAGGATCCCGCGATGCGCAGGACGTTCGGCGGCGCGGTCCGCGGCGTCGGCTCGGTGTACGAGTGGGACGGCAATCGCGACATCGGCAAGGGGCGCATGGAGATCACCCAGTCGACGCCCTCGTCACGCATCGTGATTCAACTCGACTTCATCAAGCCGTTCGAAGCGCACAACATCGTCGAGTTCACGCTCGAGCCCGTCGCCGATGCAACGCACGTCAAATGGGTGATGCAGGGCCCCAGCCCGCTCCTGTCCAAGGTGATGGGCATCTTCATCAACATGGACAAGATGATCGGGAAGGACTTTGAGGAGGGGCTCGCCAACCTCAAGCGCATCGCCGAGAAGTCTTAGCACCAATCGCCGGTTTTGACAGGAGGTCCGATTTGGAGACATCGAGCGGCAAGATCGTATGGGTCGGGCGAGTGATCTCGGTACTTGCGCCCCTGCTGTTCATTTTCAGCGCGTTCATCAAGCTGACGGGAGGACCCGAGCTCGAACAGGGCATGGAGCATCTCGGGTTCCCAATATCACTGACGAAGCCGCTCGCGATTCTTGAGCTCTCGTGCGTCGCGATCTACCTGATCCCGCGGACGGCCGTGCTTGGCGCTGTTCTGCTGACCGGGTATCTCGGCGGCGCGATCTGCACGCATCTGCGGGTCGGCGACCCGTTCTGGGTCCAGATTCTGCTCGGCCTTTTCATCTGGCTCGGAATCTATCTTCGCGAGGACAGACTGAGGGACGTGTTGCCCCTCCGACGTCCGTGATCTTTGTGTAATGCGTTGGTGTGATTGGAACTCACGCATGCGGGAGTGAGGCTGGAGGTAGTGCGATCGGTTCCCAGGGTCAACTGGCGACCGACATCTGCCTGATGAATCCTGCAAGGAAGGGATGTCATGGACGAAGCAAAACTGCACGAGTTTATGGGGAAGCTCGTCACCGACATGGGTGGCGCAGCAATGATCGCGAATATCGTCGTGGGCGAGGAGCTCGGCCTGTACCGGGCGATGGCCGACAATGCTCTCATCACGCCCGAGGCGCTCGCGGCAAAGACCGGGTGCAACCCGCGCCTGATCCGCGAGTGGCTGAGCGCACAGGCGGCGGCGGGCTATGTCGAACACGAGGACGGACAGTTTCGTCTTCCACCAGAACAGGCCCTGGCGCTGGCGGTCGAGGACTCGCCGGTCTACGTCGCCGGCGGCGCCGTCGTGCTGGCAAGCCTATACCTCGACAAGGACAAGTTGGTCGACGCGATGCGCGGCAGCGGCGCCCTGCCGTGGGGAGATCACCATCCGTGCATGTTCGGTGGCACTGAACGTTTCTTCCGGCCAGGCTACCGAAATCACCTCGTGCCGACCTGGCTCCCGGCCCTCGAGGGCGTTGTTGCCAAGCTCGAAGCCGGTGCGAAGGTGGCGGACGTCGGCTGCGGACACGGCGCGTCGACCGTCGTCATGGCGCAGGCCTTTCCGGAGTCGCGTTTCTTCGGGTTCGATTCGCACGGACCCTCGATTGCCACGGCCACTCAGCGTGCGGCTGAAGGCGGCGTCGCGGATCGCGTGAGCTTTACGCAGTCGACCGCAAAGACCTATGACGGCAACGACTACGACCTTGTGTGCTTCTTCGACTGCCTTCACGACATGGGCGACCCGGTCGGCGCCGCGGGTCATGCCCACCAGGCACTCAAGCCGGACGGGACGGTCCTGCTCGTCGAGCCGTTTGCCGGCGATGATCTGACCGAGAATCTCAATCCGTTCGGAAGATTGTTCTATGCGGCGTCCACGTTCATCTGCACGCCGAATTCGCTGTCGCAGGAGGTCGGGCTCGGCCTTGGGGCGCAGGCCGGCGAGGCGCGGCTGAGGGACGTGTTCACCGAGGCGGGCTTCTCCGTCTTCCGCCGTGCGGCCGAGACGCCTTTCAACCTCGTGCTCGAGGCACGGAAATAGGGAACGAATCCCGAGCGCCTGCGAGCATCGCGCTTGCGGGCGCCGGGTGAAGGTGGTGTGATCGGTAGCCGGCGTGGCTCCCGATATACATCGCACGATCGACGCAGTCTGGCGAATCGAATCCGCCCGTATGATCGCGGGTCTTGCGCGCATCGTGCGCGACGTCGGGCTCGCGGAGGAGTGCGCGCAGGACGCGCTCGTCATCGCACTCGAGCGATGGCCCGAGACGGGAATCCCCGAAAACCCCGGCGCGTGGCTGATGGCGACCGCAAAGCACCGCGCAATCGACCACCTTCGCCGGCAAAAGCTCGTCGAACGAAAGCACGAGGAGCTTGGCCGCGAGCTCGACGCGTTGCAGGCGACCGTTCCGGACATGGAAGCTGAACTGGATGACCACATCGGCGACGACATGCTGCGCCTGGTCTTTACGGCGTGCCACCCGGTGATCGCAATGGAAGCCCGGGTCGCGCTGACGCTGCGCATGCTCGGCGGGCTGTCGACGGACGAGATCGCGCGCGCGTACCTCGTCCCCACATCGACCATTGCGCAGCGTATCGTGCGCGCAAAACGCGCGCTCGCCGACGCGCGCGTGCCGTTCGAGGTTCCCCGGGGCGAAGAGCTCGAGGAGCGCATGGCGTCGGTGCTCGCTGTCGTCTATCTCATCTTCAACGAGGGGTATGCCGCGACGGCAGGCGACGACTGGATGCGTCCCCAGCTGTGCGAGGAGGCGATGCGCCTTGGCCGCATCCTCGCCGGGCTCGCACCCGACGAGCCCGAGGTCCACGGCCTCGTGGCGCTGATGGAGCTGCAGGCGTCGCGTTCACGTGCAAGAGCCGCTGCGGACGGACGGCCCGTGTTGCTGCTCGACCAGGACCGTGCGCGCTGGGACCATTTGCTGATCGGTCGCGGTCTCGCGGCCCTCGAGCGCGCCGCCCGGCTCGGCGGAGCTCACGGGCCCTACGCGCTGCAGGCGGCCATCGCGGCGTGCCACGCGCGGGCGCGCACGGCGGGCGAGACGGACTGGTCCCGCATCGCGTCGCTCTACGACGTGCTTGGCCGGGTGTCGCCGTCGCCCGTCGTCGAGTTGAATCGCGGGGTCGCCCACGCAATGGCATTCGGTCCCGCGGCGGGGCTCGAGCTCGTGGACCGACTTGCGGACGAGCCCGCGCTTGCGAGCTACCACCTGCTGCCAGGCGTCCGCGGCGATCTGCTCGAGAAGCTCGGCAGGCTCGCGGAGGCGCGCGTCGAGTTCGAGCGCGCGGCCTCGCTCACGCGCAACACGCGCGAGCGCGACGTACTGCTCGAGCGCGCCGCCGCGTGCGAACGAGGGGCGGTTCGCCACGCTCCGTCACTGAGCCGTGCAGAAGACGAACACCAGTGAACAGGTGCGGCCGGCCGGCCGGGGGTTCACCCCCCGGCCACCGGCGCTGACACGTCCCGTCACGTCTTCGTCAGGGTTCACCGTTGGTCAACGCGAGCCGCTGGGGGCGCCAAAGAGCGCTGCGCACTCGCGATGATCATACGGTTCCGCCGTTCGGACCACGGTCGTGTCGAACCGCGACTAGCCTCTACGCAGCGCGTCGTACTCTGTGGTGGCCAGTTCGAAGTCATTTCGAGCCTGCAGATACGATGTCGACTGCGCGATGGCTGTCTGCTGCTGCGAAGCGGTTGTCAATTCGTCGACCATGGTTCGCATTGCCCGGATCATGCGATTGTGCGCATCTGCCGCCGCGGACGGCGGGCTGACAAGTTCGGCGCGGCGTTCGACGTCCGCAAGGTTGCTTATCGCAGTCGCGAGTTGCGTGCCCTGCGCAGTCTCGGCAATCCGGATCCCCTCGCGCCATGATTTGAGCAGTGGTTCCATGCTCGAAACGTAGGCTGACAGGTCGCGTTGGGCGGTTGGATCGCTTTCCGAAGGCGACGTCGTCGTGACGATGGAAGGCGCCGGCGTCGTGACGATAACCGGCGCGGGCGCAGTCTGGCTCGTCGCCGGGGCCGTGTTGTCGATGGTTCGGTTCGTCCGCTCGGCACTCGCGCGATCCAGGTCGGTCTGGCTCTGGTGCCACTGACCCCATTGATAGAACAGCAGGCCGATGACTACGGCGCCGACGATGCCCAGGAGTGCCGTTACAATCTTGGCCTGGTCGCTCATCCCACGGTCGACGATGACCGCCGCAGGAACATCCCGTGTCGGGACGGCAAATGCTGCCGCCTGCAACGCCAGACCGCAGTTACTACATGTTGTCGCACCCACACCGTTTATTGCGCCACACGACGCGCACTTGAGTTGCTGCATGACTTGGAACTCCCTGATCTCTCGAGAATGCGAGTGGATTGCCCCTCGGGACAATCCACTCGTACAGCCACGATGCAACCATAGGGCCAGACCTCAGTGAGCGGTCGAAAGCCCCCGAAACGCCAGTTTTGCGGCCAAAGCGAATTGCCGCTGGCCGTCAACGGCCCACGCAGGTTGTATGGATGGTGACGTGCCTGAATCCATCGTCGTACGTGTTCAATGCGCCCCAAACCGCGTTGCGTATGCAACTCGGCCAGGAGCGTCGTGTCCGCAGCGGCGCACGATTCGCTCGATCCGCGATCAGTAGGCTGGCAGCCGCACGCGGCCGACGCAGCCGGGGCCGTCATCGCGATTCTCGAGCGTGAGCGTCCCGCGATGCGCCTCGACGATCTGCCGTGACAGCACCAACCCGATGCCGGAGCCGCCCTGCTTGGTCGTAAAGAACGGGACGAACAGGTTCGCCGTGGTCGACACGCCGGGACCGTCGTCCTCGACGCGCACTTCGAGCCACGCGCCGTCGCACGCCCACTCGACGCGCACGCCTCCGTCCGTCTCGACCGCGGCGTCCACCGCGTTGCGCACCAGGTTGATCAGCGCCTGATCCAGCTGGTCGCCGTCCGCCCGCAGCACGATCTCCGGTCCCGGCGTCACGGTGACAGCCATCCGTGATTCGAGAGCGCACACGCGACGCACCCACTCCGACACGCGGACCGTCCGGATGTTCGGCTGAGGCAGCCTCGCCAGCGCCGCGTACGCCTGCATGAATCGGTTGAGCGCCGCGGCCCGCGAGCTGATCGTTGCGAGCCCTCGACGCGCGTCCTCTTCCCAGTCTGCCGAACGCGTGTCGGCGGCCAGCAGCGACTCGAGACTCGCGGCGATCGACTTGATCGGCGCCAGCGAGTTGTTCAGCTCGTGGCCGATGACGCGAATGATGCGCCGCCACGCCTGCCGCTCCTCTTCGCGGAGCTCACGGCTCAGGTCCGACACCACGAGCAGCTGGTGCGGGCGTCCGCCTTCGCGAAACGTTCCCCGCCGCACGCCCCAATGGCCCGTCGCGCCGGGAAACGCGGCTTCGAACGTGCGCACCGGCTCACCGTCGAGACACGCCGCGAGTCCCAGCGACTCGGCGGTCTTGCCGAGCGTCTGTTCGGCCGAGCGCCCGAGCAGGCGCTCGCCGGCGCGATTCACGAGCCGCAGCCGGAGCTCGGCGTCGAGCGCGAAGATCGCCACGTCGATCTCGGAGATCACCGTGCGCAGCAGGGCAGTCGCCTCCATCGCGCCAAGCCGCTGCTCTCGCAGGCTCTCGCCGAGCGCGTTCACCTCGAGCATCGCCTCGCCGAGCGCGTCGTCGGGGCTCGCACCCCGCGCGCGGATCGAGTAGTCGCCCTCGCGCAGCGCCGCCAGCAGGTTCGAGATCGTCTGCAGCGGGCGCACGATGCGGTCCTTCAGCGAGAACGCAAACCCGAGCCACGTCAGGACCACGATCACCGTGATCGTCCAGCGTACCTTGCCGCTGTACTCGCCGAACCACACCAACCCGAGGCTCACCACCGCTCCCGGCAAACCTGTCAGCAGCGCCAGCTTGAGGACGTCACGCTCGAGTGTTACGCGTCGCTTGCGCATCACCGGGTGATATCACAACCCGAAGCGCTGCAAACGCCGATAGAGCGCGCTCCGGCTCAGACCAAGTCGCTCGGCGGCCTGGCTGACGTTGCCGCCGTGGCGCTCGAGCGCCTTCCGGATGAGGTGGTACTCGACGTCCTCGAGATTCATGTCGTCGAGGCGGGTCGTTGCGCCCTGCTCGCGTTGCAGTCCGAGATCCGCCGGTGTGATCACCTCCCCCTGCACCATGAGCACCGCGCGCTCGACCGTGTGGTCGAGCTCTCGCACGTTGCCTGGCCAGGTGTTCTCGCACAGGGCGCGCAGCGCGTCGTCGTCGAATCCGGTGACGCGCTTTCGATACCTGCCGAGGTGCTGGTCGAGGAAGTGCCGTGCAAGCACGGGAATGTCCTCGGGCCGGTCGCGCAACGGCGGCAAATGGATTTCGATCGTGTTGAGCCGGAAGAGTAGATCCTGACGGAAGCGGCCGGCCGCGACCTCGGCCTTCAGGTCGGCGTTCGTCGCCGAGAGAACCCGGACGTTGACGCGGCGCGTCCGCGAGGCGCCGACACGCTCGAACTCGCCCGTCTCGATCACGCGCAGCAGCTTGGCCTGCTGGTTGAGCGGCATGTTCGCGATCTCGTCCAGAAAGACGGTTCCGCCGTCCGCAAGCTCAAAGCGCCCTACGCGGTCGACTTTTGCGTCGGTGAACGCGCCCTTCACGTGGCCGAACAGCTCGCTCTCGAACACGCCGTCCGAGAGCCCGCCGACGTTGACCGTCACCATCGGCCGCGCGGCGCGGCTCGAGACCCCTCGCAGTGCGCGCGCGACAACGCCCTTTCCCGTGCCGTTCTCGCCCGTGATCAGAACGTTTGCGTCCGACGGGCCGACGCGCTCGATCAGCTGTCGGACCGGACGCATCGCGCGCGACTCGGCGATGAACGTGACGCCGGTCTCTTCGCGCAGCAGACGATTTTCGGCCTCGAGACGCTGGCCTGCTCGCAGCGCGGCTCCGAGCTCGATCTGCGTGCGCAGCACCGAAAGCAGCCGCTCGTTCTCCCACGGCTTCTGGATGAAGTCGCGCGCGCCGCGCCGCATGGCCTCGACCGCGATCTCGACGCTGCCCCACGCTGTCATCGCGACGACGGGCAGCGTGGCGTCGATCGACTTCAGTCGCGTGATCAGGTCGAGACCTTCCTTGCCCGAGGTCGTGTCGCGCGCATAGTTCAGGTCGACGAGCACGACGTCGAAGTCGCTCGACTCGACCGCGCGAATCACGGCAGCCGGCGAGGTGACCGCCTCGCTCGCGTGTCCTGCGGCCTTGAACAGCAGCCGAAGTGCCTCGACGACGTCGGCCTGGTCGTCGGCGATGAGAACTCGTGCCATGTGTCTGCTCACTCAGGTGTCCGTCGCGTGCGAACATACCACGGCGCGCGGCCCGGCTGCCCCGTCCGGCTCACTCATAGTGCAGCGCCACCATCGGATCCACGCGCGTCGCGCGCCTGGCCGGCAGGTAGCATGCGAGAAGCGCCGCCGCGACGATCACCGCCGCGGCTCCCGAGAAGGCCCACGGATCGATAGCGCTCACCTCGTAGAGCTGTGACGCGATGAGCCGCGCAGCGATGGCCGCCGCGAGTCCTCCGAGGACGATTCCCGCGAGAGCCATCCCGGCGCCTTGCCGCAGGATGAGCCCGAGCACGGACCGTTGTTCGGCGCCGAGCGCCATGCGAACGCCGATCTCCTGGGTGCGCTCGGTCACGAGGTAGGACATCACGCCGTAGATGCCAACCGCCGCGAGCAGCACGGCGATCGCGCCAAAGAGCCCGAGAAGCATCGTTGCATAGCGGCGCGGCGCGAGCGATTCGTCGAGCGCCTCGTCCATCGTTCGCACGCCGTACACGGGCAGGTTGCGGTCGATCTCGTGAACGCTGCCGCGAATCGCCTCGGCCAGCTTCGTCGGATCGCCGTCGGTCCGCGCGACGACGGCAAGCGACATGCCGGGCCGCTGCGTGTAGGGAATGTAGACGGCGGGGACCTCGTCCGTGTCGACGCCCTCGTGGTGGATGTCGGCTGCGATGCCTACGACTTCGCACCAGACGGGAACGCCGTCGACCGAGTCGAACGACAGCCTGCGTCCGATGACCGGCTGTCCGGGCCAGTACCGGCGAGCCATCGTCTCGTTGACGAGCAGCACGTTCGGCGCACCCGCCCGATCCGTCGCGGCGAGCGGACGGCCGTCGCGAACGGGAATTCGCATGGTGTCGAGGTAGCCCGCGTCGACGACCCGAACGTTGGCGTCCGGCTCGTTGCCCGGTGCGGGAGTCGGAG
Organism: Blastocatellia bacterium; assembly: GCA_044224215.1. GTDB lineage: Bacteria > Acidobacteriota > Blastocatellia > UBA7656 > JADIYM01 > DAOMFM01. The sequence goes on from JBGAKX010000010.1 coordinate 10,781, forward strand.
CGCCCTGCTCCGTAAAACTCAGGTACGCGCCGCCGCCGAGAATCGGCAGCGCGTTGACGAGACCCGCCGACTTCACACCTGGTAACGCGGACACGTGCTCGCGCAACGTGTCGTAGAACTGCACGATGCGCGTGTCGTCCTCGTACGGGTTGTGCGGAAGCGTGACGCGGGCGGTAATGACGTTTGCCGGATCGAACCCGAGCTCGACGCCCTGCAGCTTGTCAAAGCTGCGAATCATCAGACCGACGCCGACGAGCAGCACGAGCGCGAGCGCGACCTGCGTAGCGACGAGCACCCCGCGAAGACCGCGCCGCGTGTCGCCCACCTGACCGCGGCCTCCTTCCTTGAGCGCTTCGCCTGCGCCGACCCGCGAGATGCGGATCGCAGGAGCGAGCCCGAACAGCAGTCCCGTAGCGAACGAGAGGCCGACAGCAAAGACGATCACCCACCGGTCGAGCGACACGTCGGTCGCCGCGGCAACGTCGCTTGGCACGACACGAAGCAACAGCTCGGTCGCCCACGGTGCGACGAGGAGCCCGATGCCTCCGCCGATGAGCGACAACAGTACGCTCTCTGTCAGCACCTGTCGGGCGATGCGCCATCGCCCGGCGCCGAGCGCGGCGCGGATGGCAATCTCGCGGTGGCGTGCCGCCGCGCGCGCGAGCTGCAGGTTTGCGACGTTCGCGCACGCGATCAGCAGTACGAGCGCAACCGCGCCGAGCAGCATCAGAAGCGCGGGCCGCAGCTTCTCGACCATCAGCTCATGAATCGGAACGAGCTCCACCGTCCACGACGTATTGGTTCCGGGGTACTGCTGCTCGAGACGCGCCGCGATGGCCTTCATCTCGGCCTCGGCCGCCGGTACCGCGACGCCCGGCTTCAGCCGCCCGACGACAAACAGGAAGTCGTTGCGCCGGCCAGCCTGGGTCGGATCCGCCGCGAGCGGCGCGATCACGTCCATGCGGCTGAGCCCGGGCAGCTTGAAACTCGCGGGCATCACGCCAATGACCGAGTACTGCGTTCCGCTGAGGTCGATCGTCTTGCCGACGATGCCCGGATCGCCGCCAAAGCGACGCTGCCACAACCCGTGCGACAAAATGGCCACGTGAGCGCCGTTGGGTTTGTCCTCTTCTGCGAGAAAGTTCCGTCCCACGACGGGCGCAACGCCGAGCGTCGGCAGAAAGTCTGCGGTGACCCGAGCGCCGATGATGCGTTCGGGCTCGCCTTCGCCGGTGATGTTGATGCTGCTCTGTGTCGCTGCGGCCATCGACTCGAACACCGAATTCTGCTGCTGCCAGTCGAGGAAGTCCGGCAACGACGCCTCCTCGCGCGGAATCTCCGGTGTCGTTCCCCACACGGTGACGACGCGGTCAGGCTCGAGCACGGCTGGCGGACGCAGAAGCATCGCGTTGACGACCGAGAAGATCGCCGTGTTTGCCCCGATGCCAAGCGCCATCGTCACGATCGCGACCGCGGCGAATCCAGGCCGTTTCACGAGCATTCTGACGGCGAATCTGAGGTCCATGAGCAGCGTTTCCATGTCGTCGTCCTTCCTATTCGGTCCGCAGTGCGACCATCGGGTCGACACGCGCCGCCCACCGGGCGGGGATGTAGCAGGCGAGAAGCGCAACCGCCATCAGCAGCAGGGTCACGGCCGCAAACGTCATCGCGTCGGTCGCACTGACGCTGAACAGGAAACTCTCGATGGTGCGCCCAAGGGCGAATGCGCCCGCGAGCCCGACGACCGTGCCCGCGATGGCCATGAGGATTCCCTGGCCGACAACCTGCCGTGCGATCTGTCCGGCGCTGGCGCCGAGAGCCATCCGGATGCCGATCTCCTGTGTGCGCCGCGTGACGGCATACGCCATCACGCCGTAGATGCCGACCGTTGCGAGCAGCAATGCAACAACGGCGAACAGCCCGAGCAGGAGCGTGTTGAATCGCTGACGCTCGAGCGAGTCCATGATGAAGCTCTCGAGCAGCACCGGCGTCTCGATATACTCGGCGCGGTCGATAGAACGTATCGTTTCGCGGACGCCTGCGGCCGTCAGGCCCGTGCCGCGAACGACGATGCCGGTCATCCCCATGTCGTCCTGCTGGAACGGGATGTAGTACTCGGGCCCCGGTTTCATGTCGAGACCGTCGTGGTACGCGTCGCCGACGATGCCGATGACTTCGCGGGACGGCACGTCGGGGTTGTCGATCGGGTCCCGGCCGATGACGATGTGCTGGCCGAGCGGATCGCTCCCCGCAAAGTACATCCGGGCGAACGACTCGTTGATGATAACAACGGGCGGCGAGCCCTTGGTGTCCCGCGCGTCGAACGGCCTGCCGCTCTTGACCGGGATCCGCATCGTGTCGAAATAGCCGTCGCTCACGATCCGGATGTCGGCGCCCGGCTCCTGCCCCGGCGGTGGCTGCGTCTGCTCGTCGATCGTGAACGAAATGCTCATCTGCCAGCCGTAGAAGGGGAGCGGGGCGATGCACGCCGCCGACTCGACGCCTGGCGAGGACCTGAGCGCGTCGAGCGTCTGCTTGAAATAGCGGTTCTGGTCGTCGGCGTCCTTGTAGGTCGCGTGATTCGGATTGAGCAGCACCGTGTAGACCCCGCTCGCGTCGAACCCCGGATCGACGCTGCGCAGCTGGTTGAAGCTCCGCATGAACAGCCCCGCCCCGACGAGCAGCATCACCGAGAGCGCGAACTGGACGGCGACCAGCCCCGCGCGCAGACGCCGCGAACCCGTGCCTTCGGTCGAGCCGCGCGAGCCCTCCTTGAGTGCGTCGGACAGCTCGGGCCTCGACAACGCGAGTGCGGGCGCGATACCTGCGACGAGTGTCGTCAGAAGCGTGACAACGACGGTGAAGCCCAGAACGAGCGGATCCAGGTGCGCGTTCTCGAGCATCGGAATATTGCCCGGGCTGAAGCGCAAAAGCGCCTCCAGCCCCCAGACCGCGAGGAACATGCCGGCAGTTGCGCCGATGGTCGAGAGCACGAGACTCTCGACGAGCAGCTGACGGACGATGCGCATGCGGCTTGCGCCGAGCGCCGCGCGGATCGAGAGCTCGCGCTTCCGCGCCGTCGCGCGGGCGAACAGCAGGTTGGCCACATTGGCGCACGCGATCAGCAACACGAGCACGACGGCCCCGAGCAGGAACAGGAGGGCCGGGCGAGAGTCCCCGACGAGGCCTTCGTGCATCGACACGACCGAGGCCATCTGGTTTGTATTCGTTTCGGGGAAGGCCGTGGCGAGCTGCGCGCACATCCCGTGGATTTCGCTGTTCGCCTGGTCGACGGACACGCCGTCGCGAAGCCGGCCGACGGCCTTGAGGAAATGGTTGCCGCGTGTCGTGGCCCGCTTGCCGATCGCGGGGACGATCGGAAGGTAGACGTCGGTCCGACTCGAATCGACCGGGAATACGACGCCGGCGGGAACAACGCCCACGATGGTCGTCGCCTTGCTGCCGAGCATGACCGACGTTCCGACGACGTCCGGACTCCCGCCAAAGTACTTCTGCCACGCGTCGTGACTGATGACGGCGACCGGCGCGGCGCCGGCCATGTCCTCGCCGGCGGTATAGAACCGGCCAAGCTCGGGTTGCACGCCGAGCAGCGGGAGCAGATCGGCCGACGCCTGGATGGCGTCGAGCGGGACCGGTTCGGGACCCGACCGCATGATGATCGACGCCTGCTGCCACGCCGCCATGCGCTCGAACGACGCGCCGTTGCGGCGCCAGTCGTCGAAGTCCGCATAGCTGACCGAGCCAGGCCCCGGCGGCTCGTTCACGTGGCCGCCCCAGACGTTCACGAGCCGCTCGGACTGCACGTACGGAAGCGGCCTGAGGAGCACGGCATTGACGACGCTGAAGATCGCCGTGTTGGCGCCGATGCCCGCAGTGAGCGCGAGGATCGCGACCAGCGAAACACCCGGCGATTTCCACAGCATCCTGAGCGCGTACCTGAGATCCTGAAGGATGATATCCATGGCTGACTCCGATCTACTCGGACCTGAGCGCGATGACCGGGTCGACGCCCGTCGCTCTGAACGCAGGGATGAGCGTTGCCGCGGCGGCCACCGATAACACGAGCGTGTTGATCACGAGATACGTGGGCGGATCGACCACGCCCACGCCGTAGAGCTGTGACGCGATCAGACGCGACAACAGCAACGCCGCGAGCGATCCGGCGACGAGACCCACGGCCGTATATGCGAGCCCGTGTCCTAGCACCAGTCTGAGCACGTCGGTGCGTCGCGCCCCGAGCGCCATGCGGACGCCGATCTCGCGCTCGCGCTGCTCCACGAAGTACGACAGCACGCCGTAGAGCCCGACACTTGCGATCAGCAGGGCCACGACTGCGAACGCGCCCGCAAGGAGCATCGCCATGCGACGCTTTGCGACGGTCCCGGCGACGCGTTGCTCCATCGTCATCACGTTGTGCATGGGCTGATCCGCGTCGACTGAGCGGACCTGATCGCGCACCGCTGCGGTGAGCCGGTCGACGGGCATCGTCGACCGAACGACGAGCGTGAGGTAGCGCGCGGGTCCCTGCAGGTACGTCGTGTAGCACTCGGGCTTTGGCGCAACGTCGAGCGCGGTGTGACGGACGTTCCCGACAACTCCGACGACCTCGTACTCGGGCCCGAGCGCCGACGGGTCTTCGCTGTCATCGGGAATCGTGATCCGCTGGCCGATGGCGGTCGTGTTGGGCCAGAACCGCTCAGCGAGCGACTGGTTGACGACGACGACGCCCCCCGTCCGCGCATCGTCCGCGTCGCTGAAGGCGCGGCCGGCGAGCACGGGAATTCGCATCGCGTCGAAATAGCCGGGGCTCGCGGTGCGGAATTCGACTTCAGGCCGGTCCGGAGGCGGCGGCACCGGCTGTCCGACGACCGTGATGGCCGTGCTGTTGTTGCTGTCGCTGAGCGGGAGCGGATCGATCGCGCCGGCGGCCTCGACGCCCGGCACTGCGGCGACGCGCGCGAGTGTCTCCTTGAAGAACGCCGCGGTGCGCTCGTTGTCCGTGTACTTTGCACGCGGGATCGCGACGTCGAGCGTCAGCACGTTCCGTGGATCGAGCCCCGGGTCCACGTCGACGAGTTGCACAAAGCTGCGCACGAGCAGCCCGGCGCCCACGAGGAGCACGATCGTCACGCAGATTTCGGCCGCGACGAGCAGTCCTCGAATGCGGTCGTGTGTGCGTGTTCCGACGGCCCGGTCCCCCGACTTGAACGTTTCGAACAGGTCGGTGCCCGTCGTCCGGAGCGCCGGTCCGAGCCCGAATGTGAGCGCGGTGACGATAGAGGCGCCGAGCGCGAACAGATACACTGGCCAGTGGATTCCGACGTCTCCGATCCGCGGGATGTCGTGCGGCGCAAGCGCTCGCAGCAGGTCGATCGACCACGCGCTGAGGATCAGTCCCAGTGCACCGCCGACAAGCGCCAGCACGACGCTTTCGGTGAGCAACTGGCGGACGATTCGCAGACGGCCTGCCCCAAGGGCGGTGCGCACCGCGATCTCTCGGCGACGGTGCGCGCCGCGGGCGAGCAGCATGTTCGCCACGTTTCCGCACGCGACGAGCAGCACGGCGGCGACCGCGGCGAACAGGAGCAGCAGCGGCGTCTTGACGTCCGCGACGATCCAGTCATGCAGCGGAACGGGGTGCACCGAGCGGCCGACGTTCGTGTCGGGATGTTCGGCTGCCAGCCGGTTGCCAATGGCTGCGATGTCGTCCGCTGCCGCGGCGAACGACACACCGTCGCGAAGCCGGCCGATCACGTACAGGTAGTGCGCCTGTCGGTCCGCCTTTGCCGGATCGAGCCGCATCGGAACCCACACGTCGATGTCACGGCTGACGGGGAACGGCAGGTTGAAACCCGCGGGAAGAATGCCCGCGATCGTGACCGGGCGCCCGCCGAGCTGTACCTGCGATCCGACAACGCCTGGATCGGCGCCGAACGCACGGCGCCAGGTCTCGGTGCTGATGATGGCGACGGGCGCGGCATTGGGCACGCCGTCGCCCGGCTCGAAATCACGGCCTGCGACGGGCTGTATGCCGAGCGTCTTGAAGAAGTTCGGGGTCACCGAGGCGCCGTCGAGACGGACGGGCTGGTCGCGCGTCGCGAGTGGAAGGCTCGTGTAGCTGAGCGCCGCAAGGTTCTCGAACGTCGTGTTTCGATCGCACCAGTCCAGATAGTTTGCAGCGCTGGCCTCGGTGCGATTGCGGAATTCGGGGCTCGCCTGGTCGTTCGTCTCCCACACGGCGGCAAGCCGTTCTGGGGCCGGGTAGGGAAGCGGGCGGATCAGCACGCCGTCGACGACACTGAAGATCGCCGTTGTCGCGCCGATTCCGACCGCGAGGACGAGGATCGCGATGCCCGCGAACACTGGGCTCTTCAGAAGGGTTCGAATCGCGTACCGAATGTCGTTGAACGTCGTCTCCATGCTCACTCTCCGTGTTCCGTGCCCGTCAGTCGTGCCGCAGCGCGACGAGCGGGTCCACGTTCGTGGCGCTTCGAGCCGGCAGGTAGCACGCGGCGAGCGCCACGGCTGCCAGCAGTCCGCTCACGCCGAGAAACGTCCACGCATCCGTCGGCTCGACCTGGAACAGCAGGCTTGTCAGGTATCGCGACAGTGCGGCGGCAGATGCAATCCCGATGGCAAGACCGGCTGCGACAAGCAATGCACCCCGCTCGAGGACCGACTTCAGAATGTCGCCGGGACTCGCGCCGAGCGCCATCCTGATACCGATTTCGTGGACGCGCCGGCTGACCGCGTAGGCGAGGACGCTGTAGAGGCCGACCACGGCGAGAAGGAGTGCGACCGCCGCAAGCGAGGCAAGGCTCAGCATGTCGAACCATCGACCCGCGACCGACGAACCTATCCTGTCCTCCATCGTCTTGACGTCATACACGGGCAACTCCGGATCGAGCCCGTGCACTGCATCAGTCATCGCGCCGGCGACGTGGCCGGGCCCTCCAACGCTTCGAACGGCCACGAACATCGGACCGATCTCGAAGTCCGGAAGCTGCGGCTGAAGGTATGACACGTACATTTCCGGCGGAGCTTCCTCGTCGAGCCCGCGGTGGCGGACGTCACCGGCGACCCCGACGATCTGCATCCACGGATACGGCGTTTCCATGCCGCCGAGCTTTATCCGGCGGCCGATGGGGTCTGCGCCGGGGAAGAACGTTCGCACCATCGACTCGTTGACGACGACGACCAACGGCGCGCCTTCGCGATCGGTTGACGCAAGGGACCTGCCCTCACGAATCGGAATCTCCATGGTCTCGAAATACCCCGGGCTCACCATTCGGAACTCGACGTTCACGACGGCATCGCCAACCCCGTCGATCGCGAAGCTCCTGCGACTCGTCGAGCCCCCGAGCGGGAGGTAATTCACGGCTGCTGCCGACTCGACGCCTGGCGCAGACCTGATCTTCTCGAGAAGGGCCGTGTAGAAGGCTCTCTGTCTGCCCGGGTCCGGATAGCTCGCCTCGGTCGGCGCCACGCGCATCGTCGCGACGTTCTGGGGATCGAAGCCGGGCGAGACGTGAAGCAGGCGATCGAGACTCCTGATGAGAAGGCCAGCGCCGACGAGCACAATGACCGCAAGCGCAATCTCGCTCACGACAAGCGCCGCCCGAAACCTGTTGTGTCCGGGGCCTTCGCTCGTGCCCCGGCTCCCGTCCTTGAGCGCGTCATTCACGTTCGATCGCGACGCGACGAGCGCGGGCACGAGCGTGAAGAGCACTCCCGCGAGGAGCGAGACACCAAGCGTGAACGCGAGAACGCGCCAGTCGAGATCGAGCTCCTCGTATCGCGGAATCCTGTCGGGTTTGATCGCAATGAGAAGCGTGTCGATCCACACAGCAAACAGAACGCCGATCGCCCCGCCGACCATCGACAGCAGGACGCCCTCCGTGAGCATCTGCCGAATGATTCGCCACCGGCTCGCGCCGAGTGCGGTCCGGAGGGCGATCTCGCGGCTGCGCGCGGTCGCACGCGCAAGGGTGAGGTTGGCGACGTTGGCGCATCCGATCAGCAGTATCAGTCCGACGGCCGCGAGCAGGACGAGGAGCGCCTGTCGGGCATCGCCAACCACTACCGTCTTCAGCCCAGTAGCGGTCATGGTCCAGCCACTGTCGTCGTGGTAGAAGGTGGGATGTTCGACCCGGACGTCGTTCGCGATTGAGCGTAGCTCCGCGCTCGCCTGTTGCTCGGTCACGTTCGGCCCGAGCCTGGCAAGCACGCTGAGCCAGTGCGAGCCACGTTCGTCGTCACTGTACTGGTGCGTCGAGAACGCTATGGGAACCCACAGCTCCGTGTCGCGATTGGGGAACCGGAAGTCCGCAGGCATGACGCCGACGATCGTGTAGGCAATGCCGTCGACGTGGATGGAGTGACCAACGATTCCGGGAATCCCGGCGAATCGCCGTTGCCAGAGCCCGTACCCGAGCACGGCAACTCGATCGTATCCCTCGCGATCCTCGTCCGTCGTGAACGAGCGGCCGACCACCGGCCGCACGCCGAGCATTGGAATCAGACTGGCCGATGCATAGGTCGTCACGACGCGTTCGGGAGCGCCTTCGCCCGTGAGGTTCACACTGGAGGTCCCGTACGCGGCCACGTCCTCGAACACGTGCGAGCGGTCGCGGACGTCCGCAAACTCCGGCGGCGACATCGGGAGCACCCTGGCGCCGATGCTCGGAAGCGCCGCACGAATCTCGACAAGGCGTTCGGAGTCGGCGTACGGAAGCGGTCTCAGAATGGCCGCGTTGACAACGCTGAAGATTGCCGTGTTGGCGCCGATCGCGAGCGCAAGCGTGAGCACGGCCGCAGAGGTGGACAGTGGGCTCTTTGCCAGCAGTCGGAGCCCGATGCGGATGTCGTCAAGCAGAATTCCCATTTCAGTCTCCAGCGCGATTCGACATCCACGCGCTTCGCGGGTGCGGCGCAGCACACGTGTGCGGCGTCGCGACACGCCCTTCAGGCGTCGACGATCCAACCGTCACGCAGGCGGACGACACGGTTTCCGTACGCCGCGTTCTCCTCGGAATGCGTGACCTGGATGATGGTCGTGCCTTCGTCGTTCAGCCGTTTGAAGAGCTTCATGATCTCGCGCCCCTGTTCCGAATGGAGGTTTCCAGTCGGCTCGTCGGCAAGGATGACTTTTGGGGACGCCACGATCGCGCGGGCGACGCCCACCAACTGCTGCTGGCCGCCGGAGAGCTGGCTCGGGTACAGGTCCTTCTTCCCGACGATCTGAAAGCGGTCGAGCACGTCGGCGACGATGCTCGCGCGCTCGTGCTTCGGGTAATTCCGGTAGGAGAGCGGAATCTCGAGATTCTCGTAGACCGTCAGATCGTCGAGCAGGTGATAGCTCTGGAACACGAATCCGATGTTCTGGTTTCGAAGTTCGGCGCGCTGCTTCGGGTTGAGCGTGTGTACGTCGCGGCCGAGAAACGCGAGCTCACCCGTCCAGCCGGCGTCGTGCATTCCTATGATGTGAAGCAGTGTCGACTTGCCGGCGCCGGACGGTCCCATGACCGAAACGAAGTCGCCCTCGCCGACGGTCAGATCGATGCGGCTGAGGATGTACGTGCGTGTTCCCGCACGCTCGACGTGCTTTTCGACGTTGTGAAGGGAGATCATCGATGCTCCACGTCGGTCGCTCGGTGTCAGTTCGCTTCGACCATCTCGTCGACGACCCGGCCGTCAAAGAGGTGGACCGTCCGGTCCGCGTGCCGCGCAAAGCGCGAATCGTGCGTCACCATGCAGATCGTCGCGCCGCCGCGATGCAGCTCGCGCAGGAGCTCCATCACGGCTTCGCCGTTCTTTGAGTCGAGGTTGCCGGTCGGCTCGTCCGCGAGCAGGATCGACGGCTCGCCGACGAGCGCACGCGCGACGGCGACGCGCTGCTGCTGGCCGCCCGACAGCTGGCTCGGAAGGTGTTTCGCGCGACGAGTCATGCCGACGCGGCCAAGCGCATCGTTGACGCGCCGCTTTCGCTCGGAGGCGCCCATGCCGCGATAGGTGAGCGGGAGCTCGACGTTCTCGAAGACCGTGAGATCGCCGATCAGGTTGAAGCTCTGGAAGATGAACCCGATCCTGCGGTTACGGATGCGCGCGCGCTCGGCGAGCGTGAGGTTTGCGACCGGTTCGCCCGCAAGAAGGTACTCGCCGTCCGTCGGCGAATCGAGAAGCCCGAGGATCGAGAGCAGCGTCGATTTGCCGCAGCCGGACGGGCCCGAAATCGACACGTACTCGCCCTGCCCGATCTCGAGGTGGATGCCCGACAGGGCGTGCGTCTCGACTTCGTCCGTCGAAAACACTTTCGCCAGGTTGTCGAGCCGGATCAGTGGTTGCGTCGATGTGCTCATGCTCACTCCTCTGCAGGGTGTTACTTCAGTCGGACACGATCGTATCCGTCCCATGCGGACATGTCGGAAAGGATCACCTTGTCGCCGGGAGCCAGCCCGTCCACGATTTCGATCGTGCTGACCGAGCTTCGTCCGAGCTTGACGGGCACGCGCGTGGCCGCGGCTCCGTCGTCGATGATCCGGAACAAACCTACGGTCGTCTGCGGTTGCGCGTTGACCGGCCGGTTGACGAAGAGAACGTCGTCGAGATGTTCGATTTCGATCGTTCCGTCGACGGTGAGGTCCGGGCGCGCGCCGGCCGGAAGCGGCTGTGTGAAGGCGACGTCGAGTGTCACCGTGCCCTGCACGGCCGCCGGATCGATCCGTGACACGGTGCCCGCGACCAGTCCGTTGCGCGTATCGATCGACGCCGCCTGGCCGACGGCAACGTCCTTTGCCTGTGTCTCGGGCACCTTGAGCTCGGCCTTGAGGTGCGTCGGCTCCGCGACGCGGGCGAGCGGCGCGCCTGAAGACACTCGTTGACCGACCTCGACGGAGACCTGTTGAAGGACGCCCGCAATTCCCGCGCGAACCTGAAGACCGGCGACCTGGCTGCGCCGCAGCTCGAGCGTTGCGCGCAGCTGGTCGATCTCGGCGCGCTGCGACGCGAGTTGCGCCTCCATGGACTGGCGCGCGAACTGCATCCGCTCCTTTGCGATGCGATACCGGTTGGCGAGCTCGTCGGCGGTCAGCCGCGACAGCTTCTGCGTCATCGGAGCGATGAGCCCCTTGGCGTTGAGCTCTTCGTCGGCGTTCGCGTGCAGGACCGCCTGTTTGTAGTCGGCCTCGACCTTGGCCACTTCGGATTCCTGTGCGAGCAGTTCGCTCTTGAGCTGGACCGTCTGGCGTTCGAGCTCGGCCGAGCCGGCCTTCAGCTTGAACTCGGCGTCCTGCGTGGCGAGCTGGAGCTCGGGGTTGCTGAGCTCGAGGATGACCGAATCCGAGCCGACGTCGGTGCCCGGCTGAACGACGACCCGTTCAACCTGGCCGTCGGTTGCCGCTGGAATCACGCGGATCTCGACCGGCACGAGCGTCCCGGTGCCGCGGACCTGTCGGATCATTGGCCCGCGCTCGACCGTGCCGCGCCACACCGTGCCGCCGTCGACCGTGGGATCTGCCGGTTTCAACCGCGCGAGCGTGACCGTCAGAACCGTAACGACGACGACTCCCGCTGTGGCGAAGACCGCCATCTTGACGTACCGCCAGCGTTTGGAGGCTCTTGGTTTTGGAATATCCATGGCAATTGCGCAGGACAGTGCTACCAATTCCCGTGCCATTGCCTCAGCTCCTCGCAAGATGCTCAAAACAGGCCACTTACTCGCCGTTGTATAGCCAGTGTAAAGGCCGAAAGTGTCCGATTCTGGGATTTGCCGGTTTCGATACCGACCGTCGTTTCCGGTCCCGGCGGACCGGTCGATTGAACTCCACCGGCTCGCAAAACTCTCCTGTTGACATTCGACAAGAGACGGCGTACCGTCGGCCCCTGTCGAATGTCGAGGGGAGAGAACGATGACGATACAGACCGATCTTCTGCAGGGAACGCTCGACCTGCTCGTGCTGAAAACGCTGCAGGCAGGGCCCACGCACGGATGGGACATCGCGCAGCGGATTCAGCAGGTATCCGGCGATGTGCTGCGCATCGGGCAGGGGTCGCTCTACCCCGCGCTACACCGCCTCGAGAACCGCGGCTGGATCGCGGCCGAATGGGGCGCCTCCGAGAACAACCGGCGCGCAAAGTTCTACGAGTTGACCGCACGCGGTCGAAAACAGCTGACCGAGGAGACCGAGTTGTGGGAGCGCTTCGCGTCCGCCGTCGCGCTCATCCTGGGTACGGCCTGACCTGGAGGATCCGCCATGTTCGACACGCTGATGCGCAGGTTGCGCGCGCTGGTTCGAAGAGACGACGTCGAGCGTGAGCTCGACGAGGAGCTGCGCTTTCACATCGAGCGCGAGACCGAGCAGAACATCGCGCGTGGCTTGAGCCCGGCCGAGGCTCGTACGGCGGCGCTCCGGAGTTTTGGCGGAGTCGAACAGGTAAAGGAGGATGCGCGCGACGTTCGCGGCATCCGGTTCCTCGAGGAGACGTTCCAGGACCTGCGCTACGGCTTCAGAATGCTGCGCAAGACGCCGGCGTTCACCGCCGTTGCCGTGCTCTCGCTCGCGCTCGGCATCGGCGCGAACACGGCGATCTTCAGTGTCGTCGATACGGTGCTGCTCCAGACGCTCCCTGTCCAGGAGCCCGACCGCCTCGTGTTGTTCGAGTGGGAAGCCGGATCTCCATTCCGTGTCACGGGAACCGACGGGTACGGCGCCGGCGACCGTGCCGCCGGGAGAACCGGGAGTTCGTCGTTCCACTTCCGCTTCTTCGACGCGCTTCGGAAGCAGGACAGCGCGCTTTCGGACCTGATGGCCTTTGCCGATCTCTGGGATGCAAACATCGCCGTTGACGGCAGTGCCGAAGTCGCCGACGGGCAGTACGTCACCGGAAACTACTACTCCCTGTTGGGAGTCCGGGCCGCCATCGGACGCACCCTCAACGACGCGGACGACGCACCGGGGGCTCCACCCGTTGCCGTGATAAGCCACGCCTTCTGGCAGACCCGATTCGGCGGCGACCCTCAGGTGATCGGGCGACAGATCTCGATCAACAAGATGATGTGCACGGTGGTCGGCGTCACGCCACGCGAGTTCACGGGCACGATCCAGGTCAACACGCGTCCCGTCGTTACGGTGCCGATGGCGCTCGAACCGCTGCTCGCCGGCGAGTCGTCCGAGATGGAGCATCCGGGCGAGCCTGGTGTGTGGTTCGCGCATTTCATCGGCCGCCTGAAGCCTGGCGCCACGATCGCGCAGGCGAGGCAGAGCCTTGAGCCCACCTTCCAGACGCTCGCGCTGCAGATGATGCCGGCGCCAAAGAAGGCGAGCGAATCCGCCGAGATCGATCCCAGGGACTATCCGATTCTCATCGCGCAGTCCGGCAGTCGCGGAATGACGGAAACCCGGCGCGTCTACTCGTCGACGATCTACCTGGTGTTCGGCGTCGTCGGGCTCGTCCTCCTCATCGCGTGCGCAAATGTCGCCAACATGCTGCTCGCCCGCTCGGCAGCTCGTTCGTCGGAGATCACGTTGCGCCTCGCGATGGGCGCCGGTCGGATTCGGCTGATCCGCCAGCTGCTCACCGAGAGTCTTCTCCTGTCGGCGCTTGGAGCCGTCGCGGGCATCGTGTTTGCGATTTGGGGCATGGACGCTCTCTCGGCGATGGGGAACCTGGAAGCCGGGTTGTTGCCGCGTGGGCTCGAGTACCACATCAGCCCCCGGGTCCTGGGGTTTACGGTTGCCGTATCGATCCTGACCGGAATCGTGTTCGGGCTGGCTCCGGCATTGCGGGCGACGCGGCTCGACCTGATGTCGGCGCTGCGGGAAGGCAAGCGAGGCGGAGCTGGCGTCGCGAAATCGCGGCTGAGCAAGGCGCTTGTCGTGGCACAGGTGGCGATGTCGCTGCTGCTGCTGCTTGGCGCCGGTCTCTTCATCCGCACGGTCCACAACCTGCAGAGCGTCGAGCTTGGATTCAACCAGGCGAACCTGCTGATCTTCTCGCTCAAGCCCGGAGCGCTTGGGTATGAAGGCGATCGACTCGAACAGCTGTACCGGCGGATCACCGAGCGGCTCGAGAGTCTTCCAGGTGTTCGATCGGTGACGTTCTCGCGCACTCCGCTCATTTCTCACATGATCACGAACACCGAGCTCATCCTGCCTGGCGAGACAGTGCAGTCGGCCACCGAGCACCTCACGAATCGCCAGGTCGTGCGCGAGAACTACTTCGAGGCGATGGAGATTCCCGTAGTGAGCGGGCGCGCATTCACCCCGCAGGATGCCGAGAACTCGAACAAGGTGGCGGTCGTGAGCGAAGCGCTGGTGCGAAAGTACTTCCCGAACGAGGATCCGATCGGAAAGCGCGTGGGATTCGACGAGGACACGGCCGGTCAGATCGAGATCGTGGGTGTGGTGCGAGATACCAAGTACAGCAGCCAGCGCGACGAGATCGAGCCGATGATCTACAGGCCGTGGCTCCAGGACCAGAAGCGCATCGGCTCGATATCGTTTGCCGTGCGAACGACCGGCGACCCTGGCGCGCTTGGCGATGCGGTGCGCCAGGTTGTGCGCGAGGCGGACTCTGCGCTGCCGGTGACCCGCTTGATGTCGCAGGAAGCGCGGTCGGCCGAGACCGTGACGGAGGAGCGGCTGTTCGCGAGTTTGCTCGCGTTCTTTGGCGGGCTGGCGCTGCTGCTCGCGGCGATCGGGTTGTACGGCGTGATGTCGTACTCGGTGGCGCAGCGCACAAACGAGATCGGCATCCGGATGGCGCTCGGCGCCGAGACGGGCGGTGTGTTGCGGATGATCATCTCGCAGGGGCTCGCGTATTCGATCGTGGGACTCGTCGTCGGCACCGCGGCGGCGTTTGCGTTGAAGAAGGTCGTCGAGACCCAGCTGTTCGGCGTCGAGCCGACGGATCCGCTGACGTTCGTCATCGCCGGCGTCACGTTGATTGCGGTGGCCGCGCTGGCGTGCTGGATTCCTGCACGGCGTGCGACACGGGTGGATCCGGTGGTCGCGCTGCGGGCGGAGTGAGCGCCGGCAGGGGGTGAGCCCTCACCGGCGCCGCTCAGTCCGACGTCATCCGTGCGGCGACTGCTCTGGGTTCCTCACACCAGAAACCCCAACTGCGGGAACTGCCCGCCCAGCACCGGCGCCGGGTCGGTGTCGAGGAAGCCGCCAAGCAACGTCGCATACACCGACCGCAGGTCGACCGTTGCATCGACGTTGCCGTCGAGCACGAGCCGATCCTCCGCAAGGCTCGGATAGTCGCCGTACGCACCGCCGCGAACGCCCGTCCCCACCACGAACATCGCGTTCGCATACCCGTGATCGGTTCCGATGTCGGCGTTCTCTTCGGGCCGTCGCCCGAACTCCGAGAACACCACCGTGAGCACGCGGTCCGCGACTCCCTGCGCCTCGAGGTCGGCCTGGAACGCGGCGATCGCCTCGCTCACCGACATAAGCGAGTAGTCGTGGTTGCCGAGCTCGTTCGGACCGGCTCCGTCATTCTGTGAAGCGTGCGTGTCGAACCCGTCATAGCCGACGCAGACGGCACGCACTCCGAGATCCGACCAGACGAGCGACGCGCACTGTCTGAGCGAATCGGCGAGCGAGTTGTTGTCCGGATATTCGACCGCCGGCTCGTATGCGTTCGTGCGCTCCTGAATGGTCGCCGTCTGATCGAGCGCACGCTTGCGGACCTCGCGGTTGTATTCGCCGGCGGTGTCCGCGTCGGGAAGCTGCATGATGCGCGTGTAGGCCTCGAGTCGTGCATCCCGGTCGTCCGAGATTCGGATCTGCAGATCGCCGATCGACCCGATGGCGAGCGCGTCACGTTCCAGCCCGGCGAGCACGACCTGGCCGCCGCCGAGGTTGATTCCGGGTGAGATGATGCCTTCGCCGACCGTGTCGAGATAGCGGCCGAGCCAGCCCGTCCGTGTCGTCGTGAGCGCCGGATCGGTCGACGCGCCCGACTGGAACAGGTACTGGCTGAGCTCGTGATTGAACAGGCCGTCGGCGTCCCGAGGCGCGCCGACACCATTGACGATCGCGAGCCGGCCCGAGGCAAAGAGACTCTGGAATGCCGTCATGCCTGGGTTGAGGCCAAAGTCGGTGATGCCGGCGAGCGCGAGCACGCGGTCGCGCTCGAGCCCGAGCTGAGGCCTGAGCTCCCGATACCGGTCGTATTGACCAATGGGAATCACCGTATTCAGGTAGTCGTTCCCGCCAAAGAGGTTCACCGTCACGATGACCTTGTCGGATCCGCCGCCCTGGCCGCGCAGGCCGCGGGCAAACGTCACGCCCTGGAGCAGCGGACTCGCAAAGCTGAGACCGACCGAAGTGATCGCGCTCCGGCGGATGAATTCGCGTCTGTTGATTCGATTCTTCATGACGTCCTCCTTCAGTTCCGCTGGAAGTCCGGCGAACAGACGATCAGCCACGCCGCGCCTCGGAATTTCGTTTCGTCCACGCGGCCGTCCATGTACGCCACGACGATCTGGCGAACCTCGGGGCGGAGGTCGTCGGCGAGCAGGGCGCCGGCGAGATAGTCGACGGCCTGATCGGGAGTTCTCAGTTTGTACTTCCGAATCAGCCGCCGCGCGTCGAACGCGGTATCGCGATAGCCGTCCGAATCGGTGTGACCGTTCGTCAGCTCGTCGCCGGCCGAATCGCGTGTGATCGCGAGCGCGGTGTTGACGAGCGACCGCTTCTGACCCGGCCGGAAGAAGCTGAACACCGACGGCGGGTAGTAGATCAGGTGCTTGGCGTCGCGGGTCCAGTCGATGAAGGAATTTCCCTGTGTCGTTCCCTCGAGCGCCCGGATCGCGCCCACGAATGCCTCGATGGGCGTCTTGAACTGTGTCCGGATGACTGCGTCGCTCGTGAACTCGGGATCCACGAGGATCGCGCGCACGGTTGCCTTCAGGTCGCCGTTCGTCGTCCTGAATACCGTCGCGACGCGCTCGACATATCCCGGCGAAGGTGTCTCGGTCGCGATCCGCAGGACGAGCTCCCGTGCAATGAATGGCGCCGTCGACGGATGGCGCATGATGACGTCGGCGACGTCTTCGATCTCTCGCGCGCCGTCGTCCCCGAGCCGGCCGTGGATCACGGTTCCCATCACCGTCTTGTCGTTCGGGTCGTGCTCGCTTGGGTAGAACCGCGCGGCTCCGGCGTGCTCCCAGTCCGCGTCCCACCCGGTCACGGCGCGGGCGATCTCGCGCACGTCGGTCTCCGAGTAGTTCGGCAGCGGCGCGCCCTGCGCGTCGAGGATGGGAGTGCCGTCCATGTGCAGCTGCACGGGTCCCACCGCGAACAGCTGCAACAGTTCGCGCGCGTAGTTCTCGTTCGGCGGGATCTGGTTGCCGGCGTCGTCGAATGCCTGACCGTTGTTCGGATCGTTGTCGAGCCAGACGAGCATCGCGTCGTCGCGTGTCACGTCGACGAGCATCTGCCGGAAGCTGCCGAGCGCGTTGCGCCTGAGCGTCTCTTCGTAGTGGTTCATGAAGCGGCCGTCGTAGACCTTTGCGTCCGACACGGCGAAGTGCTCGTGCCAGACGAGCGTCATCTTCTCGAGCAGCTGCCGCCTCGAGGTCACCATTCGCGTGTACCACCGCCGCATCCACGGCCGGTCGTCGCGCGCGTCGCGTTCGCGCGGGGGCGGGGGCAAGGCCGCCTGCGAGACCGAGTCGTCGATCTTGTCGGGGTTCAGCTGCCAATCGATCCAGCCGGACAGCCCGCGCTTGAGAACGGCCTTGATGTCCTTTGGACTCGGGCCGAAACCGGCGCGACGGAGCAGATGCCCGGCGAGCATCCGCGTTCGATCAAAATCGGTCTTTGACGAGGGTGCAGCTGTCTGTGCGGAAGCAGAGACGGAAAGAAGCGCTGATGCGGCCGCCACGGCGGCGGCTCGCATGAACCGGTTTGGAATCTTCATTGCGGCCTCCCTGAAGAGCGGGGGCGCGCGTTCTTTCGAGGTGGGTCAGATGGTGTGCGGAGGCAGGACCCCCAGAATCTACCCTCTTGCCGGGCCGCGACGCAACCATGCGCAGGCACGCCGTCGCGGGTGAATCAAAGCGACGTTTCCAGAGGATTGTAGTACCCTCTGGGCACAGATTCCCTCTGTCCGTCCCTGAAAACCCAGAATACGCAGCGAGGTGCTCCCATGAACAGACACGTTCTGATCGCGTTCGTATCCCTTGTGCTCGGGCTGTCGAGCGCGTGTAGTTTTTCCATCGGTGGTTTCCCCGATACCGACAAGGCAAACAAGCTGGTTGACGAGTCCAACGCGTTGCAGACGGAAGGGATGAAGCTCAAAGACGACGCGGTGGCCAAGTACAAGGATCTTCTGAAGGACAACCCGACGTTTGAGGAGATGGCCGATCTCGCCGATCCGATGAAGGAGGTCGAGAAGCAGCTGGAGACGTCCAAGAGCAAGTTGGGCGAAGCCGCGTCGAAGTCCGACGAGGCAAGCAAGCTGAATATCGCCGACTGGTTCAAGCAGTACCTCGCTGCGCGCGGTGAGCATCTTCGCAAGGAATCCGAGGTTGCGGGGTTGGCTGCCCAGCTGGTGAAGATCAGCTACGACCCGGCGGTTGCGACGGAAGAGGACTTTCAGGCCCAGAGCAAGCAGCTTAACGACAAGCTTGCGCAGCTCAGAAAGGAACAGGACGAGCTGAAGGCAAAAGTCGACAAGATCTCGGAGGAACACAAGGACGACTTCAAAAAGTAGCGCAAGCGGCGGCGGCCCGGTGACACAGTCGCATGCAACGGCCCGGGCGTCGATCCTCACGTTGCTGGCAATGATCGCGTTCGCGGGGAACTCCATCCTGTGCCGGCTGGCGCTGAAGGACACCCGAATCGACGCGGCGACGTTCACGGTGGTTCGGATCGTTTCGGGCGCGCTTGTACTGTGGCTGATCGTACGACTACGCGGGAGCGCCGAGCGCGGCGCCGGAAGCTGGGCGTCCGCGCTCGCGCTCTTTGCGTACGCCGCGTGCTTCTCGTTCGCCTACGTCGGGCTCTCGGCGGGAACCGGCGCGCTGCTGCTCTTTGGGGCCGTGCAGGCGACGATGGTCGGGTACGGGCTGTGGGTGGGAGAGCGGCCGCGAGCGCGCCAGGTCGCCGGGTTTCTGCTCGCGCTCGGCGGTCTTGTCGGACTGATGCTTCCCGGTCTGTCGGCGCCTCCTGCCGTCAGCGCTGCGTTGATGCTCGCAGCCGGAATCGCGTGGGGAGTGTATTCACTGCGCGGCCGGCAGGCTGGCGAGCCCACCGCCACGACGGCCGCAAACTTCCTGCGAGCCGTTCCATTCGCCGCCGCGCTCGGCGTCGCGGCTGCGCCGTGGCTCTCGGTGGACCGCCTCGGTCTGTTGTATGCGGTGATCTCGGGAGGTCTGGCGTCAGGCGTTGGGTACGCGATCTGGTACACGGCGCTGAAGGGGCTCAAGGCGACGCACGCCGCCACGGTCCAGCTGAGCGTGCCGGTGATCGCTGCCATTGGAGGGATCGTCTTTCTCGGCGAGCAACTCGCGCTGCGGCTCGTGATCGCGTCGGTCGCCATTCTCGGCGGTATCGCTCTGGTGATCCTCGACAGACAAGAGGCCGCGCCGGTTTCCGTGGGCCGGCAGAACTGAGAGATACTCGGATTCATACGTTCGCGCACGACACGCGCGTTCTGCGACCGAAGCGCCTATCCGCGGGCGCGCGAAGGAGGATTCAATGGCACGCACAGTCACTCCGTTTCTGATGTTCGAGGGCGTCGCGGAAGAGGCGATGACCTTCTATGTGTCGCTGTTTGGAAATTCCGGAATCGAAAGCGTGGATCGGTACGGCGCCGGTGAGCCGGGCGCCGAGGGCTCCGTCAGGCTTGCGAGGTTCACCGTAAGCGGTCAGCGCTTGATGTGTATCGACTCGCCCGCCAAGCATGCGTTCGGCTTCACGCCGTCCATCTCGATGTTTGTGGAATGCGAGAGCGAGGCCGAGCAGCAGGATGCGTTCAGCCGGTTGTCGGAGGGCGGATCGGTCTTGATGCCGCTCGACAATTATGGCTTCAGCACGAGGTTCGGCTGGCTCAACGACAGGTACGGCGTCTCGTGGCAGCTCAATCTGCAGTGACGCGACGCGACGGTCGGCCCCCGGTCTCGAGCCGGGTCATCTCTCCCGGACCACCTCGAGCGACGACATCCGCCGGATTCCCGGATAGGGTTGAGCGCCCTTGATCGTGCTCCAGAGTATTCGATTGAACGTGTCCTCGTCGGCCGCGTCGACCCGGTCCAGGTCGAGATCCACCGAGGCCTGCGTGTTCGCACCGTGCGCGGGGTTCATTTCGTCGAGCGGTTGATCCGACGTGAGCGCGGAGTACGGTCTGAGATCGGGCGCGTCCGTGAAGATCTCCCGCAACGGGCGCCCGAAGTAGTCGAACGTCGATAGCCTGGGGAGCCCGAGGATCGCTTCCATCGTCGCCATGACGTCCGTCGTGTTCACGAACCGGTGAATGACGCCGCCCTTGTTGTACGCGGAGATGACGAGCAGCACCGAGCGATGCGAATCGACGTGATCGGGCCCGTCCTGCGCGTCGTCCTCCAGCACGAAAAGAACCGTGTCCTTCCAGTAGGGCGAGTGCGACACCGCGTCCACGATCCGCCCCAGTGCGAGATCGTTGTCCGCCATATGCGCCCTGGGTGTGAGCGTTCCCGGCCGCGCGCCCGACGTGTGGTCGCCGGGGAGATGCATGATCTGGAGCGCCGGAAGATTCCGCCGATGGACGTACTGCTGAAACTCGCCGAGCCACACGTCGACGCGATCCTGGTCCAGGATCTTCATGTCAAAGGACGGGTACTCGGGACAGGTGAACGGATTGAGCGCGGTCTTGGTCGCGTGGTACCGAACCGGTCCGTTCGGATCGGTCGCAGGCAGCGGTTCGCCGAATTCGCCGTAGTTGCGAAGTGAGATCCCCTTCCTGATTGCCGAATTCCACAGGTAACCGGACGCTGGTTCGTCGACGTCGCCGCGGTCGTTGCCGTCGCGCCGATCCGAATAGAGCGAAGGGATCGTCTTCTCGCCGTAATCGGTGACGTACGCCGCCGTGCTCCACACGTGCCCCTGCGAACTGACCTCGGCGTTGCAGAAGAAGCGGTCGAACAGCCCGAACCGCTCGGCCATCGCGTGGTGGTTCGGTGAGACAGCGGCAGGGAAGAAGACCAACGACGCGTCGCCGTCACCCTGCGGCAGGTCTCCCATGACCTGGTCGTACGTGCGATTCTCCTTGATGATGTAGATCACGTGCTTGAACGGCGGGAATTGCGGCGCGGCAGTCCGCGCCCGATCCCAGTTGTTCGCGCGCGCGACTCGCTCGGTGAGCCGCGCGAGCTCGGCGGCAGTCGCGTTCGCAGGCAACACGGTGACCGATCCGTTCAGTTGCCCAAGCGTGTACATCGTGTTTTCGTCGGACCGCTTTGTCCCCGGCTGGGGGAACTGCGGATTCGGACGCGTGCCCTTGCCCTTGCCGTTCAGCACGAAGAGCGATTCGCCGGTCATCAACAGCGCTGCCGGGTACCACTCGACGGGGATTCTCCCGATCAGTCGGCTTGGCCCGCGTGCGCCGCGGTTGCCGCTCGCTCTCGCGGAGAGCTGAAAGACGGCCACGGCGTTGTTGTCGGCCTCGGCCACGTAGAGGCGAGAGCCGTCCCGCGACAGCGCGAGCCCGTTCGGCGTGCTGCCCTCATTTGGTCCCGCTGGCGGCGGGTCGAGCAAGGGTTTCTGCGGACGCCCGGTTCTGGTGTCGATGACCGCGATGCGGTTGGTGCTCGCCGAAGCGACGAACAACCGCGAACCGCCGCTGTTGAAGAGCAGCGCGGACGGGTGCCGGCCGACGGCGATTCGCGAGCGCTCCTTCAGCGTGCTGCCGTCACCCGCAACGAACCACGAAACGGTGGTGCCACCCCACGCCGATACATACACGTCGCCGTTCGGCGCGACGGCGACGTCGTACGGGTAGGCCTCGGTGGCAAGGCGCTGAACGACGCGTCGCGTGTCGAGGTCGACGACGGCCAACGAGTCCGCGAGATTCTCTGCGACGTACAGGCGCTTTCCGTCGCGTGACAGCGCGATCCGCGCGGGATAGCGCGTGCCATCCTTCCCGGGCTCCTTTGGCGCGAGGACGATCGTATCGACAGGGACCGCCTGTTTGTCTCGCCACGCGTAGCGGTAGATGACGTCCTCGTTGCCGCCCGAGGCGTAGAGCGTACTGCCGTCGTTCGAGAAGGCCAGACCAAGGAACGCGCCGGGCTGCGAAATCGTCTGCACGACCGCGCCTGTGTTGCGATCGACGACCTGCAGCCCCTGCTGGCGCCAGCCGTTGAGCGACAGCACGAGGCGGTCGCCTTCGGGCGAGAGCACCATCCCCAGCGGCATGTTGCCCACGGCGAACGACGCTCCCGCCGGGTCAAGACAGACTCCCGTCGGCAGACACGTCGTGTGTGAGGAATCACGGCCGAGCGCGCTGGGCGTGGTCTGTGCGTGTCCGGCGCTCGAGAGCAGAAGCACGAGTATGAGGCGAGCAATCGTCTTGATCATTTCGTTGTCACGACCGAGACCGCACGAGAGCGCGGATTCCATGCAAGAGCCGTCGGGTCTGCGAACGTCGTTTATATCGGCGTGTCGTTCCTTCGTCCAGCGACATTCTCGCGATGCGCCGTCCGAATAACTCGGCGCCGGAGTACCACGTTCGCCTCAGCAGCAGATGTCGGCCGTGAACAGAACAGGCGGGCTGCGTCCCGATGAACGCAGCCCGCCTGTTCGGTGCACATCAGACGCGCGGGCTACTCGCTCGACGCGTTGTTCGGCGTGGCCGTCTGGAGCTTCTTGATGTCCTCGGGCGACAACTGCGGACGGTTCACCTTGATTGTCAGCTTGTTGAGCTTCGCGGTCAGTGCGAACGGCGGCTTGTAGTCCGCGTCGTTCACGCCCGTAAGCGTGTCCGAGCCGACGTCAAAGCTCTCGTCCCACTGCAGGATCATCGGCAATGTGTGTGGCATGGTAATCGTCTGGACAACTTTTCCGTCCACCTTCAGCACGCCTGTGCCTGGCCGGCCGAGGCCGCTGAAATTGTTGTAGGCCAGCGTGCCTGCGCCAAGTCCGTCGTACGTGAAGTCGAACTCGAGCGTATGTTTGCCTGGCGTGAGTGCGTCCGGACCCTCCCACTTGACACGATTCATATCGATCAGGTTCCACAGGAACACCGGCTTGCCCTTGAGCAAGTAGAAGCCGTAGCCGGCGAACCTGCCGCCCGACGTGAGGATCATTCCTTCGGCTCCGCCTTGAGGAACTTCAATGTCGGCGGTGATTGTGTACGAGCTGTTGAGCAACGCTGGCGAATCGCCCTGCGGCAGCCCGATCATCGGTCTTGTATACACAAACTCCGTACGGCCAGCGGTGATGTTGGGGCGCGGCGCGACCATACGTGCAGCCACCGACGCATCCATCGGGAAGACCTGGTACTTCTTGGCTTCCGCGATGAACAGCTGCTTCAACTCCTTCACCTTGTCGGGGAACTTGTCGGCGACATTCTGTGATTGGCTGAAGTCCGTCGTCAGGTTGTAGAGCTCGAGCACCTGATTGTTGAGCGGGTCCGTGTTAGCTGGACCGAAGGCCTCCCACGGAGCGCGGTTCACCTTGGTGCTGAGCAGCCATCCGTCGTCGTACATGGCCCACTGACCCATCATCTCGAAATACTGTGTCTTGTGCCGCGACGGCGCCTTGGCATTCGCCGCGTCAAACGTGTACACGAGGCTCGTCCCTTCGATCGGCGCCTGCTTGATCCCATCCACATAGTCGGGCGCGGATATGCCGGCCGCCTCGAGGATCGTGGGAACGATGTCGATGACGTGGCAGAACTGCTCGCGCAACCCGCCCTTGTCCTTGATACGCGCCGGCCACGAGATCGCCATGTTCTGGCCGACTCCGCCGAGTCGCGACGCGTTCTGCTTGAACCACGTGAACGGCGTGTCAAACGCCCACGACCAGCCCGCCGACATGTGGTTGTAGGTCTGTTCCGTACCCCAGACGTCGTACCACTTCATTTGGTCCGCAACAGGCATCATGTTGACGCCGTTGAAGAATGCGACTTCGTTTGGCGTGCCAAGCGGACCGCCCTCGGCGCTCGTTCCGTTGTCGCCGTTGATATAGATGACAAGGGTGTTGTCGAGCTTGCCCATATCCTGGACGGCCTGGACGACACGTCCGATCTCGTAGTCACTGTATGCGGCATACGCCGCAAAGATCTCGGCCTGCTTGATGAACAGCTTCTTCTCCTCCGGCGTGCAATCGTCCCAGTTCTTGATGACACTTGTCGGCCACGGCTCGAGTTTGGTGTCGGCGGGAATCACGCCGAGGCGCTTCTGATTCTCGAAGATTCTCTCGCGGAGCTTGTTCCACCCGTCGTCAAACAGGTGCATCGCGTGGATCTTGTCGATCCACTCCTGGGTCGGGTGGTGCGGCGCGTGGGTGGCGCCGGGTGCGTACTTGACGAAGAACGGCTTGCTCGGGTCCGTCTGGTTGATGCGGTTCAGGTAGTCGATCGCGTCGTCCGCCATGCCGGTGACGAGGTTCCATCCCGGCTTGCCCTGGAACGGATAGATCTGGGTGGTGTTGCGGAACAGGTTCGGCTCCCACTGGTTGGCGTCACCGCCGACGAAGCCGTAGAAATACTCGAATCCCATGCCTGTGGGCCACTGGTCGAACGGCCCGACCTGGCTCGCGGCAAAGGCCGGCGTGTTGTGGTCCTTGCCGAACCACGAGGTTGCATATCCATTGTCGAGCAGGATTCGCCCGACGGTGGCCTTGTCCTTGGTGATGATGCTGTTGTATCCGGGGAACCCCGTTGACTGCTCGGAGATCACGCCAAAACCCACCGAGTGGTGGTTCCGCCCGGTGATGAGCGCAGCACGCGTGGGCGAACAGAGCGCGGTGGAGTGGATGTTGTTGTAGCGCAGGCCGTCCCTCGCGATGCGATCCATCGTCGGAGTCGGGATGACGCCGCCGAACGTGCCGGGGACTCCGAACCCGGCATCGTCCGTGATGATGAGGAGGACATTCGGAGCGCCCGCGGGGGGCACGATGCGCGGCGCCCACCACGGCTTGGACTGCAGGGCGTCTTCCTTGATCACGCCGCCAAACTTCGGGTCGGGCGGGGGGAGTTGCTTGCCGTCGATGGACGTCGTTGCGCCTGCCGAGCCGGGTGCAGGCGTACCCTGTTGAGCTCGGGTCTGGCTTCCAGAAACGAGAACCATCGTCGCGGCAAGCACTACTACGACGGCGCGCAAGCGACGAAGCGCTGACGAAACCTTGAACATGCTGTCCTCCGGATTGTGGCGGCTGAAGGAGCCGGGCTGGATTCGGATTCCCTACGCGGAATCCTTGAGGGTGTGGCGCATCATCCTGCGAGAACCAACTGCAGTGGCTTAGCTTCATATCACGTCGTGCGAGGCAGGCTCAACGTGTGAGACGGATTTGACTCTGGAACACAGGCAATACAGCACTGGTGCGAACTGTCAACCGAGCGGCGCTCGCGTTGCGGAGGCGACCACGACACTGACGAATGTGGTCACCTGGTCGGCGCGAGGTGCCCATACCCGCTCCGTTGAAGCAGACTGGCGCGTGCGGCGTCGGATTGTTGCGCCGCAAAGATTGCCAGCAGACTCGGCCCGATCGCGGGGCTGCCTTCGGTGCGTCGCCAGAAGTCCTGATCCGTCGCAACGTCGAGTTGGGCCGACCATGCGTTCACCTCATCACCGATGTCGTAGCTCGACGGATCGGGAACCCAGCGACCCGACCGTACATCGCGCGTGAACGAAAGCTCGCGGCTGTCGAACTGGCGTGCGTGTTCGAGCTCGTGTGCGAGGCACGCGCGTTCGCTGAAGCGTGAACATGGTGCGGCACCTTTGCCGTTTGATCCCGTACCGTCTGAAACTGCCACGACGACGCACGAGCCATCCGTCGACAGGGTCCCGTCAACGTCTGGGCGGAAGTCTCCACCCACTCTGATTCGATACTCGATGCCCGACTGCTCGAGTTGGCGCACGGTCGCACGTTCCGACGAATACCTTGCCGGGTCGTGTTCGATGAATGCGACGTAGGCCTCGAACTGTCGCCGTGCCGCGTCGCTGTCGAATCGAATCACGGCACCGGCAGATTGTTCGCAGGCAATCAACGCCACTGAACACGCCAGCAAGCCAAACACCTGTTGAATGAGTCTCCGCATTGCTGTTCTCCAGAGCGATGTCGTCCGTGGGCGTACACCCGCTGGCAAGGACGAGCCTTAGGGAACGGGCCGGGCACACGGATATCCACTGGGCGTCACCCGGGACGCCCTCAGGCCGATTCGCGGTCGGTACGGTTCGTGCCAACGGCCGGTGGGCGGCGGTGTCACACACGCCGCCAACCGGCCGCCGTCAGGTCACCTGTTGTCGCCGTCGCGATTGGTCGACGCTGGCACGGCTGGCGTCACAGTCCCCATGAGTCCGCTCAGAACCCACGCACGCTCGCTCGGGGCGAATCGCGGCGCAAGCAGGCCGTCGTTGATTTCGCGAGTGACTGCGAATCGCGTCCACTCGGTCACAGGGATGAAAAGGCGGTCGTTCGGCTGCCCGCCATCGGACGTGTCCTCGAGATCCGCCTCGGTGAACGAGATGATTCCGTCGCCATTCGTGTCGATCCGCGCCACTTCCTTCGCATATGCGAGGAACAGCCGATTCTTCGGGTCGTGCACGGCCGGCTCGAACGAAACAGGTCGCTCGTAGACGTCATAGAGGATCTCCTCGGCCAGGCCGCTCGGGATGAAGCGAACGCGCTTTTCCTTGTGGTCCGGGTTGTTGACCATTCCGCGGTCGGGATCCTCCGGGCTCGTGTCCAGCGCGCGGTCCGGGTCGCGCGGGTTGTCGGGGTTGTCGCCGACATCGCGCCGGTCGTTGCCGCCGGTCACTGGAGGCAGGAACGGCCCCGTGCCCGCAGGTCCCGATCCGGGGACGGTCGAGTTGATGAGCCCGAGCCGGCCCTGCGCGAACTCGGCCTGGAACCCGCCCGTGAACGGCTCCTCGTAGAGCGGGAACACCCAGTTCGTGTACTGGTTGAACTCCCAGTAGGAGTGGGCGTCCGACTGCTGAAGCGCGTTGAAGGTGCCCATGCTCAGGAACAGCGAGACGACGTTGGTCTCGTTGTCCGGGAAATGGTCGTTCGCGCTCGGCATGCGGGGCGCAGCGCCGTCGAGCGTGAAGAGGCTTCCAGGAACGTTGTTTCCAATTCCCATGGCCGCGAGCGCCGCGGCATCCTCGGCCGTGATCTTGCCGAACTGCGCGCCGGTCCCGTCCGCCCTCGGGGGGGCGACGTCGCCGATGTCGAGCGTGTAGATCATCCACCCCTCGTACCACCCTGACTCGTTGTTGACGACAAACAGTCCCGAGATGTCCGTGAAGACGTCGATGAACGCACCCGGATCTTCGGGATCGGTCGGAAGTCCGGGCTTCGGCTCGACGACCATGCGAACCGAACCGATGGTCGGCAGGTCGTGGTTTGCGCCCGTCGCGGTCGGGGCAACACCGTCGTTGATGCCCGGTATGGTCGATGTAAAGACGTTCGGCTGGAAGTGGTTCGAGTCCAGCAGGAAGTAGCCGAACAGCTGGCTCGGCTGGTCCGCCTCTGAGTACGCCTGGATCGGGTCCGCCGAATGCGGACGGCCCGAGATGTCAACGATTCGCTGCTTCAGTAGATCGGGAAGGTTGCGGATGTCGCCGCGCTTCGCGATCTTCGCCTGTTTGTTCGCCCCGTTGCCGCCAGCCGCACGCGTCGGCGTCCGGCTGAAGCCTGCTCCCACCATCAGCATGCACACGCACACCGTCATCCACACCGTATTGCTCTTTGCTCCTACTGTCATTTGCTCCCCCCAGGGCTCGCGCGATTCAGTCTGCCCTCGCGTGAATCACCGAGCCCGTCTCGTTGCCGTAAACACGCTGCTGCACCTCTCCTACCGCCCGAGCGTCGCCGGCGCCGATGGCGTACCGTCGGGATTGCGCACCACGATCGTGACCCTGGCCCCCACCGGCAGGGCCTCCGTGACCGTCAGGCCACTCGGCGTGCTCCGCGCCGATTTCTTCACAAGGAACTTCGTCCCGGGCGCATTCGCTGACAGCTGAAACGATTCCGTCGCCTGGAGCCCCCCTCCCGACAACTCCAGCGTCGCGCCCGGGACGAGGTTCGATCCGTTCGCCTGAAGCAGGATCTTGCCCTTCCTGAAGGCCGGCGCGATGATGACGGGCGCGGCGGCCGGACCCGTCGAAACCGCGGTCGTGTAGATACTGTCACCCGACGATGCGTTGTCGCCGTTCGCGGCGTTTCCCGCCGCGTAGAAGGTCACGCGGCCGGCGTCCTCGGCCGGAGCGGTCCACGTGACCATCCACTCGGCACCCTGCGCCCGTCCGTCAAACGTCCCGTCCGACGTGTGCTCGATGTACGTGCGCCCCGCGAGCGATCCAGTTCCTGCGACGCGCTTCGTGATGCTGCGATCGACCGTGGAAAGCGTTCCGGCCGGTCGATTCGCGTCGTCGAGCGCCGTGATCTGAAAGCCCCACCGTTGCCGGTCGGGGTGCTCGACGTGGACGGTAAGCGTGAATTCCTGGTTCGGCTCGTACGTCTCGGGTACCCCCGAGATCGTAACCCGGCCCGGGCCGCTGTTGAGCGTCCCCAGGTGGCACTGAACGCACGTGCCCTCTCCGGGAGCTCCCGTCCGGCCCGCCGGAGGACCGGACGAGAACCCGTAGGCCACCGTAACGATCATTGCTACCACAATTGCGGCCTTCAAGGTATTCCGTGTCCAGTTCGCTTTCATAACATTCGTGTCCTTCACCCGATCTCTGCCGAAGTGCTGAAGCTGAAACGCCTTGCGGCGCCTGTCGCTTCTGCCTTCTCCAGGGCCGTCTCGAATTGCCATCCGTTCGTCACTGGCGGACAATAGGCCCCGCGGGTGCTGGAAGTCATAAACTTGCCGTAATGCTTCGGTAATGGTTGGTGATTGGAGTGGGGAGCGAAAAACCCTTAGTTTTCGGTCCCTTCAGGCTTGACGTCGCGAGCGAGCGCCTGTGGAGAGGCGCGGATGCAGTCCCGCTCAGGCCCAAGGCATTCGCGCTGCTCAACCATCTGGTCGAGCGCCGGGGCCAGCTCGTGACAAAAGAAGAGCTTCTCGACGCGGTCTGGCCCGAGACTTTTGTCGGCGACGCCGTCCTGAAGGTGACTATTCGCCAGCTCCGCGAAGCGCTCGACGACGATCCAAAGGCTCCGCGGTTCATCGAGACCCAGCATCGACGCGGCTATCGCTTCATCGGTCAGGACGCAGACGAACGTTCGCCGGTCCCGCCACTGCGTACGTCGTACTTCGCGCCCGGAGTGGTCGGGCGCGACGGCGCGCTCGCACGCATGCACGGCTGGCTCGATCGGATGCTCGGTGGACAACGCCAGGTCGTCTTCGTCACGGGCGAGGCCGGCATTGGCAAGACCGCGCTTGTCGACACGTTCGCAGGCGGCATCGTTTCCGACCTCGGCATTCGGGTCGCTCGGGGTCAGTGTCTGGAACAGTATGGGACGGGTGAAGCCTACCTGCCGTTTCTGGAGGCCATCGGACGGCTGTGCCGCGACCACACGCAGGTCTTCGATGTCCTGCGCGCGCACGCACCAATGTGGCTGCAGCAGCTGCCTTCACTTGTCAGCGCGTCGGAACGTGAAGCGCTCGGGCGCGAAGTGCTCGGAGCATCGCGTGAACGGATGCTGCGGGAAATGGGCGACGCCCTCGAAACGCTGACAGCGGACCAGCCGCTCGTGCTGATTCTGGAGGACCTTCATTGGAGCGACTGCTCGACGCTCGACCTGATCTCATACGTCGCAAAACAGCGTCACGTGGCGCAGCTCATGCTGATCGGCACCTTTCGCACGGCGGAGCTTCACGCCAGCGGAAATCCGCTCAAGGCCGTGACGCAGGAACTGCTGGCCAAGCAGCAGTGCGAGGAGCTGCCGCTCGATTACCTTGGCGAGGATGCGATCTCCGAGTACCTGGCCGTGAGATTCCCGCGCAATCGGTTTCCGCCGCGGCTTGCGCGGCTCATACGCGAGCGAACCGAGGGAAATCCGCTGTTTCTGGTCAACGCCGTCGACTATCTCGTGGCTGAACGATTGATTGGCGAGTTCGACGACGTGCCGGCATTGGGGGTCGAGATAGAAAGCGTCGAGGTCGGCGTGCCCGACAGCATCAGACAGATGATCGAGAAGCAGCTCGATCATCTCGATCCGCATGAGCAGCGAACACTCGAGGCGGCAAGCGTAGCGGGAACGGAATTCTCGTCGCTCGCGGTGGTCGCCGCCCTGGGTGAGGATCGAGCGCAGGTGGAAGGTCGGTTCGACGAACTGGCCCGGCGACATCAGTTCATTCAGGACTGCGGCATTCACGTACTCCCGAACGGCGAAGCGGTCAGTCGGTACGGCTTTATCCACGCCCTGTATTGCGACGTGCTCTACGAGAGGGTATCCGCATTGCAGCGCGTGCGACTCCACAGGCGGATTGGAGAAGAAGGTGAATTGCTGTTTGGGGCCCGCGCTGGAGAGATAGCTGCCGAGCTCGCTATGCACTTTGAGCGAGGGGCGAACAACCGGCAGGCCGTCAGGCACCTCAAACAAGCCGCCGTGAATGCCATACACCGGTTCGCATACCGAGAGGCGGTCGGGTTGGCGCGCCGCGGTCTCGATCTGCTCGCGACGCTTCCGGAGAGCGCGGAACGCGACGAACAGGAGCTGTGCCTTCAATTGACGCTTGGCGTGCCATTGATTGCAACCGTTGGATACGCTTCCCCTGAGGTGGGCAGCGTGTACCAGCGTGCACGCGAGCTGTGCCGGCTGATCGGAGACACGCCCGACATTTCCGAGGTGCTCTGGGGGCTTTGGACGTTCCACACGTTGCGGGCCGAACTGCGTACGGCCCGCGAGATCGCCGAGGAGTTCCTGAGTCTCGCTGCGCGCCTGCCGTACCCCGGGCTCGCGATGCGCAGTCATCTGGCCATGGAGATCACCTTCATGCATATGGGGGAAGTCGACTCGGCGACGGGCCATTTCGACAAAGCGCTCTCGCTCTACGATCCCGAGCAACATCGCGAGGATGCGTTCATCTACGCGCAGCACCCTGGGGTGGCGATGCGCTGTTTTGGGGCATGGGCGCTCTGGTTTCTCGGCAAACCGGACACCGCCCTCGAGCGGATCCACGAGGCGCTTCGTATTGCGCACGAATTGTCCGAACCTCACGGACTGGCGCACGCACATTTCTTTGCGGCCGTCCTTCACCAGTTTCGACGCGAAGGACTCCTGGCAGAGGTGCATGCCAAGTCCGCCCTTGCGGTCTCTGTTCAGCACGGTCTGGTGATGTACGAGGCGATGGCAACGACAATGCTAGGTTGGGCACTGTTTGACCACGGTCGACTGGACTCGTCGATAGAGCACATGAACCAGGGGCTTTCGGCCCACCAGGCGGCAGGCGCCCGGGTACTGCTGCCGCACTTCTGGGCCCTGCTGGCGGAGGTGCTGGGAAGGGACGGGCAGATTGACGAGGGACTCCGCCTGCTTGACGAGGCGCTGGACATGACGCATCGAAACGGCGAACGCTATTACGAAGCGGAACTCCACCGTGTCAAAGGCGAACTCTTGCTGATGCAGTCGAGCATTCGGGACCGCGCCCGAGCGGCTACCGGGGCAATGGTCGTCGCGGACGCCGCACATACCACGATTGGCCAGGCAGAACGTTGTTTCCAGCGGTCCATCCATCTTGCCCGCCAGCAGCAGGCGAAGTCGTGGGAACTGCGCACCTCGACGAGTCTCGCGCGTATGTACATGACCACCGGCAGGCTGGATGAGGCGCGCACGTTGCTCGCTCGGATCTACGGCACATTCACCGAGGGCTTCGAAACTGCGGACCTGCGTGAAGCGAAGGCGCTGCTCAACGAGCTGTCGTAACACGAGCGGGATGGTCGAGTTCGTACGTCGGACTCCCGGCGAATGCGGTGCAGGGGCATTCGCGTTGGCGGTCGAAAGAAATATACCTGCGGCTGGAATAGAACGGATCGTGGCGCGGTAGTATCGGATAGCGGGTAATACAGCGAGATTGAGGGACGGTTGCAGGAGCAGGAGAAACTCGAGCGGTTCGAGCTGACGGTGCTTCCGCACTTTCGTGAGGCATACGGTTTGGCCCGGTGGCTGACGCGTAACGAGCAGGACGCGGAAGACGTCGTTCAGGAGGCCTACCTCCGCGCATTCCGGTTCTTCGACGGGGTGCGCGGCATTGACTGCCGGCCATGGCTCTTCACGATCGTTCGAAACACTTACTACACGTGGCGGAAACGCAGCCGCCACGATGTAAATGTCATCGCACTGGACGAACACGTCGAAGAGCGCGCCGATGCTGTGAGCGACCCGGACGTGAAGCTCCTGCAGTCTGTGGACACGGATCGCTTGCGTCGCTGCATCGACTTGCTTCCGGCCGAATACCGCGAGGTGTTGCTGCTGCGGGAGTTCGAGGACCTGTCGTACAAGGAGATCGCGACGGTGACAGGCCTTCCGCTCGGCACGGTGATGTCACGGCTGTCGCGCGCGAGAGGACGACTGCAAGCGTGCGTGATTGCCTGCTCGAAGGAGGGCTCGAATGACCTGCAGTGAGGCAAGACCGCTCCTCGACCCATCGGTTGACGGCGAATTGGATCTGCGTACGGCACTTGAGGTCGAGCTGCATGTCGCAGGCTGCGCAGACTGCGCGCGTGCACTCGCCGCGTGCCAGGCAATCTCGGTTGGCGTGAGGGCTGCGTGCCCCGTCGTCGTGCTGCCAGCCGGTCTGGAGGCGCGCGTGCGCACAGCCGTGCGGCGCGAGGCACGTGTCGCGCCAGCCGCTGGCAAGGCACGTTCGCCATGGCGTCGCACACTGCTTGCCGCGGCCGCGTCGCTGTTCGTCGTGAGCGGAGCATTTGCTCTGTGGATGCTGGCCGGCTCGCAGGCCGACGACACCGTTGCACGCGACGCAATCGCGAGTCATGTCAGGTCGCTCATGGCCGACCATCTTACGGATGTGCCGTCGTCCGACCAGCACACGGTGAAGCCGTGGTTCGAGGGCAAGCTCGACTTTGCGCCGCCCGTCGTCGACCTGACCGATGCAGACTATCCGCTCGTGGGGGGGCGACTCGATTACGTTGGAGACGAACCCGCCGCAGCGATCGTCTACATGCGTCGGCGACATCCGATCAATCTGTTTGTACGGCGCTCTACCGGAAATGTGGACGCGCCTGTCCTGACGCGGTCCACCCGTGGCTTTGCGGTCGTCGAATGGACGAGCGGCGGGACGGCGTACTGTGCGGTCTCCGACATAAGCGCCGATGAGCTCACCGCATTTGCGACGCTCGTGCGCGACCGCACGGCAAGTGCACCGCAACGCTGACTCTCGCGGAGGAAACGATGAATGCAAATGATCTGAGGTCCCTTTTCGACTATCACTACTGGGCGAACCGCAAGATCCTGGCCGTGGTGTCCGAACTCACGCCCGAGCAGTTCACGCAGGATGTCGCGGGCAGTTATGGATCGGTCCGAAACACGCTGGTTCACACGCTCAGTGCCGAATGGGGCTGGCTCGATCGCTGCGGCGGCATGGCGCGCGGCGGCCCGCTGAAGGCGTCCGACTACCCCACGGTGACGTCACTCGTCGACACGTGGCAGCAGGTCGAACAGTACGTCCACGAGTTTCTGGGCGGGCTGGCAGATGATGACCTCGATCGGACCATCGAATTCGCTTTTGGCGACGGTCCAAAGCAAGCCATGCCCCTCGGGCAGTTGATGCACCACGCCGCAATTCACGCGGTGCATCATCGCGGACAGGTCGCCTTGCTCCTCAGAGCGCTTGGTCACAGTCCCGGAAATATCGACATCCTCATCTACCACGCGCAGGCAGACACTGCGAATAACGCGTAAGACAGTTATGACGATTCCAGGCGCGTGCCGGAACCTGAAATGCAATCCCGTTCCCACGGCGAAGGCGCGGATCGAACGATTCGTTCTCCGCGCCGAGAGTTCGCAACGAAATCCGGCCTGATGCCGCAACATCCCGTCGATCGTCAATCCGTGGAGGGCTTCGGCGAGATACCATCCCTGTGCGTGCGCACGGATGACACGGCGCGAGCCGCGCGTCTCTGGCGCCGCGCCCGTCGAGGCGTCGGTGTCGCCAACACGACGAGAGCTCCTATAGCTGTCGCAACGACGGTAAGGCCGAAGAAACCGATTGCGAGCACCAACTGAACGGCGTCCATTACAGCGTCCTCAGGTAGGCGATTAGTGCACTGACCTGCGAGTTGCTGAGTGTGCCCTTGAATGGGGGCATGCCTCCCCCACCGTTCAGTATTTGCGAACGAACGTTGGCTTCGGTCGTCGGGCGTCCACTACCAGGGAGAGTGTCTCGCTTGAAGAGGTCTTTGAGCCCAGGCCCCTCCTGGCTCTCCGTGGTCGTCGCACTGTGGCACCTCGCGCAGTCCTGGGCAAAGAGCGCCTTGCCGTCGTCCACGGCCGATCCAGATGCACGTCCGGTCACGGAACACCCAAGCGCCAGGACTCCAGTTGCTGCCGAGAGAAGAAGTTGTCGCTTCATAACACATTTCCTCACTTGGATAACGATTCAATCCGCCGCCAGCCGGTGAGCGCTTCGTGTTGCGTCCCAACCAGGGCTTCAACCACATGACCGGGACGTATGCCGGCTTATTCCCACGGCGCCCTTCACAGCGTGGCACGTGGCGGATGGTTCCGTTGCCGGCACTGCAAGCCTGGTTCTCAGCGCGAGGTGCTCTGCGAATCGCCCCACGCGCGTTGCGCGAAACGGTTTGGTCCTAAAGTTCGTCATTGTCCTTCACTTCCTTTGGTGAGTAATTCGCGGCTTGAAAGGCGGCGAGCGGGAAGTCATAATCGTCGAGTAACGTTTCGGTTATGACGCTCGACTCGAGGACGGCACGAGGTTGGTGACGCAGCCACGATCAATCGGGCGGCGGATGATCGTTGCGATCCATCATCCAAGGGCGGACAATGAGCCCGGCACCCGCTATGACCAACAAGAATGCCGTGTACGTCCGGTAACGCCAGGTGATCAACGGCGACGACGAAAAACGGAGAGACTTGGATCCCTATAGTCTGGACCTGGTCAACGAGTGCCTGTGGCAGGGCTCGCGGGCAATTCCGCTTCGACCAAAGGCGTTCGCAGCACTCAACTATCTGCTCGCGCATCGAGCCGAACTCGTCACAAAAGAGGAGTTTCTCAACGCCATCTGGCCTGAGACCTTTGTCGGCGATGCTGTACTGAAGGTCACCATTCGTCAGCTCCGTGAAGCGCTTGACGACGATCCAAAGGCTCCGCGTTTCATCGAGACTGCACATCGCCGAGGCTATCGGTTCATCGGTCATATCGAGGTGAGCGGGCAGCCGCAGCCGGCCGGGCGCGGGCACGGCGAGGGCGGAGTTGCATCGCGACCACGGCAACGCGCGGTGTACGCCCCGCCGGTGATGGTTGGACGTGACGAAGCGCTGAGTCACATGCGACGCTGGCTCGAGCGGATGCTCGGCGGTGAGCGTCAAGTCGTGTTCGTCACAGGCGAAGCAGGTATCGGCAAGACAGCCCTGGTTGACACGTTCGCCGCTCACGTAGCGTCCGAGCATCGCATCCAGATGGGTCGAGGCCAATGCCTTGAACAGTTCGGGACCGGAGAGGCATATCTGCCATTCCTCGAGGCCATCGGGCGGTTGTGCCGCGAGAACAGTCAGGTACTCGATGTCCTGCGCGACCACGCGCCGATGTGGCTGCTCCAGTTGCCCGCTCTGGTGAGCGCGTCGAATCGTGAAGCCCTGAGTCAGGAACCGCTCGGAGCGTCGCGCGAGCGAATGTTGCGCGAAATGAGCCAGGCACTGGATGCGCTTACGGCGGACCAGCCGCTCGTGTTGATCCTGGAAGACCTTCACTTGAGCGACTACTCGACGCTCGACCTCATTTCGTACGTGGCAAGGCAACGGCAGGCTGCACGGCTCATGTTGATTGGGACCTATCGGACCGTCGAGCTGCATGTGAGCGGGCATCCGCTGAAGGCGGTGAAGCAGGAGCTGCTTGCCAAGCAGCAATGCGTGGAGTTGCCCCTTGAGTACCTCAGCGAGGGTGCGGTCTCCGAGTATCTGTCGGTCAGATTTCCCGCCAATCGATTTCCGGAACGGCTTGCGGGTCTGATACACGAACGAACCGAGGGGAACTCGTTGTTCATGGCCAGCACGGTCGACTTCCTTGTGACCGAGGGGCTGATCGGTGAAGCCGAAGACGTCTGGGAGCTTGCCGAGGAGATCGAGAACGTCGAGATGGGGGTCCCTGACACCATCAAGCATCTCATCGAGAAGCAGCTCGATCATCTCGATCCGGAACAGCTTTTGACACTCGAGGCGGCAAGCGTGGCGGGAGTGGAGTTTTCGACACCAGCGCTGGTCGCTGCCCTGCAAGTGGATCGTGCTGTGGTGGAAGCGCGGTGCGACGAACTGGCTCGCCGGCGTCAGTTCATCCAGGATTGCGGAATACAGGAGCTGCCAAACGGAGAAGGGGTAACTCGGTACGCGTTCATACACGGACTGTATCGGAGTGTTCTGTACGAGCGTGTTTCAACATCGAGACGCGTGCATCTCCATCGTCGAATAGGCGAGCATGCGGAAGGGCTCTATGGCGAACGCGCCGGGGACATCTCGGCGGAACTCGCGATGCACTTCGAGCGCGGGGCGAATTTCAAGCGGTCCGCAAAGTACTTCCAGCAGGCAGCTGAGAACGCCATCCGCAGATATGCATATCGGGAGGCAGTCGGGCTGGCACGCCGTGGGCTGGGATTGCTGAGGAGACTGCCTGACACCCCTGAACGCGCCGAGCAGGAACTCTGGCTGCACCTCGCTCTCGGTGTGCCGTTGATCGCCATCGAGGGATATGCAGCTCCGGATGTCGGCAGCGTCTACACGAGAGCCCGAGAGCTGTCCCAGCGCCTTGGCGAGACACCGGAAATTTCTCAGGTACTGTGGGGGCTCAGAACCTTCTACACGGTGCGGGGCGAGCTCGCGAAAGCGCGCGAAATCGCCGAGGAGTTCCTCCGCCTGGCTGAACGCCTTCCGTACGCGGGGCTCGCGATGCGTGGTCATTGGGCGCTGGAGATCACCTTCATGCACACGGGAGAGTTTGCTCTCGCGATGGAGCACTATGAGAAGGCCCTTGCTCTGTACGATCCCGAGCGCCATCGCGATGATGCATTCCGTTACGCGCAGATCCCGGGAGTTGCGATGCGCTGTTTTGCCGCATGGGCGCTCTGGTTCCTCGGTCGACCCGATCAGGCGCTGGCGCGAATGCAGGAGGCGGTGGCCCTGGCGCGCGAACAATCCGACCCTCACGGTCTGGCACCCGCCTACTTCTTTGCGGCAGTCCTTCATCAGTTCAGTCGAGACGCGCCTATGGCACAGGAATATGCCGAGGCTGCGCTCGCTGTTTCCAGCGAGCACGGGCTTGTGCTCTATCAGGCGATGGCAACAATCGCGCGAGGTTGGGCGCTATTCGAACAGGGGCAACACGAGGAGGCGATGGCACAAATACGCCAGGGGCTTGCGGCTCATCGGGCGACGGGAACTGAGGTACTTCTTCCACATTTCCTCGGTCTCGAGGCCGAAGCATTGGGGAGATCAGGACAGGCCGAGGAGGGACTACAAATTGCGGACGAGGCGTTGGCAATGGCCCATCGAACTGGGGAAGGCTATTACCAGGCGGAGCTTTATCGCATCAGGGGTCAACTGTTGCTCATGCGACGCAAGGGTCGCAGCGTTTCACGGGCGGCGACGGGTCCGGGTAACGTGCGTGTGGCTGAGCCAGCCGTAATCGCGGAGGCCGAAGGCTGCTTCAACCAGTCCATCAAGATTGCCCAACAACAGGGGGCGAAGTCGTGGGAACTGCGCGCGACAATGAACCTGGCCCGCCTGCGCCAACGGCAGGGCAGATGCGAAGAAGCGCGCAGTCTGCTTGCCCGGATCTACGACAGGTTTACCGAGGGCTTCGAAACCGCGGACTTGCGAGACGCGACGTCGCTTCTTGCTGAGCTGTCGAAATAGAACAGGGCATCGGGAATTTTCCGACGTCGGTTGTGGTCATCACTTGCGACCGTCGCTGCGCGCGGGGGGCTCCCGGACGCTGGGAGTTCGCGCAGCGAACGGGACCATGCGGAGAGGGGTGAGTGATGGAGATCAACAGACGCGACTTCGTTCGCCTGACAGGTATCGCAGGAGTGGTGTTCGCTTCGGGACTTGGCGCGGGGGCGACCTATGGCAAGCCGCGACCGCGGAATGACGACTTCTACTTCGTGCAACTGTCGGACACGCACTGGGGATTCGACGGCCCGGCCGTGAATCCTGACGCAAAGGGCACGCTCAGGAAGGCTGTCACCGCGATCAACGGCCTCGAGCAGCAGCCGGACTTTGTCGTCTTTACCGGCGACCTTACGCATACGACCGACAACGCAACAACGCGACGCGACCGCATGAAGGAGTTCCGGGACATCGTGAGCGAGCTCAGGGTGAAGGACGTACGATTCATGCCGGGCGAACACGACGCTGCGCTGGACCGCGGCGAGGCGTATCAGGAGTTCTTTGGCAAGCTCTACTACACGTTCGACCACAAGGGTGTGCACTTCATCGTGCTCGACAACGTCTCTGACCCAAACGCCGTGATTGGAGATGCCCAGCTCGCCTGGCTCAAGGCCAACCTCGCGCGGAAGCGAGACGATTCGCCAGTCGTCGTGCTGACGCACCGGCCGTTGTTCGATCTGTACCCGTCGTGGGACTGGGCGACGCGCGATGGCCAGGCAACGATCGACGTGCTGATGCCGCACAAGAACGTGACGGTCTTCTATGGCCACATCCACCAGGAGCATCACCACATGACGGGCCATATCGCGCACCACTCGGCAAAGTCGCTGATGTTTCCACTGCCGGCGCCCGGGTCGGTGCCAACAAAGAAGCCCGTACCGTGGGACACGTCGCATCCCTACAACGGGCTCGGCTTTCGCTCGATCGAGGAACGCGCGAAAAGGACCGATCCCGAAATCGTCGAGTACCCCGTGCTGACGAGCTGACGCACGAGATCATCAGCGCGTCGGCACAGGTCGAGTTGCGAAACATGGGGTCGCCTGATAGAAGGCAATTATGCCGTGCCCGGTATGATTCCGTTCTCCAAGGCGACCCCAGGGAGGTCTGCATGCCCAAGTGCTCTTTCATCGCGCTCGCTCTCCTTCTCGCAATTGCCGGACCCGCCGTCAGCCAGGAACCCGCGCAGTCCGCCACCGAAACATTGGCAAAGGACTCTCCGCGGGCGACACCAGCCGGCGCGACGTTCACCGTGCCGGCAGGATGGACGATGACAACGCGAGGGTCGATGGTGGTTCTCGATCCGCCCGAACCTGACTCGCACGTCGTCATCGTGGATGTGAAGGCGAAGGACGCCGAGGCCGCAGTCGCGGCGGCGTGGACCATGTTCAAGCCCGGTTTCAACCGGCCGCTCCGGATCTCGCTCCCACAGACCGCCCGCGACGGCTGGGACGAGCGCAAGGTCTTCCAATACGAGACGTCGCCGAACGAGCGTGCCGTCGTGCAGGCACTCGCGTGGCGAGCTGGGGATGCGTGGACCGTGGTGCTCATCGACGGCACCGAGCCGACGTTCGAAAAGCGTGGTGCGCCGGTGGGGCTCACCCTGCAGAGTCTCCGACCAAAGGGGTATTCGCGCGAGTCGTTCGCCGGAAAGAAGGCGAATCCGCTCGACGAGGCGCGCCTCGCAACGCTCAAGGCGTTCGTGGCGGACGCGATGAAGATGCTCGACACCCCCGGTGTTGGATTGGCGTTCATCGACGGTGGAAAGACCGTGTGGGCGGGGGGCCTGGGCGTCAAGGAGCTCGGGAAGCCCGACCCGGTCGGACCGGACACGCTTTTTATTGCGGCGTCGAACACGAAGGCACTGACGACGCTCCTGCTCGCGGAGCTTGTGGACGAGGGAAAGATGCGATGGGACCAGCCGGTCACCGAGCTCTTCCCCGAATTCAAGCTCGGCGACGAGGCGACAACCAGGCAGGTGCTGGTGCAGCACCTCATCTGCGCGTGCACGGGTATGCCTCGGCAGGACATGGAGTGGCTGTTCGAGTACCGGGGCGACACGCCCGCGTCTTCCGTGAAGCTCCTCGGGACGATGCAACCGACGAGCAAATTCGGGGAGGTCTTCCAGTACAGCAATCTGATGGCGGCCGCCGCCGGTTACATCGGCGGCAGCAAGGCGGTGCCGGGCAAGGAGTGGGGAGCGGCCTACGACGAGGCGATGCGTAAGAAGGTCTTTCTGCCGCTCGGTATGACGACGACGACCTTTGACTTCGAGAAGGCGCTAAAGGGTGACGTGGCCCAACCCCACGGGGACGACGTGGATGGGAAGGTGGCCCGCGCGCGAATGGACCTGAACTACTCCGTCATTCCGGTCCGTCCGGCGGGAGGCGCGTGGACGAGCGCGCGGGAGCTGGCGCGATACGTCGAGATGGAGCTTGCCAAGGGAATGCTCCCGAACGGCAAGCGACTCGTTTCTGCCGAGAACCTGCTGGCGCGATACAAGCCGAACGTCATCGTCGGCGAAGACCTGACGTACGGCATGGGCTTGATGGTCGACACGAAGTACGGCATTCAGGTTGTCCACCATGGCGGTGACCTCGCCGGATACCACAGCGACATGATCTGGCTGCCCGAATACGGCGTCGGTGCCGTGATCCTCACGAACGCCGACACCGGCGTGTACATCCGCGGGCCGCTCCTGCGGAGGCTTCTCGAGGTGCTGTTCGACGGGAAGCCGGAGGCCGAGGCGTCACTGAAGGTCGCCGTGGCCCAGCGAAAGGCCGCGATCGCCAAGGACCGCGAGCGGCTGGTCGTTCCCGCCGATCCCGCCGAGGTCTCGAAGCTGGCGCCGCGTTACGCGAATGAGTCGCTCGGCGAGGTGTCCGTTCTGAGGGAAGGCAACAAGACCGTCTTCGACGTGGGCGAGTGGAAGAGCACCGTCGCGTCGCGAAAGAATGACGACGGGACGATCTCGTTCATCACGATCGATCCGACGCTCGCGGGTTTCGAGTTCGTCGTTGCCGACAAGGACGGAAAGCGCCGGTTGATCATTCGTGATGCGCAACACGAGTACACGTTTGTGGAGGTGGCGCCCAAACCCAGGTAGTGACGGCCCTCGAGAGGGCGGCATTGTCGGCAAGCACGCGTGACGTCAGGCAATCCCGGGAGGTGATTCGTGAAGCGTGTCGTGTGCGTCCTCGCCGTCGTCTTTCTGTCGCTGAATCCTGTGTTTGCTCAGACCGATGTCGTGGTGCCGGGTGACAACCTCGTCGCCGAGAACATTCCGGCAATACCAACGGCATTGGCTGATGAAGTCAGCCGGTACACCGACTTCCGTTTCGGCGCGATCTCGAGCTGGCACCAAACCAGACGCGAGATGCTGATCATCACGCGCTTCGCCGACACGGATCACGAAGCCGCTCTTTGTCGTGCAGGGCGGAAACGATCCTCGTGTGCCGCTGAGCGAGTCCATACAGATCGTCGAGACCGTAAGAAAGAACGGCACGCCGGTCTGGTACCTCATGGCAAAGGACGAGGGACACGGCTTCGGAAAGAAGAAGAACAGGGATTTCCTGCTCTTGTCGACCATCCTGTTCGTGAAGGAATACCTGTTGAAATAGACGGGTGCGGTTCGGATCGAGGTTCATTTTTGCGGACATGCGAGAGCAGCCGCACGCGCGGACTACTGCGCGTGACGCGCACCTCTCCAATCGCGCAAGGAAACAGATCGGGGCCGAACGCAAAAGAGCTCGGCCCCGATTCCCGGGTGCGCGTGCCGCGCACGGTTCATTGACGCAAATCCGCGCGCTACTTCGCCCAGTGCCCTTGCGGATGCAGCAGGTCGATGTCGTACTCGACCGTCACCTTGACCTCGCGGAAGCCGGAACCCGTGTTTGAGCTCCGATACGTGATCAGCCACTGCCGACCGAGCTGGTCGCCGAGCTCGCGGAAGAACGGGTCGAACGTCACATAACTGTTTCCGGAGAAGTAGGCAACGCCGCCAGTTTCGCCCGTCAGCCGTTTCAGACAGCCCTGGCCATAGATGTTGGCGACGTGGTTGCCGTTCTCGAACCCGACCGATGGCGCATAGAACGAGTAAACCACCACGCCACGCGCTTGTGCTTCGCGGATCGCTCGATCGAGGTCGAACGCGAGCGCCGGGCTGGCATCCGTAAGACCCCGGCTCAGATCGAGACCGTCCGAGATCACCAGCAGCACCTTGCGCCCCGCCGGTTGCGCAGCGAGTTTCTTGATGCCGTCGACCACTTCGGAATAAAGGTAGGTCGGCGACGACGCATCGCTGCCGAGCGGGATACGCAGCGAATCGGCGGCAAGCTCACGATCCATCGTGAAATCCTGCTGCACGCGCACGCTACCGACCGTCAGATAACCCGTCATGACCCGCGAACCGTCTGGAAGGTCCCGGATAAACCGCTGAATCCCGCGAATCTCGTTCGCGACGCCGAGCACCAGGTTGTCCTGGATGAGGATTTCAACGCTGAGCGGTGCTTTTTCCGCTGGAAGGGCCGAGACGATCTCCTGTTTCTGCCCGTTCTCGAAGACCACGAAGTCGGCCGCCGTCACCCGCGAAAGATTCGTCCGGTCGCTTTCGCCGTGCGGATCAGCGGTGACGAGGAGACTCACCTCGCGTCCCGAGTCCTTTTCCTGCGACGTCCGCGCTGAGGCGAAATTGCTTCCAAACGCCAGCAGACTGCCAATCGTGATCATCGACACCAGAACGCGTTCCGTAATCGATCGAATACCCATTGCGTACCTCCTCTCGCGCGCCGAATGCACGCGCGAGAACCCCTTGTTCGAACATTCGAGCACCCTGCGCACAACGGCGCTCACTCGTCGGACGTTGTCAGCCTCGGGCCTCGTTGTCCCGAAGGGAATCATGCGAATCACGGTCCGGAACGGCGCGCGCGAGCCTGCCAACTCCCGATTTCGAGCGAGCCATTCTTCGCCGCATGGCCAAGGGACTCGCCTACCGCGACCGGTGAGCCGCCGCGGTACGCATTTCGCACCCAGCAGGGCGTGCGACGCCGGCCGAAACCACGTGCAACAGCCTGTGGGGCCTCGTCCCGCGCAGTTCCACTGCCCGACCGCACATAACTCCCATTATCAGACGCAGCAGCCTTAACGAATGGTTTCGATCTCCGTGATCTCGAGACTGTCCCAGGATTTCTCTGCGGTAACAACCAGCGCGTCGAGTCGAAGTCCAAGCCCCAGGCACGCCCGGTCCCCCAGCGACAAGCCCTTTGGCTTCGTTTGCGTCCGGAGCGAGGCGACGGTCTCAGCATCGTATGAATCGAAGTCGACGATTCGCAGGCCTAGCAGGAGCAGGCTCTCCTTCGCCTCATGCGTAGTAAGTCCACCGTCGACAAGCTTTGAGAGCACCTCCGCTGCATTGACCGCGCTCAGCACGCCTTCCCCGAGATACGTCTCGACGCGGTCGCCCCCGGGTTCCTGATTCAACAGCGCAAGCACCGCCGAAGCGTCCAGAACGACCTCACCCACGCTCAGCCTCCGACCGTCGTTCGTCGCTCAGCTCCTGTACGAGGGATCGTCCACGAGCAACGCGCTTTGCAACAATCTGCTGGGCCCGCCGGACAGCTTCGCGCTGCGACAGGATTCTCAACTCGTTATCCTCCACGCGGAGCGATAGCGAGTCACCGGGATTGAGACCGAGCGTCTT
Source organism: Blastocatellia bacterium (assembly GCA_044224215.1). GTDB lineage: Bacteria > Acidobacteriota > Blastocatellia > UBA7656 > JADIYM01 > DAOMFM01. The sequence continues at coordinate 54,734 of JBGAKX010000010.1, forward strand.
TCGCACACTTGCTGGAATGACGATGCGGCCTCCGTCGGAGACAACGACGCGAGTAGCATCACTCGTGGAATCTGACGCTTGGTCCTTCTTAGCCATTACTTGGAGCTTAGGCATACCAAGAGTTCGTGTCAAGTTCATAATTTACGCCATTATGGCTTTATCGGACGTAACAGTTCGCCATGACAATGAGGCTGCTCCTCGGCATTGAACCGGCATCATGGGTCGGTGTCGGACGAAAGTCCAATGAGCATTGGTCCCGCTGCGGCAGCGGCAGCAGCATCTGGCGCACCAGCATCGGGAGACTCGCAATCCCAACATTCTCTTCATAGTCTCGGACGACACCGGCTACGGCGACCACGGACCGTATGGCGGCGGTGCGGGCCGCGGCATGCCCACGCCGAACATCGACAAGTTGGCGGCATCGGGAATGACTTTCTTCTCGTACTACGCGCAGAATGCACGCCGGGTCGTGCGGCCATCTCCGCCGCAGCGGCATGACGACCTCGTACTGCCGCACGCCGAGTGGAGCGATCGGTGCTGGGTACAGGCAAGTGGCATCTCGGCTGACTACGGCCGAATGCCCAGGGATACGACGTGATGGAACGGATTACGGCGACCCCGACCATGGATCCCGACGCTTCAACAAGGTGACCAACGTCCGGCGAGACGGCTCCCCAAGGTGATGTCGACACGGAGGCTGGTCGGCGTGGACGTGAGCAGTCCGCTCGAGGATGCCGCAAAGAGCGACACGCCGTTCTACATCAACATCAACTACGAAGGTCCACCGCTGTACAACTGATCCACGCCGACTCGATGGTCGAACTGGACGCCGGATGGGCCATGGACCTGAAGGCGCTGGCCTCGACAAGAACACGCTCGTGTTCTTCGCGACAATGCAGACATCCGGACGCAGGGTACACCCCGTTTCGCGGCACGAAGGGCACGGTTCGCGAAGGCGGCAACCGCGTGCCCGCCATCGCGGTCTTTCCGGGCAAGATGTTCACGACATCGTCGCCGCGCGCCGGGCGCGCTGCCCGACAAGGACCGCGAGGGCCACCCTGCTTGACATCATTCTTCGCGATGGTCCGTCCCGAGCCGCGCGCGTCGGCCAGTTCAAGGCGGTGTTCAACCTGCGTGGCGGTCGCGGGGGCGCGGACTCGAACCTCGGCTGGAAGGCCGGAAAAGTACGCGCAACCATCGTGCCGCAATCTTCGACCTGTGGCAGGACCCGCAGGAACGCTACGACATCTTCATGAACAACTACACCGAGCATACGTGGACGCTCGTCACGATCGGCGACGCCATCAAGAAACTGATGGCGACGTACGTGAAGTACCCACCACGCAAGCTCCAGAGCGAGGGGTATACGGGGCCGATCCGCATAACGGATTACCAACGCTTCCAGTACGTCCGCGAGATGCTTGAGAAGGAGGGCGTGGACGTTCCGCTGCCAACAGGCAACTAGCCCACGCCGTCAACGATCGATGGCGGTCGATTCGGCCGCCTGCCATGTTCACGTTCGCGATACAGACCGAGGAGTTCGACATAGTGACGATGTACCCCGCTCGCCGCGCGCTCGCGCGTCCGCCGCCCTGCTCGCATTCTTCGCGATGTCCGTGTCCATGGACACGCCGGTCGCGGCGGCACGTGATCCTCTGCCGTCGTGGAACGACGGCGCGGCGAAGCGCTCGATCATTGCGTTTGTCGACCGGGTCACGCGACCTGGATCGCCGGACTTCGTTCCGGCCGACCAGCGCATCGCAACCTTCGACAACGACGGCACGTTGTGGGCCGAGCAGCCGTTGTACGTCCAGCTGATGTTCGCTCTCGACCGGGTGAAGGCCCTTGCGCCGCAGCATCCCGAATGGGCGAATACCGAGCCGTTTGCATCGGTGCTGAAGGGCGACATCAATCACGCGCTCGCCGGCGGCGAAAAGGCGCTCGTCGAGATGGTCATGGCGACGCACGCCGGAATGACGACCGACGAGTTCGAATCCACCGTCTCAAACTGGATGGCGACTGCTCGTCATCCAAAGACCGGCCGTCCCTACACCGAGATGGTGTACCAGCCGATGCTCGAGCTTCTCGCATACCTGCGATCGAAGGGGTTCAAGACGTTTATCGTCTCGGGCGGCGGCATTGAGTTCATGCGACCGTGGGCCGAGCGTGTGTACGGAGTGCCGCCCGAACAGGTCGTCGGCAGCAGCATCAAGACCGTGTACGAACTGCAGGGTGGAAAGCCCGTGCTGGTTCGCCAGCCTGCGATCAACTTCATCGACGACGGCAAGGGCAAGCCGGTCGGCATCAACGAGCACATCGGACGGCGGCCGATCGCCGCGTTCGGGAACTCGGATGGCGACCAGCAGATGCTCGAGTGGACCGGAGCCGGCAGCGGCGCCCGGTTCATGATGCTGGTCCACCACGACGATGCCGCGCGCGAGTGGGCCTACGGCCCCGAGTCGAAGATCGGCACGTTCTCGGACGCGCTCGAGGCTGAGGCGCGTGCGAAGGGCTGGATCGTCGTGAGCATGAAGAGCGACTGGAAACAGATCTTCCCCGCTGCGAAGTCCCCGCGCCCGCGTTGACGCACAACGTCACTGCCGGCGCCGCGCCGTATCTTCTTGATTCCCGGGTCGTCGATCGTTCAGCGCCCTGATCGAACACTTGTGGTCGGCCAGGTAGCAGCGCGCGGTCGCTACTTGAGCTCGAATTCAACCAGGATCGCCTTCTCTGTGCCGCGGTTGACAATCGTGTGCGTGACTGTGGAGTCAACCCAGTGCATGTCACCAGCCTTGACCTGATGCTCCATCGACGAGCCGTCGGGTGACGTCATTCCAAGGTCTATGTCGGTGACCGCCACGAGAAGGTACGGGCGCGTGTGAGTATGCTGCGGCGTTCCCGCCCCTGGCTCGAGCTCGTATCGGTATACCCGCATGCTCGCGTTCTCGGCAGTTGGGGTTGCAATTGGTGTTGAGGCCGGACCCGGTGGTCGCTTGAGTACCTGAACGTCGATGACGTCAAAGACGGTGGTCCCTACATTGTGGACCCGATGTGTGAGCGGCTTTGATCCGGTGTCCCGAACCGAGACAAAGCCTGGGGAAACCTGCTCCGGCGGCCCCATCGGTTGGCCCGGGCTGTCCGCCGCGGTCGTCGCGCTGCTCAATCGGACCGCCGCATCGTCATGCGAGTGGATGTGCATGAGGGTCGTCTCGCCAGGCTGAAGCGTCACGCGAAACGCCTGAACGTAGTCGTTCGTCAGCACCGTCTTATGGCTCGGTTCCTTCTCGACCGGCACGGCGCCATCCTGCGGAAACGGCATCGCGACCATCACCATGACCAATCCGAAGAGTGCAGAGTTCATGTGTGCTCCTGGTAGTAAACTGCCTGCTCGACGGACTCACGCACGCACGGCCGCCACGCGCCTGTCCGCGTATCCGATTCAGTAAGTGGAAAACTACATTCGTCCGGCAAGCCTCATCATACTGTCCACGAGCTTCCGCCGCACGCCCATCATATGTCCAAACCGCGACGAGTCGTCACGAGGCCACGCAGTCGGCCGCTACTCGTGCCGTTCCTGTCTTCGGATGCCGGGAACCCGTCATTCCCGCGCGCATCACGCCGTGGTCTGGCGAGCGCTTCCGTCCAGCTCCTTAACCGGATCACCGGCGGATTGCCCAAGCAACGACTTGAACCGGGGATGCTCGCGCACCGGGTCGAGATCGGGATCGTTTGCGATCCACTCGGGATACGCTCCAGCCCCGAACGCCTGCTGCAGATGATCAAGGGCCTCGTCCATGCGGCCGAGCCTCACGTAGACGCACGCCGCGTTGTAGAGGATGAGCGGCTCGTCCGGGTCCACTGTCAGCGCGTGCTCGAGCCATTTCTCCGCATTGTCAGGCTCTCCCATGTCAGCCAGCACGGCCGCCCCCATCGTCCAGGCTCGCGTGTCGTCGGGATGCGCACGAACGCGACGCTTCACGGCCTCGATGCACTCAAAGTCCGCATTGCGCCCGCGTGCATCATCGCCTAAACGGCGATGGCACATTCCCAGGAGATACCAGGAATCGTACGCCTCGGGAACGATTGCGCACGCCGCGCGGAAATGCTCCATGGCCTCTTTCGTGCGCCCCTGCGAGAAACAGAGCCGGCCCGATATGTACCGCGGGTCGTAGTGCCGGGGGTCGAGTTCGATGGCACGCCGAAGGTGGACCTCGGCCTGGTCGAATTCGCGTTGAAGAAACAAGGCGAACCCGCGCGAAACGTGTGCGTCCGCGAGATCAGGTTCCAGCTCGATGGCCTTCCTGCTCGCGGCGTCCGCGGCGGCAATTGATTCCTCTCCCGTCCTGAAATACATGTGCAGAAAGGCGTGGCAGTCCGCTATCCCGGCGTACGCCCGTCCGAACCTCGGGTTGGCATCGATGGCGCGCGCGAAGAGCTGAAGCGCCACCTCGAACGCCTTGCGACGGTGCTGGTGGATGAACTGGCGCCCCTGGAGATACAACTCGTCGGCCTCCGAGTAACACGCGTCGCGCCCACTGCGACAGACGTATGAGCCTCCTTCGAGCTCGACCTCCAAAGCCCGTGCAATCTGGTCCGCGATGTCATCCTCGATCGCGAAGATGTCCCGCATCTCACGCTCGTAGCGCTCGGACCAGAGCCGGTATCCGTCCCGGACGTTGATCAGTTGGGCACAGACGCGCACGCGGTCAGCGACACGCCTCACGCTGCCCTCAAGAATCGTATCGACCCCAAGGTGGGCGCCGATCTCGCGGATATCCGCCGAACGGTTCTTGAACTGGAAACTCGAAGTCCTCGACGCGACGTGCAGGTCCTGAATGCGACTCACGGCGCGGAGAATCTCCTCGGCGATGCCATCGCACAGAAACTCCTGGTCCCTGGCCGCCGTCATGTCTGCAAAGGGCAGTACGGCGAGGGATCGTCGTGGAGTCGCCGCAGGAAGGCTCATCGTAATGGCGTCGGGGTCGATGGAGGCGTGCGCCTCAACGAGCTCCTGGATCATCTGCGTGGTTCGCTCGTAGCGGTGTCGAGCGTCCTTGGCCAGTGCCTTTGCGATGATTGCCTCAACTCGAGGCGGTACGTCTGTGCGCACCAGAGACGGGCGCAATGGTTCGACGTCGAGAACTGCCGCGATGACGCCGTCCAGACTGTCAGCCACAAACGGAGGACTGCCGGTGACCATCTCGTACAGGACGGCTCCCAGCGACCAGATGTCCGCGCGCTCGTCGACCGGACGGCCGCAGAGCTGTTCCGGCGACATGTAGGCCGGTGTTCCCAGAACCGTGGCGGCGTCGCCCGTACCTGTATCCTTCATCAGCACTGCGACGCCAAAGTCGAGAATCTTGACCGTGTCGCCGTGTGTGATCATGAGATTCGCGGGCTTGACGTCCCGGTGCACGATGAGTTCCTCGTGCGCGGCAGCAAGACCACGCGCGGCCTGAACTCCGATCGTGAGCGCTCGTTCGAGACTCAGTGGGCCCCGGGCAAGGATCTTGTCCAGGGTTTCGCCCTCGTAGTACGCCATCCCGATGAAGATCTCGCCCGTCTCGGTCTCGTCGACTTCGAAGATCGTGCAGATGTTGGGGTGATCGAGCAGCGCCGCGGCCCTGGCCTCCTGTATGAGGCGGTCGCGCATCGCGGGATCGGCGAACGGCCGAACGAACTTGAGCGCCACGCGGCGGCCGAGCCGCAGGTCGGTCCCGAGATACACCTCGCCCATTCCTCCCGAACCGAGGAGGCCTTCGATCTTGTAGTGAGAAACCGTCTGGCCCGATCGCTGAGCAGTGCCCATAGGCAACCCGACTTTGCGGACGTGTGGGCGCTCGACAGTATCCGCATAGTAATCATGCGCCTGCGGTTGCAGGTGCTTCAAGCAACAACTGAGGCAGTCGTGGTTCGACACACCGAATCGCGATAGCACGATTTCGGGGGTGCAGTGCTGCTCGGACCCGGCTGGATCGCGCTCCTCAAGTTAACGCTTGTCGATCGGAGACCGTCTCTATGGACACCTGCTCCCAACACCCATGCGTCGTGAAATGCGCGCTATTGAGCGCAGCAGCACCCGGGAGGTTCGAAAGTGTTTCAAGACGTACGACTTGGCCTGCGAATGTTTCTGAAGAACCCTGGCTTCACGGCAGTCGTCGTGCTGACGCTCGCCCTTGGAATCGGCGCCAACGTCGCACTCTTCTCCGTGATCAACGGTGTGCTGCTCAATCCGCTCCATTTTCCAGAGCCCGATCAGCTCGTGACGCTCGACCAGAGCAAGCCGAACTTCGAAACCGGCGCCATTCCCTATCCCAACTTTCGCGATCTGCAGAAGGAGAATCAGACCTTCTCGGCCATGGCGATTTCGCGCGGGTTCAGCTTCAGCCTGATCGGTGCGGGCGAAGCCGAGCAGGTCAGCGCCCGCCTCGTCACGGCGGACATGTTCTCAGTGCTCGGCGTAAAGCCGGCGCTCGGGCGGACCTTTGTGCCAGGCGAAGACGAGCCGGGTGCGGAACCGTTGGTCGTGATCAGTGCAGACCTCTGGCAGCGCAAGTTTGGAGCCGCCCAGGATGTCGTGGGAAAAAGCCTGACGCTGGATGACCGGAGCTACACGATCGTCGGCGTCCTCCCGGCGAGTTTCAGCCTCTGGAGGACCACCGATGTCTACGTGCCCATCGGCCAGTGGAACAATCCGGCGCTCAGGAACCGCAGCGCCGCACTTGGACTCCACGGCATAGGACGGCTCAAGCCCGGCGTCACCGTCGCACAGGGCCAGGC
>JBGAKX010000011.1:0-60487 GCA_044224215.1 Blastocatellia bacterium
GAAGGAGCTTTCCTCAGGGAGCTTCAGGGTCTACACCAACGATGACGTCGTCGGCGTGGAGCTGGGCGGCGCGCTCAAGAACGTCATCGCGATCGCGACGGGCGGCGTGACCGGCCTCGGTCTCGGGCACAACACGGTTGCCGCCATCATCACGCGTGGCCTCGCCGAGATGACGCGCCTGGCGGTCGCCATGGGCGGCCACGTCGAGACACTGTCGGGGCTCGCGGGTCTAGGCGACCTCGTGCTCACATGCACGGGCGACCTGTCACGCAACAGGTTCGTGGGAATCGAGCTCGGCCGAGGGCGCTCGCTCGACGAGATCCTCGCGGATATGCGCGAGGTCGCAGAGGGCGTGCGCACGACGCGAGCCGCGCGTGCGCTCGGCGTGCGCGCCGGAGTCGAGCTGCCAATCACGAATGCCGTGTACTCGCTGCTGTACGAAGGCGGCCGGCCGCGCGCAATGGCGGACGCCCTGATGGGCCGTCCGCTCAAAAAGGAATAGCGATGGCCGAAGGGCACGAACCGAATATCCGAAACCGCGAAGCGTTCTTTCAGTACGAGATCCTCGAGACATTCGAGTGCGGCGTGGTTCTGACGGGAACCGAGGTCAAGTCGATCCGTGAAGGGAAGATCTCGCTGAAGGACGCGTATGCGCTCGTGCGCGACGGCGAGGTGTGGCTCGTGAACTGCCACATCAGCCCGTACACACATGGAAATCGCCTGAATCACGAGCCGCGTCGGACACGCAAACTCCTCCTCAACAAGGCCGAGATCGAAAAGCTCTCGGGTCGCACGGTTGAAAAAGGGCTGACACTCATTCCCACGCGCATGTACTTCAAGAAGGGCAGAGTGAAGGTCGAGATCGGGATTGCTCGCGGCAAGAAACTCTACGACAAGCGCGAAACGGCGCTGCGAAAGACGGTCGATCGTGAAACGCGCGCGGCGCTGAAGGAGCGCGGCAGAGACAGCACCTAGGGAGGTGACGCGCGTGTCGACCGCGTCCGCGTTGCCGTCGCCCGAATCGGCCCTTATAATGCCCCGCTTTGTTGAGGGGCAAGGCGAGCCGTTGTGATGAACAGGAGTGCGAATGGAAGTCAAAGCTGACGCAGGGAAGTTCTTTGAGGTCGAGGCAGATGCGCTGGTCGTCGTCATATTTGAGGGCGAGAGCGCGTCCGACGGTATTCTTGCGGAACTCGACGCAAAGACCGACGGCCTCGTCACGGAACTGATGGGCACCGACGAACTCCGCGGCAAGTCGGGAGACATGATCCTTGCGTACCGCCCCGGAGCCCTCAAGGCAAAGCGTGTACTCTTCGTGGGCGTCGGCAAGCGCGCGGAATTTGACCTGGAGGGCGTGCGACAGGCTGCCGGCGCGGCTGCGCGGCATCTGCGGTCCAAGGGCGCAAAGACGATGGCGGTCCTCCGCAGGTCCGACATCGATATCGTCGAGTCGGCCCAGGCCGTCGTCGAGGGCGTGCTGCTGGGGTTGTACGAAGGCGACGTCTATCGAACGTCCGACCGCGAAGAGCGGCGCATCGAATCGCTTATATTGTGCACGGCTGGCGGCGGCAGCGCCGAAGACCTCGAGCGCGGCATCACCCGTGGCAAGGTCGTTGGAGACGCGACCAACTTCACGCGCGAGCTCGTCAACGAGCCCAGCAACTTTCTGACGCCGGCGGTGCTCGCGCAGCGCGCTCGTGAAATGGCTCAGAAGTCCGGGCTCGCGATCGATGTGCTCGACGAGAAGCGCATGCAGGAGCTCGGCATGGGAGCGATCCTCGGCGTGGGCCGCGGCTCGGATGAACCAGCCCAGCTCGTTGTGCTGAGGTATGCACACGACAGCGCGCCCGCTGACCGTACGATCGCGCTCGTCGGGAAGGGTGTCACGTTCGACACGGGCGGTATCTCGATCAAGAGCTCGGACGGTATGGACCGGATGAAGTACGACATGGCCGGCGCCGCCGCCGTGTTCGGGGCGATGCGCGCCATCGCCCAGCTTCAGCCCAAGGTCAACGTGATCGGCGTCGCGCCGCTCGTCGAGAACATGCCATCGGGACGAGCTTTGAAACCCGGCGATATCATCAAGTCGCTGTCGGGCCGCTCGATCGAGGTGCTGAATACCGACGCCGAGGGACGCCTGATCCTGGCGGACGCGCTGACCTACGCGCGCCGACTTGGTGCGACGGAACTGATTGACCTCGCAACACTTACCGGGGCAGTGTCGATTACGCTCGGCACTGTAAATGCGGCAATTCTCGGCACGGACGCTCGGCTCGTGGCGGACCTCATCGCCGCCGGCAAGGCGGCAGGCGAACGGATCTGGCAGCTGCCGCTCGACCCCGAGTACCGCGAGATTGTCAAAAGCGACGTTGCCGACCTCAGGAATTCGACGGGACGGCCTGCCGGCACGATCACCGCGGCGCAGTTTCTGCGGGAGTTTGCCGAAGACACGGCGTGGGCCCACCTCGACATCGCAGGGGTTGCGTGGCTCGGCGAGAAAAAGAGCCACATGGCAAAGGGACCATCCGGATTCGGTGTCCGCACGCTCGTGAACTACGCAACCGCGTGAACTCTTGGGAAAGTGAGTGGAACCGATCGCGGCCGAGCGCGTTGGACGGATGTTTGAAACGGACATTTCGTGAGAGGATTCATAGGAGTATTCGGACGCCGGATTCTTCAAGACGTATCGTTATGAGACAGATTGTCAGCATTTCACTCGCATGCCTGCTCGGGGTTTGTACCGCGCACGTGTGCTCCGCACAGGATGGTCAAGGCGAACCGCAGGGCGACCCAAAGGTCCGCAACGAAGTGGTGCCTACCGTTACGGATCCGAAACCGGCCCCAAAGCCAGTTGCAAAGCCTGCCCCGTCGAACGAAAAGATCGTGACTCCGGTCGATCCGGCCAAGAAGGCCCAGATCGAGAAGCGGAACGAGAAGGACGAGAAGCGGGAGGCCGAATACGAAAAGCGCATTGCGGAGAAGAAGCGCAAGATCGCCGAATCAGCGCTTCATCCGGGCGACGAGGTTCCAAACCCGAACCCGACTCCTGCCCCACCGACGCCAAAGCCGGTGTCCAAGACGAGCGCGCTATCGGTGAATCCCAAGTTCGACAAGGCGATCGCCGTCCACGGACAGCGGCTCTCGTCGGGCACTCCAAAGCAGAAAGTGTTTTCGGCACAGGCACTTGGACAGACGCGTGACTCCCGTGCACTCCCGCTGCTCGACGGCGCGCTCAAGGATTCCGATCCCGCGGTTCGTGCCGCTGCGGCAGACTCTCTGGGGGATCTCGGCTCGACGGAATCGGTCGGCGTGCTCGAACATGCGATGACGGACCAGGATGCGCGTGTCCGCGCTTCGGCCGCCGAGGCGCTCGGCAGCATCGCGGCGCCGGCGTCGATCCCCTCGCTGATCAACGCGCTGAAGGACAGCGACGCGAATGTGCGCGCATCGGCTGCGGCGTCGCTCGGCGCCTATGGCACTCCGCAGGTTGCCGATGCATTGATTGCGACGCTTGGCGACAGCAACGAGGATGTGCGGGACGCGGCGGCCGAGGCGCTCGGCTATGTGGCCGACCCGCGAAGCATCGCACCGCTCGTCACCGTGCTTCAGGTCGATACGTCGGCGCTCGTCCGATCGACCGCGGCGTCCGCGCTTGGCGAGATCGGCGATGCAAAGGCCGTCCAGGCGCTTGCGGATGCATCGCGGAAGGACCGCGACGCGTCGGTGCGACAGGCTGCCAAGGAAGCGCTCGAGGAGATCACGTCGGCATCGCGCTGATCCCGCTCGCACGACATCTGGCCACGAGTCCGGCGCATGCTCGCCGGGCTCGTGGCTTGTCACATTTGCAAGCTGTCATCTAATATTGCGTTTTGGATTTGTACCTCTGCAGACGTTGTCGAGTGATCAAGAAGGAGATTGAGATGTCCACGCGAACTCTGAGGCTTCATACCGTCGCGGTTCTGGCGGCACTCGTGCTGCTTGGCGGTCTGGCGGTCCAACCCGCGCTGGCCCGGCCAGGCGGCGACGACAAGTCCGGCAAGAAGCAGAAGAAAGAGCTTGACGACGTGTTCAAGCGCTGGCTCAACGAGGATGTGAAGTACATCATCTCTCCGGAAGAGCGCGATGCCTTCAAGAAGCTCGCAACGGATGAAGAGCGCGAGCAGTTCATCGACCAGTTCTGGCTGCGCCGCGACCCGGATCCCGACACACCCGAGAATTCCGTCCGCGAAGAGCACTATCGCCGCATCGCGTATGCAAACGAAAAGTTCACGTCGGGCATCGCCGGCTGGCGAACCGACCGCGGCCGCATCTACATCGCGTGGGGCAAGCCGGACGAGACCGAGTCGTATCCGACCGGCCAGGTCTATGACCGACCGCAGTGGCAGGGCGGCGGCTCGACGACCACCTACGCGTACGAGGTCTGGTGGTACCGGCACCTCGAGGGCGTGGGCGACGACATCGAGATCGAGTTCGTCGATCCCTCGGGCAGCGGCGAGTACCGGATCGCGAACAATCCGTACGAGAAGGACGCGCTGACGTACGTCGGCAACGCCGGCGCTACCGATTGGGAGCAGCTTGGCCTTGCCAATCGCACGGATCGTCCGATTTACGGTGGACAGGGCGGCCGCTACTACAATCCACCTGCCAACAAGACCCAGTTCGCGATCATCGAGCAACACGCGGCGCTCTTCAAGGGACCTGGCCAGAACCAGAAGTTCGACGACCTGCGGCTGACAGCTCTCGATCCGAAGATCGAGGCGAACGCGCTGCCGTTCTCTGTCCGAGCGGACTTCTATCGCGTGTCGGACAAGGACGTGGCGACGGCGCTGACGCTGCAGATCGACCACAGCGATCTCGCGTTCCAGAACAGCGGAGGCGTGTACTCCGCGACCGTAAACGTTCAGGGCCGCCTGACCCAGCTGTCCGGCAAGAACGCCGGGTACTTCCAGGAGGTGATCTCGACGCCGCGTTACAGCGACGAGAACATCGCGCTCGGCGAGCAGCAGAAGTCGGTCTTTCAGAAGAACGTGCTGCTGGCCCCGGGACGCTACAAGGTGGACTTCATCGCGCGCGACGTGACGAGCGGCAAGACGGGCATCGTCACGCAGAGCTTCATCGTTCCGCGCTACACCGAGTCCAAGCTGTCGACGAGCAGTGTGGTTCTGGCGACGAAGATCGAGGAATCGGGGCCGAAGTCGACGACGCCCCAGTTCATCATTGGCAAGTTCAAGGTCGTGCCGAATGTCTCGAACACGTACAAGGTCGGCCAGCCGATCAACGTGTTCGTCCAGATCTACGACGCCGAGATGGATCAGACGACGCTGAAACCCGCGGTAGACATCGAGTACGTCCTGCTGCTCGACGGCAAGGAAGTCAAGCGCGTCACGTGGACCGACGCCGACAAGCTGTCGGATCTGACCGGGACGCAGCTCGCCATCGGCGAGGTCGTTTCGACAGAGGGTCTTGCGCCAGGCAACTACGTGCTGCAGGTGCGCGTCACGGATCGCGTGGCCCAGAAGACGCTTCAGCCCCAGACGGAGGTCACCCTCACGCAGTAGTCGGTTGTATTGTTTTCACGGTCCGGTTCTCTGTTGGGTCAGGGGCGAGGAGAATTCGTTCCTGACCCTTCGGATTTTCAGGCCGCCGCATCGCGGCCGGATCCCGCGCTTGTCATGAAGCCGAACACCTATCGCACGCATACATGCGACGCGCTTCGCGAATCGGACGACGGATCGTCGATCCGGCTTGCCGGGTGGGTGCACGCCGTTCGGGATCACAAGGGCGTCGTGTTCGTGAGCCTTCGCGATCACTACGGACAGACGCAGGTCGTCTTTGACGACGACCACGCCGAGATACGCGACCTTGCGCGGCATCTGCACGTCGAGTCGGTCGTGTCCGTCGAGGGCGTCGTGCGCATTCGGCCGGCCGGCACCGAGAACCGGTTGCTCGCAACGGGCGCCATCGAGGTCCACGCGTCCGCGCTGCACATGCTCTCCGCGGCCGAGCACGTGCCGTTTCAGGTCGCGCGTGACGACGGAGTGCACGAGGACTTGCGATTGCGGTACCGGTTCATCGACCTCAGGCGCGAGCGCTTGCAGCGTAACCTCAAGACCCGCGCGCGCGTGATTTCGCACATCCGCGGGTACATGGAGCGCGAGGGGTTTCTCGAGGTGCACACGCCGATTCTCGCGAACAGTTCGCCGGAGGGCGCGCGCGACTACCTCGTTCCGTCGCGGATCCATCCCGGAACGTTCTATGCCCTTCCGCAGGCGCCGCAGCAGTTCAAGCAGCTGCTGATGGTGTCGGGCGTCGATCGCTACTACCAGATCGCTCCGTGCTTTCGCGACGAGGATGCGCGCGCGGACCGCAGCCCCGGCGAGTTCTATCAGCTCGATCTCGAAATGGCGTTCGCCGAACAGGAGGACGTCTTCTCGGTCGTCGAACCGCTGATGATCGAGCTGACCGAGCAGATCGGCCGCAAGCGCGTCATGACCAAGCCGTTTCCGCGGGTCACCTATCGCGAGAGTCTCGATCGATTCGGCACGGACAAGCCGGACATGCGGTTCGGAATGGAGATCGCCGACGTGACCGACGTGTTCGAGGCGAGCGAGTTCGCGACGTTTTCACGCGCCGCGGCCAAGGGCGGGGTTGTCCGGGCGATCGGCGTGCCAGGGGCCGCGTCGTGGACGCGATCGCTCATTCGCCGCTACGAGGATCGCGCGAAACAACTCGGCGCGGCGGGTCTCGTAGTGATCGGGTATGACGAGTCCTCGACGTACGGCGGCGGTCTGGCGAAGTTCCTGACGGCCGGAGAGCTCGACGCACTCGCAGAGCGGACGTCGGCCGGCGCCGGAGATCTCGTGTGGCTCGTTGCCGGCGCGACGGAGATCGTTGGCCGCGTACTTGGCGTTCTGCGGGTCGAAGCGGCCGAACACCTCGGGCTTCGCGATCCCGACACGCTCGCATGGGGCTGGATCACGGACTTTCCGATGTACGAGCGCGACCCCGACTCGGGCCGCGTCGACTTCAGTCACAATCCGTTCTCGATGCCACGCGGTGGGCTCGACGCGCTCAACTCGATGGATCCGTGCGACATCACGGCGTTCCAGTACGACATCTTCTGCAATGGCCTGGAGTTGAGCTCGGGCGCAGTTCGCAACTACCAGCCTGAGATCATGTACCGCGCGTTCGAGATCGCCGGTTACTCGCGCCAGGAGGTCGACGACAGGTTTGGCCACATGATTGAAGCGTTCAAGTTCGGCGCTCCGCCTCACGCGGGCATCGCGCCGGGCATCGAGCGGATCGTGATGCTGATGGCCGGGGAGCCCAACCTTCGCGAGGTCGTGCCGTTCCCGAAGAACCAGCATTGCCGCGACCTCATGCTTGGTGCGCCGTCGGCCGTGCCGGACGAGCATCTGCGCGAGCTTCACATTCGCGTCGTCGAGGACTAGGCCGGCAGCTGGCCGAGAATCGCCTGGATGGCGATCGTGACGCCGACCACGAGCGTCGAGAAGGGCATCGAAGGCGATCCTTCGGGCACCGCCTCGGACATCTGCGGTATGTGAATGAACCCCGCGCGGCACGGCGCGCCGCTGCGCTCGATGTGGTGCAGCATCGCATATGACACGTGGTTGCACAGGTACGTCCCGGCCGAGTTCGAGACGCGTGACGGCAATCCCGATGCCGAGAGCGCGGCCACGATCCGCTTGACCGGAAGCGTCGACAAATAAGCAGCCGGCGCACCGGCGATCACCGGTTCGTCGACAGGCTGATTGCCGGCATTGTCGGGGATCCGATAGTCATCCACGTTGATGGCGACACGTTCCGGCGTGATCTCGTCGCGATCGCCCGCGATGCCGAGCATCACCACGAAGTCCGGTGAAACCCGGTCGAACGCGTGAACGAGCATGTCCGCCGACTCGCCCCGGACCGTCGGCAGCTCGATCTTGACGAGATCGCAGCCTTCGAGACCCTCCTCCCAGATGCGCCGCGCCACTTCGGCCGACGCATTGACCGAATGCTCGCCGAATGGTCCAAACCCGCTCAGAAGTAGTCGCGCCACACGCTGCTCCTCACGATCCGCCGACCGAAACCTTCGAGATCCGGTGAGATATCTTACACGTCAACGCGAACAGCACTCACCCGACGAATGTGAGCACGGCCCACAGCAACGCGATGTGGACGACAAGCATGACGGCGGCAAACGGGGCCTGGAACCGGATCACGCCGTACTCGTTCTTCATCTCGAGCAGGTGCGACGGGACCATGTTGAAGTTCGCGGCCATCGGCGTACAGAGCGTGCCACACGATGCTGCCGTCAGCAGGATCAATCCGACTGCTGCGGGGCTCGCGCCGTACGGAGTCACGAGGAGCGGAATCCCGACACCAGTCATGATCAGGGGAAACGCTCCAAACGAGTTTCCAAGCACGAACGTGAGCATCGCCACGCTCACACACGCGATCACGGCGAGCGCGAGCACGCTTCCCGTCGGCGCGACGGAGGCGACCATTCCGGCGATCACTTCGCTGACGCCCGCGGCCTTGAAGACCGAGCCGAGCGCTGCAAGCAGTTGCGGAAGGATGACGACTGCGCCGATGGCCTCGGCAAGCCGGCGCCCCTCGCTGACGATCATCGCGGGTCGCGCGCGTGTGAGCGCGTACGCCGCGAGACCGGCGACGACGGACGCGTACCCGAGCCCGACATAGACGACGCGATTGATGTCCGTCGTAAGCCGCGAGAACACGGCGAGCGACAGGTACGTGAGCACGGGAATCATGAGCACGGGCGCGAACAGCCACGCGCCGAATCGATCGGCGGAACGGCTCTTCTCGTCGTGCGACGGCTCGTGGTGCTCGCCGCTGCGCACCCCGCCGGTCGCGTCCACGGCTGCCATCGCGATCACGAGGACGCCGGTCAGCCACGCGGGAAGAACGCTTCCCAGGGCAAAGACGACGCCGAGCAGCGTCCAGAAGAGACCCGATCGGATGCGCGCCGGGTGTGTCGAATCGCGAAACGTCGAGGCGCCGATCACGACAAGCACGAGGCCCGACAGCACGTAGATGGCTTCGAGGCTGAAGATTGCGTCGAGCATCAGTCCGCTTCCGGCGTTGCCGCGCCGGCCGCCGTCGGCGGCACGGGCTGTGAGCGAAGCCAGCGGTCGAGCAGCCAGTATTGCCCGGTCGCGATCAGCACGGATGCCACCGCCACGGGTATCGACCACAGCGCGATGCGCACCGGGTCGGTAGCGATTCCCGCGTCCTTCAGCGTCGAGACGACGAGCGCGATCCCTGGAGCTCCGACGAACAGGTTCTGGCCAAAGAAGTTGCCGTAGTTGTCCGACGCGCCCGTCGCCGCCTTGATTCGCTCGACGCGTCCGTCATCGGCGTCGCCGTCGACACCCGCCGCTCCGAGAGCCATCGGCAGCACAAGCGGCCGCGAGAATGCGACGTGGCCGCTGCCGAGCCGGATCCCAAGCGCGACCACCACCAGGCGAAACACCTGGTACACGAGCTGCAGCCGTCCGGCCGTCGCCGCGCGGATCCGGTGAATCAGACGGCGCGCCTGCTCCTGCAGACCGAATCGTTCCGAGAGACCAATCGCCGGGAGCGCGAGCACAAAGAGCGTGATGATGCGCTGCGACGCAAACGCCCGGCCGAGCGTGTCGATGATCCCGGGCGCGGCATCCGTGCCGACGATGGGCATTCCGGCAACAAATCCCGTAACGAGCCCGGCGGCAACGACAACGGCCGCGACGCGCAGACGGAGCACAAAGCCGACCAGGACGACGACGATCCCGATCAGGCGCAAATACTCCATGCACGCCTCGACACCGTGCGACGCGCCTCAGACCGTGGAGGTCCGAGGCACGCCGCGGCTCGTTCTACTTGGCGCGGTGGCCGGACACGGCCGAACGCAACAGCTCACGCCGCGAAGCGACGATGTTGTCGAACCTGACGCCCGCAGGGCACGCGGCTTCGCACTCATAGGTGTTGGTGCACGCGCCAAAGCCCTCTTCGTCCATCTGCGCGAACATCGACGCCACGCGGTCGGCGCGCTCGGGCTGTCCCTGCGGCAGCCGTGCGAAGTGCATGACCTTGGCGCTCACGAACAGCAGCGCAGACGCGTTCTTGCACGCGGCGACACACGCGCCGCACCCGATGCACGCCGCGGCCTCCATCGCGGCGTCCGCGTCGACCTTCGGCACCAGGATCTCGTTGCCGTCCGGCGCGCTGCCGACGTTGACGGAGTTGTACCCGCCGGCCTCGATGATCCGGTCGAACGCGGAGCGATCGACGACAAGGTCCTTGACGATTGGGAACGGCCGCGCGCGCCACGGCTCGATGACGATGAGTTCGCCGTTCCGGAAGCGCCGCATGTGAAGCTGGCACGTTGCCGTCTCGAGATCGGGCCCGTGCGCCTGCCCGTTGATCACGAGACCGCACGACCCGCAGATTCCCTCGCGGCAGTCCGAATCGAATTCGACGGGCCTCTTTCCCTCGGTAATCAGCCGTTCGTTTAGGACGTCGAGCATCTCGAGAAATGATGCATGAGTCGAGACGCCGTCGAGCGGATAGGTCTCGAAACGGCCGGCATCGGCTGGGCCGTCCTGTCGCCAGACCTTCAGTGTCACGTTGATCGTCTCGCTCATTTGTAGCTCCTCTGGCTTGGCTTGACCTCCTCGAACGTGAGCGGCTCCTTGTGGAGCACGGGCGACTCGCCGACTCCCTTGAACTCCCACGCGGCCACGTAGCTGAAATTCGCGTCGTCCCGCTGAGCCTCGCCCTCCGGCGTCTGGAACTCCTCGCGGAAGTGCCCGCCGCACGACTCGTTCCGCTCAAACGCGTCGATGACCATCAGCTCGGCGAATTCCATGAAATCCGCCACGCGTCCGGCATGCTCGAGGTTCTTGTTCAACTCGGCGCCCTTACCAGACACGCGCACGTCACGCCAGAACGAGTCACGCAGATCGCGTATCTTGCCGCGGGCCTCCTTCAAGCCGTCGGCCGTGCGTGCCATCCCGCACTTGTCCCACAGCAGCAGGCCAAGCTCGCGATGGAAGCTGTCGACCGTGCGGCTGCCCTGGTTCTCTATCAGGCGTTCGGTGATCCCCGTGACGTTCGCGATCGCGTCCTTGAACCCGGGATGATCGGTCGTCACCTTTGGGAGCGTCCGGACGGCAAGGTGGTTGCCGAGCGTGTACGGCACGATGAAGTAGCCGTCGGCGAGCCCCTGCATCAGCGCGCTTGCGCCGAGACGGTTCGCGCCGTGGTCCGAGAAGTTCGCCTCACCCAGCACGAACAGCCCTGGAATCGTGCTCTCGAGGTTGTAGTCGACCCACAGCCCGCCCATTGTGTAATGGATCGCGGGGTAGATCATCATCGGGTTCTTGTACGGGTTGACCGCCGTGATCTTCTCGTACATGTGGAACAGGTTGCCGTATTTCGCACGGATGACGGCTTCCGAATCGCGCGCGATCGCGTCGGCAAAATCGAGGTACACGGCGAGACCGGTGGCGCCGACGCCGCGGCCCTCGTCGCAGACCATCTTGGCATTCCGGGACGCCACGTCGCGCGGGACGAGGTTGCCAAAACTGGGGTACCGGCGCTCGAGGTAGTAGTCGCGCTCGTCGTCCGGGATCTGGCTCGGCGGCCGCTTGTCGCCAGCATTCTTGGGCACCCAGACGCGACCGTCGTTGCGCAGACTCTCGGACATCAGGGTGAGCTTTGACTGGTAGTCGCCGCTTACGGGAATGCACGTCGGATGGATCTGCGTGAAGCATGGGTTTGCGAAGTACGCACCGCGGCGGGCAGCGCGCCATGCTGCGGTCACATTGCTGTTCTTGGCGTTCGTGGACAGGTAGAACACGTTGCCGTAGCCGCCTGTGCACAGCAGCACGGCGTGGCCTTCGTAGGCCTCGATGGCGCCCGAGATCAGGTTGCGGCACACGATGCCTCGCGCGACGCCGTCGATGACAACGAGATCGAGCATCTCGCGGCGCGGGAAGAGCTTCACCTTTCCGCAGTCGACCTGGCGCATCATGCTGCTGTACGCGCCGAGCAGGAGCTGCTGCCCCGTCTGGCCGCGCGCATAGAACGTTCGCGACACCTGCGCGCCGCCAAAACTGCGGTTTGACAGGACGCCGCCGTACTCGCGCGCGAAAGGGACACCCTGCGCGACGCACTGGTCGATGATGTCGACGCTGACCTGTGCGAGGCGATAGACGTTGCCTTCGCGGGCGCGGAAGTCCCCGCCCTTTACCGTGTCGTAGAAGAGCCGGTAGATGCTGTCGCCGTCGTTCTGGTAGTTCTTTGCGGCATTGATGCCGCCCTGCGCCGCGATGCTGTGGGCGCGTCGTGGCGTGTCGTGAAAGAAGAACGCCTTGACGTTGTAGCCGAGCTCGGCGAGCGTCGCCGCGGCTGACGCGCCGGCGAGTCCCGTTCCCACGACGAGGATGTCGTACTTCCGCTTGTTTGCCGGCGCGACGAGCTTTGACTCGAACTTGTGCTTCTCCCACTTCTGGTCCATCGGACCGCCGGGAATCTTTGAATCAAGTGTCATGCCAGCCTCCTCACTTCAAGATGACGTTCGCCCAGAACGGAAACGAGGCGAACCCGACGGCCACGAGCGCGGCGAACAGGATTCCGACGACGCGGAGCTTTGGCAGCATCCTCTCGCTGGCAAATCCCAGGGACTGGAACGCGCTCTGAAATCCGTGGAAGAGGTGGTAGCCAAGCAGCAGGCTCCCGACAAAGTAGACCGATGCGGACAGCGGGTCGTGCAGCACGGCGAGCGCGCGTTCGGCGGGCGTCACGCCAGGCCGCTCGGGAAACCGGAGGCCGAAGCGCATGTCGACGAGATGCAGAAGGATAAACGCGAGCACCACGATTCCCGACCACTGCATCACGTTCTGCGCGGACACGCCCGTCGCCCCGCGTTTCGAGCGCTGCACGGCGTATTTCTGCGGCCGAGCGCCGCGATTTCGCGACCACGTGACGAACGCATAGACGACGTGGCCGAGAAACACCGCAAGGAGGCCGATCTCAATAACCGGGAGCACGCTCAGCGAGTGCAGGCCGTGCGCATAGTCGTTGTAGGCCTTGTACCCATCGGCGGGGAGGTAGATCAGAAAGTTACCCGCAAGGTGAGCGACGAGAAATCCGCACAGAAGCAACCCGGAGAGCCCGACGATGATCTTGTGCGCGACCGATGTGGTTGCGACTTTTCCGTTCAACGCAAATCTCCTTTGTAGTCAACGGAGACGACTCAAGCAACAACTGCTGCACCGAGAACGACAAAACGTCCTCAAGGTCACGGAACGATACGTGGCTGGGCCCTCGGAACGGGCAGTATACGGGCGGGTTCTGGTGATCGCAAATTAATTGACTGGATGAGCGTTATCGAGAAAATCGATCATGAGATCGGTCACGAGATCGGGCTCGTCCTGCTGTACCCAGTGGCTCGCAGAAGCGATTCGGTCGATCCGCACACCGGGAACAAGCCGTTCGAGACCGTCGAGCTGGTCGATCGCGAGCGCGTGATCCCGTTCGCCCCAGATGACCTGCGTTGGCACGCGCACGGGGACGTCGTGAACGAACATCCGATCGCGCACAGCAGATCGAAATGCCTGCCGGTAGTACTCGAGCGCGGCCTCGAGCGCGCCGGGCCGCGCGATCGCCGCCTCGAACTGACGCAGATCGTGATCAGTAAGTCGTTCCGGATGAACCATCTGTCCGCGCATCACGCGCTCGAGGAACGCGTAGACATCCCGGCGAATCCGGCGCTCCGCAAGGCCGCGCACCTGGAATGCGAGGATGTACCACGACTTCTTCATTTGCGACGGGCTGGATCTGAGCGCGCGTGCGAAGAGCGTCGGGTGCGGCGCATTGAGTATCGACAGGCGCTCGACACGGTCGGGGTAGCGAGCCGCGGTTGCCCACGCAATCACGCCGCCCCAGTCGTGGCCCGCGAGCGAAAACCGCTCGGCGCCAAGCGAACTTGCGAGCGAGACAGTGTCTTCGACGAGATTGCGCACGTCGTAGCCGTCAGACGGCTTTGTGGTCTCGTTGATGCCTCGACGATCCGGAGCTACGACGTGAAAGTGTCGGGCGAGCCCCGGGATCTGGTGCCGCCACGAGTACCAGAACTCCGGAAAGCCATGCAGCAGAAGGAGTAACGGTCCCGTGCCCGCTTCCACAAAGTGAACGTCGATTCCGTTTGCTGTGACGAACCCGTGTGTCCACGGATCCGTGTGCGACTCCCCGACACGATCGGACGGCATGCGCGCGACTCTAGCACACCAAAACCGCGCACGCGTACCTGCCGACGGCGCGCCGTGTTGACACTCCGCAACACGGCGGCTAAGCTCGCATCTGGCCTGAGTTTATGTCCGAAAACTGGTACGAGATCGAGTATCTCCCGCGCTCCGAGCTTTACGAGCAGTTGACGTCCGGGACGGCGCAGGCGCTTTCCGCCGCGGGAACGACCGTGACGCTCAAGCCGGGGCAGAAGCTCTTTGCGCCCGGCGAACCGTCGGACCGGATGCACGTCGTCCTGCGCGGCATCGTCGAAATCTGGCGCGTCGGGCTGGACGGAAAGCGGCAGATCGTCGGGTATCTTGGCCCGGGCGACACGATCGGCGAAACGATCATGCTGACGGGCTCGCGGCGCGAGTCCGAGGCGCGCACGTCGGGCGGCGCAGAGCTCCTCGAGATCCGGCGCGAGGCGTTCATCGAGCTCTGCCGACGCACGCCCGAGCTGATGATGCGCATGATGGTCGTGTTCGCACACCGGCTCGAAGCCGCGTACAAGCGCGAAACGATCGAACGGCGCCGGCAGCTGAAGGGGAGTCTGCAGCATTTCGACATTCCGACCGTGATGCAGGCCCTTTCGCGGTCGCAGGGAACACTGACGATCAACAACGGGCTTGGCGAACGCCGCGTGGAGATCGAGATTCAGGGCGGGGTGCTGCAGTATGCACGGATGGAGCACCTGCGCGGGATCGAGGCGTTCTATCAACTGTTCGAGCTGCCGATCGAGGGAGAGTTCGTGTTTCGCGAGGGCGTTCGGCTGCCGGCCGACGACCGGGGCCCGCTGATCGGACAACCGCTCGACCAGTCGCTGATCCGTGCGATGACGCTCGTCGACGAGATGCGCGGGCTCGTCGACCGCTTCCCGGATCCCGAGCGGCTGTACGTGCCGCGGTACGACGAGGTCCAGTGGCCCGACGACGAGAACTTCGTGATTGCCAACGACTTGTGGGCGTGTCTGCATCGCGGCGACACGTTCTCGACCGCGCTGAAGATGCTGCCGTATTGCCACGCTCGGCTCTACAAGGTGCTCGCGCGGCTTCTGGACACCGACCAGGTCGCGTCGGCGAGCTAGCGACGCGCACGTGAAGATGGTCTTTCGCGCAGCGACGTTGGCAGGTTGTGTCGTCCTGGCCATGTGCCTTGCGGTTGCCGCGTCGACGCACGACTTTGCCACGGCCGCCGTGAAGCCGGTGGACACACGGCTCGGCTTCACGTTCGAGGTCCCGGACTTTCTGCAGCAGGGAATCGCATCGGGAAACAACCGGCTCGTGCTGGGAAGCGTCGACGACGATTTTGCGGTCATCGTCGCGGATTTCGGACCGGATCAGACCGATGTTGCGGCGCGCGACGCGGTGTACCGGTCCGCGCTGTCTCGCGCGGGTCTGACGGTTGCGACAGAAACGGACGTCACGGCGGCGGGGCGCACGTTCAAGCGCTTTGTGTGCACCGTCGAAACGCCCGCCGGCGTCGGACACGCGGAAGCCGTGCTCGTTCCCGTCGCGGGACAGGTGTACGCGCTCACGGTGATCACGCCGGCCGCGACATTTGACTCGCGACAGCCAGCCATCAAACGGCTGTTCGAATCGATCCGGATCAAGTAGACGCGGTCCGAGCAGCCCGGGAGGAGCCCTCCACGTGGATCCAGTTCGTGAGAGATATGTCTCGTATGGTTCCACCGGGACGTCGCGATGACCGCGCAGCTTGAAACCATTGCGCGGTCAGCGTTTGACGCGGCGACTCGCTTGCTCGACGCAGGGCGCGCGATGGAGCGCCACGTGACCGCGCATCGCGGTGTGCTTGTCGTCGACCGGTATACGATCGATGTCGCGTCGCGCGGCGACATTCGCGTTGCGGCGTTCGGAAAGGCGGCCGACCGAATGGCGGAGGCTTTGGCGGAGCAACTCGATCGCTCGGGTGTCGATCGCGCTGTTTTACGCGGCGTGATCGTGGCGCACACGGACGGCGTGTCGCCGATTTCATGGTGTGTACGTGTCGTCGGCGGCCACCCGGTGCCGACCGAGGCCAGCTTTGCCGCCGGGCGTCGGCTGCTGCGGCTGTTCGACGGATGCACGGAACGCACGCTCGCGGTCTTCCTCGTGTCCGGCGGCGGGTCGGCGCTTGTCGAGGCGCCGCGCGATGCGTCGGTCACCGACGACGACATCGTGGGGCTGAACCGTGCACTGCTTCGAAGCGACCTGACGATCAGGGAGATGAACGCGATTCGAAAGCGCGTGTCGGCGATCAAGGGCGGCGGCCTCGCAGCGCACGCTCGGCCGGCGGAACAGCTCACGTTGATCGTGTCGGACGTCTCTCCCGGCGAGATTGCGACCGTGGCGTCCGGGCCGACGGTTGCGGACCACACGACCATCGAGGAGCTGCGGCGCGCCGTTCGGCGGATCGACGGGCGGCCCGGCGTGACACCGGCCGTCATTCGCGTGCTCGAGGACAGCGTCCGGACCGAGATCCCGACAGCGCGTGATGCACTCGCGACCGGACCGGTCGTCACGCTTCTCGACTGCCGTGACGCGGCGGCGTCGGCTGCGGTTGAGGTCGGCCGCGTCGCCGACGAGGTCGTGAATCTCGACGTCGTCGACGGACCGCTCGAATCGGTGATTGACGCCCATCTCACGGCGCTCGAACGAGCTATGGCCGTTGCTCCGGGCAGGCTCGTCGGCGTCGTCTCAAGCGGCGAAGTGACGCTCGACGTCACGGGGGACGGCGTCGGCGGTCGCAATCAGCATTCCGTCCTGTACGCACTCACGCGGGTCGGCGCTCTGTGCCCGTCGGCCTCCGAGATTGCCATCCTCTCCGCCGGAACCGACGGACGCGACGGCCCAACGGACGCGGCCGGCGCCGTCGCAGGTCTCGAAACGCTCGCCGCCGCCACCACTGCAGGCATCTCGATTGGCGAGTATCTCGGCCGGTGCGACTCGCACACCTTCTTCGAGAGGTGCGGCGGATTGATCGTCACCGGCGCGACCGGAACGAACGTTCGGGACATCCGAATTGTGCTCGGCCGAAGCGAGCCTGTATCCTCCGCGCTATGAATCGACGTGTCCTGATTGTGGACGACGAGGAGGCCGCGCGATACGGCATGCGCCGCGCGCTCGAGCGCGAAGGCTATGTGCTGGACGAAGCCGACTCCACGGCCGCGGCACGCATGCTCGTCGCGGCAAAGGCGCCCGACATTGTCCTGCTCGACGTGAACCTGCCAGGCGAAAGCGGGCTCGAGTATCTCAAGGAGATCGCGGCGATGTCGACTCCGCCGCTCGTCGTGATCATCACCGCGCACGGAAGCGAGCGTCTGGCGGTCGAGGCGATAAAGACCGGAGCGCATGACTACCTCTCCAAGCCATTCGAAGTGGACGAGTTACGGCTCGTCGTCAAGAACGCGCTCGAGACGGCGGCTCTGCGGCAGGAGAATCGCGCGCTGCGGACCAAGCTCGCGGGCGCGTCCGGATTCGGCAGCATGCTCGGCAAGAGCGACGCGATGCGGCGCGTCTTCAGCATGATCGAGAAGGTCGCCGAAACGGACGTCACCGTGCTGGTCCTCGGCGAGTCGGGCACCGGCAAGGAGCTCGTCGCGCAGGAGATCCACCGCCGCAGCTCCCATCGGTCCGGCGACTTCGTCGCGATGAACTGCGCGGCGATGCCGACCGAACTGATCGAGTCCGAGCTGTTCGGCCACGAAAAGGGCTCGTTCACGGGCGCCGCGTCGCGCCGAAAGGGCAAGTTCGAAGCGGCGAACGGCGGCACGATCCTGCTCGACGAGATCGGCGACATGAGCCTGACGACGCAGGCAAAGGTGCTGCGCGTGCTCGAAGAGCGCCGCGTCGAACGGCTCGGCGGCGATACGTCGATTCCGGTCGACGTGCGGATCGTCAGCGCGACGCACAAGGACCTCGACACCGAGATCGCCGAGGGGCGTTTTCGCCAGGATCTCTATTACCGGCTGCGTGTTGTGACGATCGAGCTGCCCGCGTTGCGCGAGCGCCGCGAGGACATTCCGATCCTCGCGAACGACATGCTCACGCGATACGCGTCGCTGTATGGGCTGCGCTGCCGCGAGATCGATCCGGAGGCGATGCGCCGGCTCGTGCAGTACGACTGGCCCGGCAACGTCCGCGAGCTGAGAAACGCCATCGAGCGAGCCGTCGTGATGACGAACGACGAGCGCCTCACCGTCGACGACCTCCCTCCGGAGCTTGCGCGGCAGTCGACGAGGTCGGCCGAGGTCGCTGCCACCGGCGACACGCTCTCGCTGCCGTTCGTACCGGACTTCAAGGAAGCCCGCAAGGAGTTCGAACGCGCGTACATCGAGCGCAGGCTCGCCGAAACCGGCGGAAACGTGACCCGTGCCGCGGAGCTTCTCGAGATGCACCGGCAGAGCCTGCAGCACAAGCTGCGCGAGCTCGGGATCAAGAAGAAGTACCTGATCGACTAGTCGGCGACCTGCGATTCGGTTGAGTTCTGCGCGTCCTGCGCCGCGACTTCGCGAAGGAAGTAGTCTTCGAGCGAGCCGCCAGTCCGGTTGACCGATATCAGGCGACCACCGTGAGCACGCAGCTGTTCGAGCGCTCGATCGACGTCGTGTTCGGACGCGACGCAAATCGTGACGCCACCGGGCGAATTCTCAGCCGTAAATCCCTCTTTCAAAAGGATTTCAAGTGCGGCGTCGTCGATGCCGGTTGCGACGATCTCGACGCCGCTCGACTTTCCGAGCACGAGGTCCGACAACAGGCCCGTTTCCACGAGCCGACCGTTGTTCAGAATCGCCACACGATCGCACAGCGCCTCGACGTCCGACAGGATATGCGATGAAAAGAAGACGGTCTTGCCGCCGTTTCTCAGCTCGAGTATCAGGTCGCGGACGTGGCGCCGGCCGATCGGATCGAGACCGGACATCGGCTCGTCGAGAAAGACGATCTCGGGATCGTGCACGATCGCCTGCGCGAGACCGACGCGCTGAAGCATGCCTTTCGAGAACTTGCGGAGCCTTCGGTCGAGCGCCTTCGGATCGAGTCCGACACGGTCGAGCAACTCGGGCACGCGACGCTCGAGGACCTTCGATTCGACGTTTGCCAGTTCGCCGTAGTAGGTGACGAGCTCGCGCGCGGTGAGGTTGTCGTAGAAGTTCGGCTGCTCGGGCAGAAAGCCGATTCGCTGGTGCATCGCCACCGACGAGATCGGTACACCCAGGATGCGCGCCGTTCCGGACGTTGGCCGCAGCAGTCGCATCAGCAACTTGAGCGTTGTGGTCTTGCCGGCGCCATTGGGCCCGAGAAACCCAAAGATCTGGTGCTGCTCGACACTCAGCGTGAGGTTGTCGAGCGCAGTGACCGGGCGCTTGCGGAGAAATCCGACCTCGAAGACCTTTGTCAGACCTTCGATCTCGACCGCACACGTCACCGGCGATCCTCCATCTCGGTGCGCGCGAGGCACTTGCTGGCGGCTCGCAGAAAGACGCTGCGGAGCTCGGGATCGGGGATCGACTCCGCGTCGGGTGCGAGCGCCTGTGCGCACGATTCGGGATCGCCGAACGCTATCGGATTCGGCGCCGGGACGTTGTGCGATGCGACCGATTCGGGATCGATCCGGAACTGGATTCGGGTCACCATCGGCGCCCCGAGCGTGGAGTTGATCTTGAAGATCAGCTCAGGAGCGAGGCGCTCGAGTTGCGCCTTCCACGTCTGGTCGACGGTGCTCACCGCGAGTTGTCGCGCGTCGAGTCGTACCGGCGCGCACGCACGGCGCACGCCCGAGCCGGCAACAACGTTCCACGCCGCAAAAACCGCGCACTCGCGGCTTTGCGGCGAATCATCGGCGCTCCGAACGATTGACGTGAGTAGTCGACCGAGCGCTTGCATCCGGAACGGGCTCCCTAGTGCGTCACCGCTGGCGCGGGCGCAGGCGTCATCTTCATGAATGCCGCCCTGGCCTGCTGGACGACCTTGATCGCGTCCGGGTCGTCGGGAACGATGCTGTCGAGCGGGACGTCCCGGTGGAGGTAGTTCGTGATTGCCATGTCCTTGGAATCACTGGACTTGTACAGACGCATCTCGCCGATCCACTTGGTCTGGTTGGCAACGTACGCCACGACGGCGTCGCCTGCCTCCTCGACGGTGTTGTAGAGCGGGAACTGGTGTGCCGCAAGAATCAGGTCGACTCCAGTCGTGTCCAAGCCGATCTTCTTGGCGAGATCGCGATCGGTGTACGCGAGCACGATCACGAGATCGCACTTCTTGCGCAACTCGGGCACGACTTTGCGTGCGGCCTCGACCGGATCGGTGATGTTGTACCCGGCAACCGGTTTCTTCTCGGCCTGCTGATCCGAAACTCCGAGGATGCCGACGCGAACAGGTTTGGCTCCGGCGCGCTTCGAACGGACGTCGACGATGACATACGGCTTGAACGCAACGACCGCGTCGCTCGCCGGAACGACGTTGGCCGATACCATCCGGTCGAGCATCGGGAACTGCTTGAGGTTGGCGGCATAGTCCGCCTTTGTCATCATGGTTGCGAGGAACGGGAGATCCCTCTGCGAAACGTTCGCAGCCTGCAGTTTGAACTGTTCGTAGGCGCGAAGCACCCACTCGTTCTTGACGCGCACGTCCTCGGCCGACGTCTTGCCAGCCTGGTCGTCGGAAAAGATGTGACCGCAGTCGACCTGCAGCACCGCCACCTGACCATCAACCTGTTTCAGTAGAGCCTTTTCGTAGCCGACGCGCCGCGCCAGCCCCCCCATGGGATGGCTCGCTCAACCACAGGTTTCGAGACTGCCGTGCATATCTCCGCTGTAGAGCACGGACAACGCATAACCGTCGTCCTTTCCAAGCCGTTCTGCCACGTTCGGAGCAGCCGGTTGGGCCTGTGGACCCGGGGCCGCCCCTTGTTGCGCGAGGGCAGGGAATGTGCTAATGAATGCAGCAGTAAGCGCAATCGCAATCAGATGTCGGGAGACAATGTGCACCGTTGTTCGCACGGTTGGAACTCCTTGGAAATACTTGGCCTCGTCCGACGTCACCCCGCGAAAACCGAACTAGAATTCGCCGCAGATCTCAGTCAGAGTTGGGGATACGGCCGAACTATACAGTAGTCGTATCAGGGGCAACAAGGAGAGCAATGTCGGGGGAGAAGCCGAAGTACATTCTCGCATCTGCGTCTCCACGACGGTCGGAGATTCTGCAGACGCTCGGTCTCGAATTCGATACCGTGGTCGCCGACGTGAACGAAGACGTCGTGGACGGCGAGCCGCCGGCGGAGTACGTGGTGCGTGTGGCGCGAGACAAGGTTGCAGCAGCAGCCGGGACATTGTCGAGCGGCGTCGTCATTGGCGCCGACACGGTTGTCGTGATCGACGGTCGGCCGCTCGGAAAGCCCGTGGACCACGATGATGCACGAACGATGCTCAAGTCGCTGAGCGGCAGGTGGCACGCCGTCATGACGGGCGTGGCGGTTCGCGACGTGTCGCAACCGGACACGTTGGCCGATTACGACAAGACGCTTGTTCGATTCAAGGAGTTGACGGACGAGGAGATCGACTCGTACGTGGCGTCCGGCGAACCGATGGACAAGGCCGGGGCCTATGCCATTCAAGGGCGTGGCATGCTGTTCGTTGAGGAGATTGCCGGAAACTACCAGAATGTCGTCGGGCTTCCGGCGACGCTGCTGCAGCGCCTCGCGCGGCGGCTTGGGTGTGACATCTGACGTTCGTCGTGGGGGGGTCCGATGACGTACAACATCGATCTCTATCTCCCGTCAGCGCTTCACGGAGCGGCGCCAATGACCGAGTCGCTCGGGCGTTGTCGTGTGATCTCGCGGAATGTCTTTGTCACCGTGACCGAGCACAACGGAAATGCCCACGTGATCGCTCTCGATGACGTGGTTGAGCTCGATCGAACCGTGCCCCGCTTCACGACAATCACTGGACGCACGTTTCTGCCGCGCCACATCGATCTTCCGGACAAGATATTTGTCGAGACGCCGGGAGGTTACGCCCGGACGATCATCGGCGACCAGGTTGCCAGATTGATGGCGGTTCGCCAGCGCTGAGGGCGCTGTTCGGCGGTCACTCGCTCAGAACAGGTGGCCCATCTTTTCGCGCTTGGTGCGGATGTACTTTGCAAACGAGGCGTTCGGCTCGACCTCGAGTTGCACCCGCTCGATGACGTCGAGCCCCGCGGCTTCGAGCGCCCGTATCTTCTCTGGATTGTTGGACATGAGCACGATCTTGCACAGGCCGAGCTCGAACAGGATTTCAGCGCACTGATTGTACGTGCGCTGATCGGCGGGAAAGCCGAGCGAGAGGTTCGCCTCGACCGTGTCCTGTCCCTGTTCCTGCAGCGCATATGCGCGGATCTTGTTCAACAGTCCAATTCCGCGGCCTTCCTGCTGCTGGTAGACGATGACGCCGCGGCCCGCCTTCTCGACGCGTTCCATGGCGCGCTGGAGCTGCTGTCCGCAGTCGCATCGCAGGGAATGGAACACGTCGCCCGTCAGACACTGCGAGTGCACGCGGACCAGCGTCGGCTCGTCCGCCGAGAGGTGGCCCTTTGTGAGCGCGACGAACTCCTCGTCGCTCGTGAGACTCCTGTAACCGATGATCCGGAAGCTGCCATACTCGGTCGGCAGGTTGGCCTCGGCGATTCTCTCCACGGTGAGCGGTCCGCGTGCCGGTCGGCACTCGTGTTCGTCCGGTTCGGTGGCGCTGGCGGAGATGTTCGGGTCGTCTGTCATAAGTGTCCTGATTGTAAGAGCAAATACTATTGCCGGCCCTGTTTAGCGTCAAGGAGGCCATATTGCCCGCACCTGCACTTCCCGCTATAGTACGAGCGACACGGAGACGCCCGCATTGGACGATAACGAGACCATGAAGCTCGACCGGATGCGCGTCGCCCCCAGCGCAGCCCGGCACCCGGCTCTCATAGTGTTGCAGGGGGATGACCTCGGGACGGCCATGCGTCTCGAGGCCAAGTCGATCACTATTGGGCGGGGATCGGACTGCGACGTCCGGCTCGACGACAACCTCGCATCGCGGCAGCACGCGCAGCTTACGTGCGGCGAGGACGATTCGAATTACTGCCTGAACGATCTCGGGTCGACAAACGGCACATTCGTGAACGGCCAGATCGTCGAAGACCCCATCGAGCTGCAGGACGGCGACAAGATCCGCGTCGGCCGTCACGTCTTCAAGTTCGCGTTGCTCGACGAGTACGAGACCGAGTTCCAGCTCAAGATCCAGCAGATGATCATCCGCGACGACCTGACGAACCTGCTGACGCAGCGGAGCTTCTTCAACGAGTTCGAGCGGTTGCTGTCGCGGCGCAAGGAGCTGCCGGAACCGGGCAACATCGCGCTCCTGATGATGGACCTCGATCACTTCAAGCTCGTGAACGACACGTACGGCCATCTCGTCGGCAGCCAGGCGATCAAGAAGGTGGGCGAGCTGATCAAGGCGCAAACACGTGATTCGGATCTCACCGCGCGGTACGGCGGCGAAGAGTTCATCGCGTGTCTGTCGGACACGACCGCCGAGCGGGCTCGCCTCGTCGCGGAGCGTATCCGCGAGGCGATCGCCGGGTACAAGATCGTCGTGACCCGAAAATCCGGAACGGTTTCGTTGAGTGTGACGATCAGCATCGGTTTCGCGTGTTTTCCCACGGACAGCGATGACGCGATCGAGCTGATCGAGCTCGCGGATCTTGCGCTCTATCGGGCAAAGACCGACGGACGGAACAGGGTCTGCGTGTTCGACCGGGCAGTGGACCATTTCGATGCGCGCGGTTATCAGCGGCTGGACCTGCGATCGCTGCTCGAGGGGTCGGGGTCGCTCGGCTGACGCTCGCGTCTTGCGATTCCGCAGAGCCGATCGCGTGAGCGATCGGGGGAGCCTCACGTCGAGCGCGCCGAACGGTCACCCCGATCCCTGACGGGATCGGCTCTGCGTTCGCCTGAGTGCGAGTGGTGGAACTTCTCGCCGGGACGGGCGTTTAGCCTGAGTCGCCAGGCTTGCGTTCGGTAGCGTCAAGTGCGCCTCTAGCCTGCCTTCGCGGACTCGGTGTATCGTTTCTTGTTCAATGCGAATCGATCTCAATCTCGCCAAACACCCGTTTCGCAACAGGTCGTTGTTCTGGATCGTCGTGGCGTCCGTGTTCGCGGTCGGCGGGGCCGCGCTGCTCGTAACGCTCGCTCGCGCGGCGACCGTTGGAGCCGACACCGCGGCCGAACGCGAGAAGATCGCCAAGCAGGAGAGCACGATCAAGGATCTTCAGGGGCGTCTTGACGAGCTTGCGCGCGCAAAGGGCGCCGCGATCTTCACCATCGACGACCGCCACGCGCTCGACCAGGCGCGGACACTCATCGTCGAACGCTCGTTCTCGTGGTCGCGGCTCTTTCACGACCTCGAGGCCGTCGTTCCCGAACGCGTCCGTCTGACGTCGGTGAGCGTCGGTGCGATCGAGGGCGAAGGCAAGGACCGGGTCGTGACGATTCTGATCTCGGGCCACGGCCAAGACATCGATCAGATGAGTGCACTGCTCGCGAATTTCGACAAGACCGGTGGTCGATTCAGCGCGGATCCGGTCGAGAACGGCCCGGACGCCGACACGACCGATTTCGTATTCACCGTCCTTGTACAGTACCGCCCCGACATCGCCGTTGGTGACGCCGCGGCGGACACCAAAACCGGTCGTGTCGGTCGCAAAGCTGCGATCGCTGGCACGGCCCGGTTTTGAGCTGAAGCCGTTCTTGAAGTCGGTGACGCCGTTCGAGATCGGCGCGTTGCTGGGGATGATCGTGCTCGTGACCGCCGTCGTGCTGATCTACTCGTTCTGGATCCTGCCGGACCAGGTCCGGTTCGTTCAGATGTCGAGCCAGATTTCTGAGAACGAGGCGAAGATCGCCGAGCTTCAGGGGCAGCTTGCGGATCCGCGCGATGTCATCTCGTCGTTCGAAGCCGTCCGCGACAGCCTCGACTCGTTCCGCGGCGACGTGCTGAAGCCGCGGCTCGCCGGCCGCATCGACATCATCGACGCCGTCAGCGCGCTGACGCGCGAAACCGGTGTGCGGCTTTCCGGTCCGGTCCAGTTCCTGAGCTCCGACCAGCCGGATGCCGGCAGCGACGCCGACGACACGAAAGCATCGGGTGGCGGCAAGCGCGCCGCTGCGCGGAAAGCCAAGGACACCGGCGACATCACCGCGTACCCGTCGATGCGAATGACGTTTTCGATCACTGGCTCGTACGAACAGCTGCGGAACTTTGTCAGTAGGTTCGAGCAGAGCTCGCAGTTTGTGATCATCGATACGGTAGCGCTCAGTGTCAGCGATTCCGCCAAGGCGGAGGCCCCGCGCGGCCCTCGAGCGGGCGCGGCGGGATCGGATGCCGTGACGCTCGAGCTTTCGGCGACGACGTACTTCAGGCCTGACCAGGCGACGGTGACACCGGTCGCCGCGGCTGCGGCGCAGTAGGGGCAACGGCCAAATGCCAATCACGCTTCCAAAGCTGAGCAGCAGCGACAAGAAGAAGGCGTACGCGCTTCTGGCGTTGTTTGGCCTTCTGGCGATCGTGGTGGTGTGGAACGTGCTCCCCATCCGCAAGCCGGCGCCCGCGCGTGCGGTCGTCAAGCCGACGGACGGACGCGTCAAGAACAGCGATCTCGCGGCAAAGAAGGACGACACGGGCAAGCCGACTGCGGGTGCCGCGGACGTCGAGGTGCTCGGACCGATCGCGGTGCTTCCGCCGATCGTTCAGGTGTCGACTGGCGCGATCGGCGCGGTTCGAAACATCTTTTCATATCCGCCGCCGCCTCCTCCAAAGGTCGAGCCGCCGCCGCGCAAGGTCACGCCTCCGCCGCCGACGATCAACCTCGGCTCCGTCAATCCGACGACGGTGTTTGCCGGCACTCCGCGCGCGTTGACCGTGACGTTGATGGGAAGCCTGATTCCTCGCGACGCGCAAGCGCGCGTGGACGACCGGCCCGTTCCGTCCCAGCGCGTGAGCGACAACGTCCTGAAGGTGACGCTGTCGGCGGCGGAGCTCGCCGCACCGCGCACCGTGAAGTTCTCTATCAGATCCGCCTCGCAACCTGACAACCTGTGGTCTGTTGCGCTTCCGTTGCAGATCGTCCCGTCGCCCGATCCGTCCGAAACGTTCATCTATACGGGACGCGTCGGGCCCCAGGCCGTGCTGACGTTCAAGGACGATCGGAGGCCGAAACTCGTGCAGGTCGGCGACGTCATCAATGGAACGTTGCCGTGGAAGGTCGTCTCGGTGTCCGACAAGCAGGTCGAGCTGCTCGACACGCGCAACGACATCAAGAAAGTGCTGCCGCTCGCGCCAAAGGGCGCAAAGTAGCAAAGGAGCGCTCGTGCGCCGGCGTCGCGTCAATGACAAGCGG
This sequence comes from Blastocatellia bacterium, assembly GCA_044224215.1. Classification (GTDB taxonomy): domain Bacteria; phylum Acidobacteriota; class Blastocatellia; order UBA7656; family JADIYM01; genus DAOMFM01. Next base: position 26,706 of record JBGAKX010000011.1, read on the forward strand.
CATCAGGGCGGCTATGCGCTGCTCGCACTGATCATCGCACTGATGGTGCTGTCGGTGATGATGACGGTCGCCGCACCCGATCAGAAGATCCAGGGACAGCGCGAGACCGAGATCGAGATGATGTACCGCGGGCAGCAGATGGCAGAGGCCATTGCGCGGTATTATTCCGCCGGCAAGCTGTCCGACGCCGGTCTCGTCGTCAAGAGCCCCCCGCCGCCGTTTGGCTATCTCACCGAACTGAAGAAGCTGCGTGACGGTGTGCTGATCGGACTCGACGAAGTCTACTTCTGCCGGGCGTCCGCGTTCATCGACCCGCTGACGCGAGGCGAATGGGAACCCGTTCGGATCGGCGACCCGCGACTCAGAAAATTCTTCCGCGCGTGGCAGGCCTCGACGGGTCGGCAGATTCCGCCGCTGTACCTCTCGTACATCGGTGTGGCGTCGGTTGTCGACACGTCGCCCCCTGACGAAGACGAGCCCGGCAACGGATCCGGCAACCCCGCGACGAACACGAACTCGAGTAGCAATACGAACACGGACGAAGGCGACGACGCGGACGACGACGACGAGGACGAAGACGACGGAGACGTCTTTGACGACGAGGGCGATGACAGCGACGACGACGAGGAAGAGGACGACAGCTCGCTGAACCGCACGACGCCCGATGGTACCGCCTTCGTCAGCGCCGCGTACCAGCTGTCGGCTCCGCAACAGCGGCCGCAGCGTCCCGCGTCGGTGTTCGGCGCCGACCAACTGCGGACGGGCCCGATCATCGGTGTCGCCACAAAGGCTCGCGGCCGGTCGGTGCGGTCGTACTTCGGCATCAACAAGTACCAGGACATGATCTTCATCTACATCCCGAACGTCAGACCGGGACTTGTGTCGCAGCCGCAGCAGCCCCAGACCGGCGGTACGAACCAGCCTCCGGGCGGCACCGACGCCAACGGGGATGGAATTCCCGATGAGGTCAAGCCGAACCCGCAGCAGTAGCCGACGCGTGGGCCGGCTCGACTTCCGACTGTCGCGAGCGCGGCGAGTCCGGTATGATCCCCCGTTTCATGGTCGATCTGCACGCGCACATCATTCCGGGGCTTGACGACGGGGCCAAGACGCTCGAGGACTCGGTGGACATGTGCCGGCAGGCTGCGGCCGACGGCACCGAGATCATGGTTGCGACGCCTCACCGGTTTGACGGCGTGCACGCGAACCCTCCCGTGGAAGAGCTGCGGTCGCGGCTCGACGAGGTCCAGCAGGCGGTTGGCGACTCGATCAGGCTCGTGCTCGGCTGCGAGCTTCATTTCACGCATCAGATCGTCGAACAGTTGTGCGAATCACGCGAAGCGATTCCGATCAACGGCGGGCCGTACGTGCTGGTCGAATTCCCGCCGTTTGCGATTCCCGCCGGCTGCGAGAACGCGATTTACGGAATGATGTCGGCTGGATTCAAGCCGGTCATCGCGCACCCCGAGCGCAACCACGAGGTCCAGGAGCGGCCCGACCGCTACTACAACCTCGCCGAGCTCGGCCTTCTGGGCCAAATCGATGCAGGCAGCCTGCTTGGCAAGTTCGGCCGGCCTGCCGAGCAGACGGCGCGGCTTCTGCTCGAGTGCAATTTGGGCCACGCGGTCAGCAGTGACACGCACTCGCCGCGCCGCCGGCGGCCAGGTCTGTCGGCCGCCCGCGAGCACGTCCGGACGCTCGTCGGCGACGAGACCGCGACTGCGCTGTTCGACACCAATCCGCGTGCGATCGTCCACGGGCAGCCTGTCCCGCACCGTCCGGAACCCGTCATCCCGCGAGCTGCGAAGAAGCGCTGGCTGTTCTTCTAACTTATCTCACTGCAAGGATTTCAATGGACTCAAAGGCAGTACGCAACACGGTCAGCGACACGGCAGGTGTGCCACATGCGGGGCCGGTCCCGATGCTCGACCTGAAGCCGCAGTTCGCGGAGATGCGCGACGAGGTGCTCGCAGCGGTCACGCGCGTGTTCGACACTCAGCATTTCATCCTCGGGCCTGAAGGGGCCGCGCTCGAGCGCGAGATTGCCGCGTACGTCGGCGCCGAGCATGCGGTGGGATGTGCGAGTGGATCGGACGCCCTGCTGCTCGCGTTCATGGCGCTCGACATCAAGGCCGGCGACGAAGTGGTCACATCGCCGTTCACATTCTTTGCGACTGCGGGTTCGATCGCGAGGCTCGGCGCAAAGCCGGTCTTTGTCGATATCGAGCCCGAGACGTTCAACATCGATCCCGCGCGGATCGAATCCGTGGTCACGTGGCGGACCAAGGCGCTGTGTCCCGTTCACCTTTATGGACAGACGGCGGACATGGACGCAATTCGCGAGGTCGCGGACCTGCACGGCGTGCCGATCGTCGAGGATTCGGCGCAGGCAATCGGCGCCGAGTTCAACGGACGCCGCACCGGCGTGCTCGGTCACATGGCGTGCTTCTCGTTCTATCCGACAAAGAACCTCGGCGGCGCGGGCGACGGCGGGATGATCACGACGGACGACATCGAGCTGGCCGAAAAGCTCAAGATGCTGCGCGATCACGGTATGCGGCCAAAGTACTACTACCGCATGGTCGGAATGAACTCGCGGCTGGACGAGCTCCAGGCCGCGGTGCTGCGGCTGAAGCTGGCGCGGCTCGAGTCATGGCACGCGCGGCGGGCGGAGATTGCCTGCACGTACCTCCAGCTGTTTGAGGATGCCGGGCTTCTTGGTCACGTCGGGCTGCCAAAGCTCGCCGCGGGCCGCCGCCACGTCTACAACCAGTTCATTGTGCGAATCGCCGACGGCCGCCGCGACGCGCTCCGCGAGCATCTGCGCGAACGGCAGGTCGGCACCGAGATCTACTATCCGGTGCCGCTGCACCTGCAGGACTGCTTCCGGTCGCTCGGGCACAAGGAAGGCGACTTCCCCGAGAGCGAGCGCGCGGCGCGCGAGTCGCTGGCATTGCCGATCTATCCCGACTTGACGCCCGCCATGCAGGAAGCGGTCGTTGCTCGGGTTGCCGAGTTTTTTGCATAGGACAAACGGTCTGGCCGACCCGGGGTCGCGCCGCGTGGTAAGAGGAGAGCGATTGTGAAAGGCGTAATTCTTGCGGGGGGTCTCGGGACCCGGCTCCATCCGTTGACGCGAGTCACCAACAAGCACCTTCTGCCGGTCTACGACAAGCCGATGATCTACTACCCGATCGAGGCGCTCATCGATGCCGGCGTGACCGATATCCTGATCGTTACGGGCGGGTCGAACTCCGGCGACTTCCTGAAACTCCTCCGGAACGGGAAGGAGTTCGGGCTCAAGCACTTGAACTACACCTACCAGGAGGGCGAAGGCGGCATCGCCGACGCGCTCTCGCTCGCGGAGTATTTTGCTGACGGCGAACCCATCTGCGTCGTGCTCGGCGACAACATATTCGAGAACGGGATCCGGCCGGCGATCGAGGGATACCCGGGAACCGGTGCGCGCGTTCTGCTGGCCGAGGTCGACGATCCCGAGCGGTTTGGCGTGGCGGTCATCGACGGCGACCACATCGCCCGAATCGAGGAGAAGCCGGCCCACCCGAAGAGCAACTTTGCCGTCACGGGTGTGTATGTCTATGATTCCAAAGTGTTTGAGATCATCAAGGGGCTTGAACAGTCGGAGCGCGGCGAGCTCGAGATTACCGATGTGAACAACCGGTACATCGCGTGGGGAGCCCTGACGTACGGAAAGGTCGAGGGTTGGTGGACCGACGCGGGAACGTTTGAAAGTCTGCAGCGTGCGTCGACGCTGGTGCACCGGCAGCGCGAGGCGGGAGCCGCGGCTCGGACAGCAGGTTGAGCAACTCGTCGATTTCGTGCTATTCGTGACTGTAAGGGATTGCGTCCGCGGACGTTCTCCCTGCTGTCAACGGCAGGTATCCCAGGCCTGAGGAGCCGTGAGTGATCAGATTTGGAGCGTTTGCAGACGCCGAGACCGACTTGGCCCGCACTCGTGCGGCCGAGGAGGAACGCGAGCTCGTCGAACGTGCCAAGACTGACGGCGAGGCGTTCGAAGAGCTCTACAGCCGCTATTACGGTCGGATCTTCGCGTTTGCCTATCGCCGGCTTCACAATCGCGAGCTCGCCGAGGACGTAACATCGGACGTTTTCATGAAGGCCCTGGACGCGCTTCCGCGGTTCACGTGGCAGGGAGTCAGTGTTTCAGCGTGGCTGTATCGAATTGCAAACAATCGTATTACGGACCACTTCCGGCGCAAGGGTCAGTCCGGCAAGGGCGTTCTTCCGATCGAAGAGGTCAAGACGCTCGTCGACGAGCGGCCGCTTCCCGAGGATCGGATCCTGGCGGCGCTCCGGCGTGCCGAGGTCGAAGAGGCGATCAGCAAGCTGTCTGATCCGGATCAACTCGTCGTGACGCTTATCTTTTATGAAGAGCTGTCGAGCAGCGAAGTCGCGACGATCATGGGCATTTCTACAAATCTTGTGTATGTGAGGCTCCACCGCGCGCTCAAACGAATGCGCCGAGTGCTGGAGCGGGATGGGGCGCAGTAACGCATCATGGTGTGGCATAAGAACAACGAAGAGTTCGAGGAGCTGAGAGACTTTGTCGAGGGGATGAAGCGCGGGCAAACCCTTGCGACGAGCGACTCGCTGCTCGAGACGCTTCGACAGATTCACGACAGGCGCGAGGCGCCGATCACCGGGCACGATCACCGGCGGATGCTGCTCGAGCGATTGCGCCGGCAGGCGGCCGAGCGCAGCGGCGAGTATATAGAGGATACGATCCCGGCTCCGGCGTTTCTGTCGCCGCCGGCAAAGCGTCGCAGGGCGATCGAATGGGCCGTTGCGGCCTCCATCGCCGTGCACGTTGCAGTGGGTGCGGCGGTTCTTCCCAACGTCCATTTCTCGGGTCTCTTTGCCGGCGGTGTCGACACTGCCGAGGCGTCGCCGGAAGTTCTGAACGTTCAATGGGTTACACCGCTCGTGCTCCCGAACCGCAAGGTGGATCGCACGGGCCATCCCACGACCGAGACGTCGTCGACCGAGGTCGAGGGCCGCAGCCGCACCGCACCGGCTGGCGAGGGCGCCGGCGTATCGGTGCCCGCTCCGTCGAGCGCGCCGATCGGTGCTCCGGTGGCGACGGGTGTGGAGCCGATCGTGCCGAGCTATGACCCGGGAAGCATCGCCGATCAGGCGGACAGGAATATTCCGGACGACACCGGACCGTCGATGGTTGGGCCCGAGAAGATGCGGCCAACATCGGACGTGCGGTTGTCCGAGGTAATGAGCGACGTCCACGCACGCCCGGCCAGCGCGAGCGCCGGTGACGTTGCAATCACCGAGGTTCCGGACGTTGCGCCCAAGCTGCTCGTAACGCCGAGGCCCATGTACACCGAGAAGGCGCTTGCCGGCCAGGTGCGCGGATCCGTCAGGCTGACGGTCGTGTTTGGTGCGGATGGCGCGATACACGACGTGCAGATCCTGCGCGGGCTCGGATTCGGGCTCGACGAGGCTGCGATTCAGGCGGTCCGGCAGATCAAGTTCATCCCAGGGTCCCGTGCAGGGAAGCCCGTGTCGGTGCGACGCCGGATCGACGTGTCGTTCGATCTGCGGTAGCACGGCACGACCGCAGCGGAAAACGTGCCGCCACCCGCCACCTACCGGTGGCGGTTCTGGGCCTAAGCCTGCGTGTGGGCACACTGCGCCGCCCTTGATTGGCGACAAGACGGTCCGAGAGTCCCGCCGCAGTATGACGGTCTGAGAGTCTCGCCACAGTACCGCCACCGGTAGGTGGCGGGTACCGACGCCTGTTGTCCACTCACAACATCGAGCCCACCTGGAATAGAATGCGTCACCTGCGGAATGAAGTGTAGGATCGATCAGGGTTCCAATGCGGAGGGTGTGTGAATTGCAGACGCGTCGTGGTTCTTGCTTGCGCTGTCGTGATGGTTCTTGTGACGTCGGCAACGACTCCTGCGTCTCGTATTCAGCAGGAGGCTGAGCCCATGAGCCAGACGGCCACGGTCAACGCACCCGACTTTCCCGCCGGGCTCGAGTGGCTCAACACCGAGCGCCCGCTCAAGCTTGCGGACCTGCGCGGCAAGGTCGTTCTGCTCGACTTCTGGACCTATTGCTGCATTAACTGCATGCACGTCATTCCGGACCTCAAGCGACTCGAGGCCCAGTACGGCGACGCGCTCGTCGTGATCGGCGTGCATTCCGCCAAGTTCACGACCGAACAGCAGACCGACAACATCAGGCAGGCGATCCTGCGGTACGGCCTCGAGCACCCGGTCATCAACGACAGCGAATTCCGCGTCTGGAACGAGTACACGGTGCGCGCGTGGCCGACGCTTGTGCTGATCGACTCGCGCGGCAAGATCCGCGCTGAGGTGTCCGGCGAAGGCGCGTACGACAATTTTGCCGGCCCGATCGCCGACCTCATCGCGGAGGCCAAGGCCAACGGCACGCTGAACCTCACACCGATTCCTAAGAAGCTCGAGCGCGACACGGCGCCCAGTGGTCTCCTGTCGTTTCCCGGCAAGGTCCTTGCGGATCCGAAATCGGACCGCCTGTTCATCGCCGACTCGAGCCACGACCGCATCGTCGTCGCGCGCAGGACGGACGGTTCGGTCGTCGAGGTCATCGGCTCGGGCCAGTCGGGAACGAAAGACGGCGCGTTCGAATCCGCGTGTTTCTACCGGCCCCAGGGCATGGCGCTCGACGGCGACTGGCTCTACATCGCGGATACCGAAAACCATACGATCCGCCGCGCCAATCTCAAGACGCGAACGGTCGAGACGGTTGCCGGAAACGGGACGCAGGCGCGCACGTTCAATGTTGGCGGCGTCGGCATCGCCGTTCCGTTGAATTCGCCATGGGACCTCGCGATCAACAACGGGTCGCTGTTCATCGCGATGGCAGGGTCGCACCAGATCTGGAAGATGGACCTTGCGACGCTGCGCATCGATCCGTACGCCGGGACGGCCGCCGAGAACCGGGTCGACGGTCCGCTGAACCGGTCAGCCCTGGCGCAGCCGTCGGGCATCGCGAGTGACGGCACGCGGCTGTACGTCGCCGACAGCGAGGTCAGCTCGATCCGGACGGTCGATCTCGACCCGTCCGGCAGGGTCGGGACCGTCGTGGGCGAAGCGCTGTTCGAATTCGGTGACATCGACGGAACGGGTGACGTCGTGCGACTGCAGCATCCGCTTGGCGTCGCGTTCGGCGACGGATCGCTGTTCGTCGCGGACACTTACAACAACAAGATCAAGCGGATCGATCCGGCGCAGCGTTCGTCGGCGACGTTTGCCGGAACCGGCCGCGGCGGTTTTGCCGACGGCGCCGGAAACTCGGCCCAGTTCGACGAACCCGGTGGACTGTCGATCGCAGACGGCAAGATCTACGTCGCCGATACGAACAACCACGCAGTCCGGGTCGTGGACATCAAGACACGGCAGGTCGACACGCTCTCGCTGAAACACATCGCGCAGCTCGCAAAACCCGCGGCCGCCGGGGCTCCGTTCCACGGACAGATCGTCGACCTCGCCGCGCAGCAGATTGCGCCCGGCGACGCGTCCGTTCTGCTCGACGTGACGATTCCGCGCCGGTTCAAGCTGAACACGGAAGCGCCATTCTTTGCCGGCATCAACGTCGGCGATGCGCGCGTCGTCGTCGTGCCGCAGTCGTCGGCGGGCGTGACGACGACGTCGCCGGTGTTTCCGCTGAAGCTGCCGTTCGAGGCGCACCAGGGCAAGACCGACCTGATGGTGGACGCGGCGATCTACTACTGCGAGACCGGCAAAGAGAGCCTGTGCTACGTCAAGCAGATCCGTTTCAGGATTCCGTTGACGGTGCAGACAGGTGGGGGCAGGGATGTGCGCATTCTGTACGAGCTGTCCGTCAAGTAAGAGAGCAACGCACGCCGGAGCCCGCGCGTGACCAGAGGCGAGCAGATCGCCGGAACGCGCGTCGTCGTCCGCCCCGGCTACCACGTCGAGTTGACGCGCGGGCCGCGCGATCGATACGAGGCGTCAGGCGTGATCGACCTGACCGTGGCCATCGCGATCGACGGCCGGTACGTCGTGCGCATCGACGGTGAGCGGCACGAGGTGCAGAGCCCCGCGATCGCGATCGTATCGCCTGGCGCATCGCTCGAGATCGACGGCGCGGACGGCGGCGAACTGCTGGTTGTCACGCTGAAGGCGACGCTCTTGATCGAGTGTGCGGCGAGGCTCGGATCGGAGGAGCGCGGCAACGTCGTGTTTGCGGATCGTGTCGCCCGACTCGCCGGTGCGCTCGAGTTGTCTGCGCGTCGCGTGGCGCTTGCGGTTGCCGAGGCGGCGCCAGGCAGAGAGGCGGCGTTCGACCTTGCCGTTCACGGGCTGGGCACCGACTTCGTGGACGCGTTCGGCCGAATGGAGCGATCGCCGCGGCTCGAGACGTCGCGCGCCGGCCTGGTGGATCGGCGTTTGCGCCGGTCGATCGAATTCATGCACGACAACTTTGACCGGGACATCCCGCTCGGCGAGATCGCGGCGGCGGCGTTTCTCAGCGAATTTCATTTCGCGCGGCTGTTCAAGCGCATCACCGGCCAGACGCCGCACGCGTATCTCGCGAGCCTGCGAATCGAGAAGGCAAAGGAGATGCTGGCCGACACCGATCTGTCGATCGGCGAGGTCGGCGCCCGCGTCGGATACCAGAGCGCCAGCCACTTCGGAAAGGTTTTCCGCCAGGCGACGGGCATCACGCCGACGGCGTTTCGAGACGCCGTCGTGTGACGCAGGACGAGCCCTTACCGCGTGAACGTGAACGGTGCCGAACGCAGACCGCTGGCGACGTTGACGACGGTCACCTGGACGGGAACGCCCGGTTTGACGATGTCCTTGCCAAGCTTCTTCTGCTTGCCCACGAGAACCGTCGTCGAGCCGTCGGGGTTCTGGTCGCGCTTGGGATACTTCGTGCGCGTCAGCTCGACGCCGTTGACCTCGACTCGCGAATCGCCGACCACAAACGTCTGTCCCGTGATCTCGAGACCGGCTGAACTGTTCCCGCCGCCGATGTAACGCACGGCCGTGATGACGGGCGCCGCCGTGGAGTCGCCGCACACATTCGGTTGTGCAGGCACCGTTGCATTTGACGTGTCCACCGGTCCGAGAACGCGATTGTCCGGATCCACCACGATCGAACGCGGCTCGAACGGAACGCAGATGCTGACGATCGTGTTCGACGAAGTCACCTCAACGCGCTCGCGGTATCGCGTGCCGTTCGCCGACACTGCCTCGATCTCCAGCGGTATCGTGTAGGTGGTAGAGCCGGACTGTTTCTGGCGTATCCGGACGTCGGCCTGGAACGTGCCACCGGGAACGGCGTGCGAGCTCCACGACGTCTCGTACTGGGGATATCCGGCGGTGTAGACCCACTGCTCAAAGAACGCCGAAAGATCCTGGCCGGATGCGGCCTCCATCGCGGCCCGGAAGTCCGACGTCGTGGCATTGCCCTGCGCGTGCGCATTCAGGTAGTCGCGCATGCCCGCAAAGAACGCCTCGTCGCCGATCTGGTACCTGAGCATCGCCACGACCCATCCGCCCTTCTGGTAGATCGTCGTGCCGAACAGACGTTCACGCGGCGGATTGTAGAGCGCGTACGACGCGACGTTGTTCTCGTAGTCCTCCCAGTAGGACTCGCGACTCGCCATCAGCTGCGGAAGAAACGCGGGGTCCGCGTGCTCGGTCCACAGATACTCCATCCACGAGGCAAAGCCCTCGTTAAGCCAGATCTCCTCCCATTCGGCCGGCGACACGAGATCGCCGAACCACTGGTGGCCGAGCTCGTGCGCGACGACGCGGTCGTACCGGTTGTCGCCCGTCACGAGCGGCGACCCGTAGCTGGTACACGACTGATGCTCCATCGCGCCGCCGAAGTTCTCGAACAGCGCGTGGCCGTACTTGTCGAATGGATACTGGACGCCAAGCGAATCCTCGAATGTCTGGATCATCTCGGGCGTCCGCGAAAAGTCGCGGCGGGCCGAGTTCTCGACCTCGGGATAGACGAAATGCTGAACGGGGAGGTCGCCGAGCGCATCGTCGATGATTGCGTAGTTGCTGATCGCAAAGTCGATCAGGTACGTCGCGATCTGGTGCGACTCGAGCCAATGATAGGTCGTCGTACTGCCAGCCGACGTTGTCTCGACGAGGCGTCCGTTCGAAGCGACGACATAGCCAGTGGGAACGGTGATGAAACCCTCGTACTGCGCCTTGTCCGACGGGCGGTCCTTGCACGGATACCAGAGCCGTGCGCCTTCGGGCTCGGCGAACGTCGCGGCGCCGCGCGAATTGAACCCGAAGCCGAGGCCCTCGTCGTCGATGAGCGGGCGGCCCGAGAATGTCACCTCGATGGCGAATGTGGCTCCAGCGGCGTATGAATTCGGCAGCGCGATTGAGAGTGTCTGCGCGCCGTTCGTTCGACTGAACGTGGCTGGAGCGCCGTCGACGGTGACGCTCGAAATCGTGAACCCGATGAAGTCGAGATTGACGGATGACAGCGACGCGACGGTCGACGCGGCGTCGATCGTGACATCGGCGGCGATTGTCTTGTCGTTGAAGTTGACGTTGTAGCGCAGCGTGTACTTGCGTATGTCGAAGCCCGACGTGTCGGGCTCGGTCTGCAGTTTTGCGAGTCGGCTCATTGGCCGGGATTCGGCGCGTTGAATCGCTCGAATGACGTCGAGATCGTGATCGCGCTCGGGGTTCTGGGCCGATGCGACCGGCGCGAGAAGCAGTCCGACGACGAGTGCAATGAAGAACTTGCGCATCGACTCATTCTAGCTTTGCTCGTTCGCATTGAGCAACGCAACATTCAAATCAGACCTCTCGCAAAGAACGCAAAGGCGCAGAGACGCGAAGAACTCCATGGATTGACTTTGCGGCTCTGCGTCTTCGCGTTCTCTGCGCGCGGGTCGATCCCACCCCGAATCGCAAGATCCCGCGCAGATCGAGCAAGATCGCACCAACTCCGCCTGTCATACTGAAGGTCCTCTCGCAGCAACGACCAAAGGAGCAGTTCAACAATGGCAGAGAACACGGGAATGAATGTCGCGCCGGCAAATGGAAAGCTCGGCGTGTTGCTGGTAGGTCTGGGTGCTGTGAGCACGACCTTTATCGCAGGCGTCGAGGCGATCCGGCGCGGCCTGGCGAAGCCGATCGGTTCGCTGACGCAGATGGGCACGATCCGGCTCGGAAAGCGGACAGAAGGCCGGTCGCCGATGATCAAGGACTTTGTGCCGCTCGCCGGAATTGACGACCTCGTCTTCGGCGCGTGGGACATCTTTGAGGAAGATGCGTACGAGGCAGCGCTGCATGCGGGCGTTCTCGAAAAGGAGCTCCTCGGCGAGGTCAAGGACTTCCTCCGGACCATCAAGCCGATGAAGGCCGTCTTCAGCCAGGAGTACGTCAAGCGACTCAACGGCACGCACATCAAGACGGGCCCGAGCAAGATGGCGCTCGCCGAACAGCTCATCGAGGACATCAAGCGCTTCAAGGAGCAGAATGGCTGCGACCGGCTCGTCATGGTCTGGGCGGCGTCGACCGAGGTGTTCCGCGAGATTGACGAGTCCGCGCACGGTTCGCTCGAGTCGTTCGAGCAGGCGATGTGGGACAACAGCGACGCGATCCTGCCGTCGATGATCTATGCGTACGCCGCGATGAAGTGCGACGTGCCGTTCGCGAACGGCGCGCCGAATCTGACGGTCGACATCCCGGCGCTGCGCGATCTTGCGAACCGCGCGAGCATCCCGGTCTGCGGCAAGGACTTCAAGACCGGCCAGACGTGGATGAAGACGATCATCGCGCCCGGGCTGAAGGCGCGCATGCTGGGGCTCGAAGGCTGGTATTCGACGAACATCCTCGGCAACCGCGACGGCGAAGTGCTCGACGATCCCGAGTCGTTCAAGACCAAGGAAGAGTCAAAGCTCTCGGTGCTCGAGCACATCCTGCAGCCCGAGATCTATCCGGATCTCTACCAGGACTTTTCGCACGTCGTCCGGATCAACTACTACCCGCCGCGCGGCGACAACAAGGAAGGCTGGGACAACATCGACATCGTCGGCTGGCTCGGCTACCCGATGCAGATCAAGGTCAACTTCCTGTGCCGCGATTCGATCCTCGCTGCGCCGCTGGTGCTCGACCTTGCGCTCTTCCTCGATCTCGCGCATCGAGCCGGGATGAAGGGCGTGCAGGAGTGGCTCTCGTTCTACTTCAAGAGCCCGATGACGGCGCCGAACCTGTATCCCGAGCACGACCTTTTCATCCAGCTCGTCAAGCTCAAGAACACGCTCAGGCACATGATGGGTGAGGACCTGATCACGCACCTCGGGCTCGATTACTACGACAACGAGTAGGCCTCGTCGAGCAGGTCGACCAGTGACACACCGGGCGTCAGGAGCGCCGCGTGGCCGGCTTTCGGCAGCACGCGGAGCCTGGCGCCCGGTATCCGTTCTGCGAGCATCCTCGACATCGCTGGTGGAACGACACGGTCGCGTCCGGACGAGACGACCAGCGTTGGGACGGCGATCTCCCCGAGTCGTGAGCGCACGTCGTGCTGGGCGATGATCTCGATCCGTTGCCGGTATGCGGCGTGCGGCTGCCGTTTCGCGGCGGAAAAGAACCGCAGCCGCGCCTCGCGCGGTATCCCCTCGAGTGTGAGCAGCGGCGTGTCGACCGCGACGCGGAGCGCATGGACGAGCGTCGACGATCCGAACGAGAGCCACCTGCCGAACGTGAGAAGGCCCCGGTTGTGGAACACTGGGAACGCGTTTACGAGGACGAGCCGCTCGATCCGTTCGGGATGCGACAACGCGAAATTCAGGGCAACCACGCCTCCGAACGACTCGGCGACAACGGTTGCGCGATCGGCGCCCGCATTGTCGAGCGCCGTGGCGACATCTGCGGACAGGTCGGAAACCCCGAACGGAGGCGCTGTGCGCCAGGGAACCTTGATGACCGTGTACCGGTCGCGAAGGGCCGGCTCCTGCATGAACAGCAGTTCGCCGGTTCCCTCGAGCCCGGGCAGATAGGCGATTGCAGGTTTCACCCAGCCGCCGCGGTCGACTCCATCTCAGCGACGATCGCCTGGGCGGCGGCGGCCGGGTCGGCGGCGGCCGTGATCGGGCGGCCGACGACGATGTAATCCGCGCCGGCGGCAATCGCTCGCGCCGGAGTCATCACGCGCTTCTGATCGCCCGGATCCGCACCGGCGGGCCGGATGCCCGGCGTAAGTATCAGGAATCCGTCGCGGACGACTTCGCTGTGGATCACGCGTATTTCCTGCGCGGACGCAACGACGCCATCGATTCCCGCTTCGCGCGCAAGGCGCGCGAGCCGGACGACCTGCGCGACGGCGCCACCCGGTACTCCGGCTTCTTCGAGACCGGCGTCGTCGAGACTGGTGAGCACCGTCACGGCGAGAATCGCGGGCCGGCGCGTGCGCGACATCTCGCAATAGTGGTTCACCGCGTCGACCGTTTCAGCGAGCATCTCGCGGCCGCCGGCCGCGTGCACGTTGAACATCGAGACGCCGAGCTTTGTGGCTTCGACCGAGGCCTTGGCGACGGTCGCAGGGATGTCGTGGTACTTGAGGTCGAGGAATACGCGTTCGCCGAGGTCCACCACCCTGCGCACAAGGTCGGGACCTTCAGCCGTGAACAGCTGTTTGCCGATCTTGAACATGCCGACCTGGCCCTTCAGCGATTCGACAAGGTGGAGGGCCTTGTCGCCGGTCTCGACGTCGAGCGCGACCACGAGCTGATCGCGACGTGTAGGTGGTGTAGTCATCTGAGGCAGTTTACCAGAGAGGCACCTCTCGAGCTGCGGCTGATGAAAGCTTGCGGTGGACACATACCGGAAGGACCTGGAATCACTCCGCGCTACTTGGTGTATTCGGTGATCACGCCGCTTCCGTTCCCATTCAGAACCAACACAATGACCGTCGAGTCCGGCTCGAGGCTGTCGAGTATTTCGCCAAGCGTGAGACCGGCAACAAACGGGCTCTTCTGTACAACCTTCGTGTTGCCCGCCTTGAATTTCGGGGCCGTCGAAAAGGGAAGGCCCCCAAAGTAGACGTGGGCGTCGCTTGTGAATCCCGATCCCTGCACCACGATCTTTGACGAGGAGACCTTCAGTTTCGTCGCAGTCAAGGCGGCCCCACCAACTTCGTTCGACGGCGCGCTCTCGCCCGCAGCGGTAACTGTCGTGACGACGAAGTACGACCCGGGTGGTGTTGCCGATACATCCAGGTACAGCTGGTCAGCCGGCAACGACGCGACGAGGTTCGCCTGCACCGGCTGCACGCCGGGCTGCGATGACGCGTACACGTTGTACCCAACGGTGCCCTGCGTCTTTGACACGAAATTCATTCCGCCCGATACATCGATTGAAGCGTTGTGGTAGAGCGAAACGGCAGGCGGCGCTGCCGGATTGCCGAGCGGCGCGAAATCGAGCAGCCGCGCGCCTGGCGTGACTTGGAGCCCATTCCCCAGCTTTACGAGCGAGAAAAACGAATTGTTGGAATAGACACATTCCGGCGCCGTCGTACTGGCGAAGGCTTCAAGTTGCACGTACGGCGGACCTACGGACGGCGACGGCTTCATGTAGACCAGTCCGCCATCGCTGCCGTCCTTATCGTCGTTGATCACGGGTCGGTCAAGGGCAAACATGACGACGCCGGGCTCTCCCTGCATCGGCTTGGACACGACACGCGAGCCATACTTGCCGTATGCAGCGTCGAATATCAGTCCGGGTGGAATCTCGAGTCCAAACATCGCATTCGGAGCCTTCTGCTGGGAACAGTTGAACTCGCTGCGCACCTCTACAAAGGCCTCGAGAACCCGCTCCCCGTCCTTGTTGCGCATAAGAAAGCCGAGAATCCGAACGAACAGATCCGGCAACTCGCGCGGGGAGTAGACGTATTGCGTCACGTTGGAGCCGTCGTGCCCGCCGGTGCTCTCCTTCGGCTCGTCGTTTGCGGTGACAAGCATGCCAGTGCCGGTCACTGCGGCGCCCTGTCCGCGTTCCGACCCGCTGCCTCCGAGGTACGTCGCCGAGCCAACTGTCGGTCCCACGAGCCCCTGAGCCTTTGGTGCGCCCGGAAACACCTGCAGCGCGAATGCATCGTAGGAGCCGCCACCGTATTCCGCCTGGACCGGTTCGACGACCGGAAGGTCACGCGACCGCGTACCGCCCACCACGTAGATCGTGCCGGCTTCGTCGAGTGCAATCGCGTTTCCGAAATCCCAGTCCGAGCCACCAAAGTACGATGAAAACACCAACGCCGTCCCTGTCGAGTTTATCGCTGTGACGAACACGTCGCGGTCGCCGGCCAGCGACGCTTGAAAGGGTGAGAGAACGGGAAACCCGCTCGAGTCGGTCTCGCCTGTCAGATAGCTCGTTCCCCTGACGTCGACGGCGATGTCGGTCGCGCGGTCGTAGCCCAAGCCCCCGAGGTACGTCGACACCGTGCGTTGACCCGCCGGATCGTACTTTGCCCAGAACGCGTCGTTGCCTCCGCCAGCCACCGCCTGAAGTGCGCCGGGTGAAACAGGAAAGTTCGTCGATAGAGTTTCGCCCACGACATACACGTTGCCGGACACGTCCAAGGCGATGCCATTGCCGGCATCGCTCCCCGAGCCCCCGAGGTACGTCGAGAATATTCGCGCGGTGCCGGCTGCATTGACCTTGGCGACAAACGCATCGCCAGAGCCTCCATGCGTCGCCTGCGAGGGCGCGGTGACGGGAAAGCCGGCACTCGCCCTTCCCGTGACGACGGTGTTCCCAAATCCATCGACAGCGACGTCGGCTCCGGATGCTCCACCGCTCCCGCCAAGAAACGACGAGTAGACGAACGAATCGCCAGCTGGTGCGAGCTTCGTCAGAAATGCATCCGTGTTGCCGTTCGGCGAACCCTTGGTTGGCTGGAACACGCCCGTTGTCGTCGGATAGTTGCTCGACTCGGTCGTCCCTACGATGTAGGCATTCCCCTGGCCGTCGACCGCGATTTCGCTCGCTTCGTCGCTGGCGGAGCCGCCGATCGTCGTTGCATACACGAGCGCAGTTCCTTCCGCATTCAGCTTGGCGACAAACACGTCGGTGGAGAGCACTCCACCAGGGCCCTCGGTTCTCGATCGTCCCGCGACATAGACGGCGCCAGCACTGTCGACCGCGACGCCGTAAACGGAGAGATCCTTGTTCGCGTCCGCGAACGAGTACGTGTAGCCGATCTCAGGGTCGATGATGAGCGGTTGACTGTGATCGTAGCTGCCGATCTCGAAACCGATTCGCCCCCTGTCCAGCAACATATAGCTGCTCGGCACGGATCGCCTTTCACCTCCGATCTCCTGGTAGGCAACGGGCCGGTCAAGTCGCACGTCTCCCGCGACGAGTGCGCCATCCGGTTCGATTCCGGGTGCCGGCGCACCGTCGAACGCAAACGAGATCACTCCCGGATCGGCGCCCGCCGCCACGACGAGGTCAAACTCGAGACTCCTGTTCTTGCCGTACCAGACAAGGTCGACATCCGCATACAGCTGCTCGCACCGAACGGCGGCATAGATCGGGACGTTGGTCCGCCAGAGCGAGGGGTCGTCGCCGACGAGATAGTTCGCCTTCCCACGTGTTTCGTTCGTGCCCGACAAGCGCGCCAAACTCGAGGAGCCTTCAAAACGGAGCGACAACGGTTCGCCGCCGCGACGTAAGATTGCTCCGGTGGACGTGAGCAAAGCGGGCGCACCGCGCGTGACGAACCGCACAGCATCAGATTCCTGCCCCACGTTCGGCTCGAAGGCGATCGGAAGTCGCCCCTCGTATGACGCGACTCGCCGGGTCGAAGTCGTGCCAAGGACATGCGCGAACGAGACAGCTCCCTCGGGTCGCCCGACCGCGGAGGTGACCGCCGCTCCAAGCTGAAAAGAAATGACCAAGGTCACCACAGAAAGAGCAGCAGATTTGACCTCACTCGAGCCAAGGATCGGGACAAAGGGGCGCAATCGCATGATGGACCTCGCTGAGAAACAGAACTGCCACTTTCAGTCTTTCGAAACGTAATGTGGCTGGCGCCGGCCGGCGTCGGCGCATCGCGACGTGGGCAACGTTTGACCGATCTTGAACCGAACCGGATCTCGGTGCAACGGCGTTGTTCAACTCGCGCAACAAGTCGCAGTCGTGGTGTCGAAGCGGAACGGCAAAAAACGAATAGAACCTTCTCCGCATGACGGGATCTCCGTGTTATGTTCTCGACCGATGACGAAGCCGACGACCGCTATCGTCCGCGAGGTGAGCCCGTCCATCGGCGAGTGCGAGCTCTCGTTTCTGGATCGCACGCCGATCGACTTCGAGCGAGCCGTTGCGCAGCATCGGGCGTACGTGGAGTGCCTTTCGGAGCTCGGTCTGAGGGTCGTCGTTCTGCCTGCCGAACCGATGTTGCCCGATGCCGTGTTTGTCGAGGACACGGCGGTGGTGGTGCCGGAGCGCGCCGTCGTGACGCTCCCCGGGGCGGTTTCGCGAAGGCCCGAGGTGGTGACCATGGCCGAGGCGCTGGTCCGGTATCGTCCAGTGAGCTACATCAGCGGCGGCGGGACGCTGGACGGGGGCGACGTGATGCACGTCGGCAAGACGCTGTATGTCGGACGAACGGCACGATCGAATGACGAGGGAGCCCGCGAGCTCGCGTCACTCGTCGAGCCGCACGGGTATCGGGTCGTTCAGGTTCGCGCCGACGGATGTCTGCATTACATGAGCGGCGCGTCGTACCTTGGCCGCGACACGGTGCTCGTCAATCCGGCGTGGGTAGCGCCCGAAGAGGTCGAGAACGTCACGTTCGTCGAGATCGACCCGAGCGAGCCGTGGGCCGCCAACACGATGAGGGTCGGCGAGACCGTGCTGATGTCAGCGGCGTTCCCACGAACGGTCGAGCGCGTTCGGGCGGCTGGATTCGAGGTTCGGACGTTGGACGTGTCGGAGTTTCAGAAGGCGGAGGGCGGGTTGAGCTGTTTGAGTGTGCTGCTCTAGCTGAGCGGGCAGTTCACGCAAAGCCGCAGAGGAAACAAGAGCGCCAGGGTTCTGGACTTTGAGATCTTCTTTTCTTCGCGCCTTTGCGGTTGATCCGATCTAGTGGCTGCGCGCCGGCGGCCCGCCAAGCTGGATCGTCCCGATCAGGTCGTTGACGTTCGCAATCTTCTTGTGGTCGAGGTACGCAGTCAGACCCGCCACCGCCTTCACCGTCGCGAGCGGGTCATAGAAACTCGCCGTCCCGATCTGGACGGCCTTGGCGCCCGCGATCAGAAACTCGATCGCGTCCTCGGCCGTCGCGACGCCGCCGATGCCGATGATCGGGATCTGCACCGCGGACGCCGCCTGCCACACCATCCGAACGGCCACAGGCTTCACCGCGGGCCCCGACAGCCCGCCGGTCCAGTTCGCAATGCGAGGCTGCCGCGTGTCGATGTCGATCGACATCCCCACGAGCGTGTTGATCAGCGACAAGGCATCCGCCCCGGCCGATTCGATCGCCCGCGCCATCCCAGCGACGTCGCTGATGTTCGGCGACATCTTCACGATGACGGGTCGTTGCGCCGCGCGCTTGACCGCCGCCGTGACCTCGGCCGCAGCCCGCGGATCGTTCCCGATGATCAGGCCGCCTTCCTTCACGTTCGGGCACGAAATGTTGAGCTCATAGCCGTCGATGCCTTCGCCGTCGTTGAGGATCTCGATCGCCTCGACGTACTGCTCGATCGTGTATCCGAACACGTTGCAGATGACACGCACGTCGTACTGGCGCAGCCTCGGGAGCTTCTGTTCGACGAACGACCGAGCGCCGATGTTCTGGAGCCCGATCGCGTTCAGCATTCCCGCGGCCGTCTCCTGAATTCGCGCGGGCGGATTTCCCTGCATCGGTGCTGCCGAAAGGCCCTTCGTGCAGATCCCCCCGATTTCGGCGAGGTCGAACAGCGGCTCGAACTCGAGCCCGTATCCGCAGCACCCGGACGCCGTGAGGATCGGGTTGTGAAACCGGATCCCGGCGACCTCGACCGCCAGCCGCTCGTCGCGCGTCACCATACGATCGCCTCGGCAGGGAAGACGGGGCCTTCCGTGCAGACCTTCTGGTACACGAACGGCGAGTCGAACGACCCGTCGCACACCTCGACCACGCACGCGACGCAGATCCCGAAGCCGCACGCCATGCTCGCCTCGAGCGACACATAACACGGCGCGCCGCGCTCGCGAGCCATCAGGGCAACGCGCGCCATCATCGGCCACGGCCCGCACGCGTACACCACCCATCCGTTCGGGGGCGGATCGCCCGCGAACTCCCGCTCGAGCGGAACGCTCACAAAGCCCTTCTCGCCAGCCGACCCGTCGTCGGTCGCAATCGCAACCGGACAGCCGAGGGCTTCGAAGTCATCTCGCGCCGGAAGATCGTTCACCGTCCGGCCGCCAAAAAACACCCTGCAGTCCGCCCCGCGTTCGACGAGCTGCTCGGCGAGCATGAACAGGGCCGGCGAACCGACGCCGCCCATGACGATCAACGCGCGGCGGCCGTCCACGAAGACAGGATCCGTCGGATACGTGTTGCCGAGCGGGAGCAGTACATCGACCGGATCGCCGTCACGCACCCGGGACAGCGCCTCGAGCCCGCGCCCGAGCACAAGATAGATGAACTCGACGGCATCGCCGTCCACGCGATGGATGGCGAGAGCGCGCCGCAGGATCGGTTCGGACACGTCGGACGGTCGCAGCATCGCGAACTGTCCAGGCAGCACGGCGACCGGTTCGCCGGTTCGCACGCGGATATGGAAATACCCGGGCGAGATCTGCCGGTTGAACTCGACGCGTGCGCGGATGTCCTTCATGCCTGCTCTGTCGTGTGCACCGGGACTGCCGACTCCTCACCCGAAATCTCGTCGCGCATCCGGTGCACGTACGCCGCGCGGATGAAGCTCTCGAACAGCGGGTGCGGCGAAAGCGGGCGGCTCTTGAGCTCCGGGTGGAACTGGCATCCGAGGAACCACGGATGCGACGGCAGCTCGACGACTTCGACAAACTTGCCGTCGGGAGATTTCCCCGAGAACAGCAGCCCGGATTGCGAGAGCCGGGTCTCGAACGCCGGGTTGAACTCGTAACGGTGGCGATGACGTTCGCTGATCTCAGACGCGCCATAGATCCGCTGCGCGAGTGAACCGTCCTCGAGCTTGCACGGCCAAGCCCCAAGCCGCATCGTACCGCCCATCTCTTCGACGTTGACGAGGTCGCGCAGCTTGAAGATCACCGGGTACGGCGTGTCGTTGTCGAACTCGGTGGAGTCCGCACCCTCGAGCCCGCAGACGTGCCGCGCGTACTCGATCGTGGCGCACTGCATTCCGAGACAGATGCCAAAGAACGGCGTGCCTTCCTCGCGCGCGTACTGGATGGCGCGCAGCATTCCGGCGATCCCGCGCTTTCCGAATCCACCGGGCACGAGGATGGCATCGAGGTCCGCAAGCTCGTCGCGCCAGTCCTCGCTCGTCAGCAGCGCCTCGGATTCGATGAACCGGATCCGCACCTTCAGCTTGTTCGCGACGCCGCCGTGTGTCAGCGCCTCGTTCAGACTCTTGTACGAGTCGGTCAACTCGACGTACTTGCCGACCATGCCGATCGTCACCTCGCCTTGCGGGTTCTTGATCGTGTCGACGAGATTCTCCCAGCGCGAGAGGTCGCGTTCGCTCGTGTCGAGGTGGAGCAGCTTGACGATGCGCTCGTCGAGACCCTGCGCGGCGAACACGAGCGGGACCTCGTAGATCGTCGGCACGTCCTGTGCCGTGATGACCGCCTCCTGCTGGACGTTGCAGAACAGGGCGATCTTGTTCTTGATCTCGCCGGACAGCGGTTTCTCGCTGCGGCACAGCAGGATGTCGGGCTGAATTCCGAGTCCGAGCAGTTCCTTGACCGAGTGCTGCGTGGGCTTCGTCTTGAGCTCGCCGGCCGCGGCGATGTACGGAACGAGCGTCAGGTGGACAAAGACCGCGTTCTCGCGGCCGACTTCGTTGCCGAGCTGGCGGATCGCCTCGAGAAACGGGAGGCTCTCGATGTCGCCGACGGTGCCGCCGATTTCGACGATGACGACGTCGTTGTCGCCTGTGATGGCCTTGATTGCCGACTTGATCTCGTCCGTGATGTGAGGGATGACCTGGATGGTCTTTCCGAGGTAGTCGCCGCGCCGCTCCTTGTCGATGACGGCCTGATAGATCCGGCCCGTCGTCCAGTTGCTCGCGCGCGACAGCCGGTTGGATGTGAACCGCTCGTAGTGGCCGAGGTCGAGATCGGTCTCGGCGCCGTCGTCGAGCACATAGACTTCGCCGTGCTGGAACGGCGACATCGTTCCCGGATCGATGTTGATGTACGGGTCGAGCTTCTGAAGCGTGACCTTCAGCCCGCGCGCCTCGAGTAGCGCCCCGATCGACGACGCGGCGAGTCCCTTTCCAAGGCTCGAGACCACGCCACCGGTGACAAAGATGTATTTGGTGCTCATTCGACGATCCCTCTCAAACTCGGTAGTTCAACACATTCCAACGGATGGCACAATTCGGAGCCTCGGGTAATTCGTACTGTTCACGCGACAGGCCTCCAGAGCGCACGCGCGCGATCCAGATCGGCCTCCGTGTCGACGCCGATCGAACGGTCGGCCGTCTCGACCACGAGGATGTCCCAGCCCGCCTCGAGGATCCGAAGCTGTTCGAGCCGTTCGGTCACTTCGAGCGCGGATTGCGGCATTGAGGCGATCCTCAGAAGAAACTCACGACGATAGACATATAGGCCGGTGTGCTTGCGCGGCGGGCTCGCGTGCGCCGCGCCGTCGCGCGCGTGCAGATCGCGGCGCGCGGGAAGCGCCCAGGCCGTCGGCCCGCGCGACCACTTTGACGATGTTCGGATTGGCAAAGTCTTCGGCCGATGCGAGCGGTTCGCACGTCGTGCTGACGACCACGTCCGGGTGTGCCGCGAGCGCGCACGGCCGCGTCGATGGTTGCGGGCGCGAGCAACGGTTCGTCGCCCTGCACGTTGACGATCAGGTCGGCGTCGAGCGACTGGGCAACCTCCGCCAGCCGGTCGGTCCCGGTCTCGTGGCTGCCGCTCGTCATCACGGCTTCGAACCCCGCGTCCGTGACCGCGCAACTGATGCGATCGTCGTCGGTGGCGACGATGACGCGCGATATGGTCGTGGCTGCAGCGGCACGCTCGCAGACCCGGACGATCATCGGTTGTCCCGAAATCTGAAGAAGTGGTTTGCCGGGGAGTCGGGTCGAGGCGAAGCGGGCAGGAATTACAGCAATCGCCGTGAGTTCGTTCACGGGATTCCAACATAGCGCACGCGCCGTGAGGGTGTCAATCGAACGCGGCGAACGGGTCGGATTGTGCGGCCTGGATCTAGGCGCCCGAGTACTCGCCGGCCATCAGGATCTTGCCCGTCGGCAATTTGGACCCACTGGCCGGTTCGACCGTGATCGCAAACACGTTCGGGGCGCCGGCATTGTCGATCCTGTCGATCTCGACGATAGCGTTCCCGGCGGCGTCGGTGTTGAAGACCGCCGCAGGAACGGGCGTCGACCCCGAGACGAGCCACAGCTCGTAGGCCTTGCCGCTCTCGACGCTCGGCAGCCCGCTGGCAACCAGCACGCCGCGCTTTTCGCCCGGGTGCCATACGACGTTCAATCCGGCGGTCGATTCGCCGGACGTCGCCTTGAGCGCCGTCGTTCGCGACGCAGGATCCGCTGCCAACTCCAGGAGCTGCCGCTGCCGGTCGATCTCGGCCTGGCGCGCGGCCTCGGACGCGCGGGCGTCCGCGAGCTGGCGAACCGACTCGTCGATGCGGCTTCCCGCCGAGATGAGCGCCCAACCCATGAAGACGATCGCGATGGCCGCGGCCGCAAGAAGCGCTGCAATCCCGAATGCCGCGCCGGCTGGACGGGACCGCGCGGATGCTTGCGGCTCGCCCACCACGCGCAGCTGTCTCACCTGGTCGACACTTCCGGTCGACGCCATGACCCTGCCGCGCAGGCCGGCAGGCGCTTCAACCGGAGGCGCCGCAAACGCAAGACCGTCCACAATCCGGTCGAACTCGAGCAACTCGCGATCGCACTCGTCGCACCCGGCGGCCAGGTGCTGTTCGAGCTTGTCGGCTTCGGCGCCGTGGAGGGCGCCGAGCGCGTATAGCGGAAGTTGTTCGTTGAGTTCACCGTGCATTTCGTCACCCGGACCGTGTTCGACGTCACCCAACCCGGCGCGTACGCCGAGCTTTCACAGTCGAATATACGGACCGAAGCTGAAAAAGGATTTACCGATCGGGCACAGAAACGTCCCTGACACAACGAAATCCGATGTCGGATGAGCGGTGACCCGGGTTGAACCAGTGCCGATTTGAGATTCTGAGGGTCTGCGACGTTCCGTCGATGGAACCTCCCGCAACACCTTGTCGCGCCCGAAACGGGCCCCTTCGGGTTGCGGGTGACGCCCGCGCGATAGATGTCGGGCGCGTACCAGTCGGCGCACCACTCCCAGACATTGCCGACGATCTCGAACAGACCGTAGCCGTTCGGGGGAAACGAACGCACGGGGCACGTCCCCGCCGTGCTGTAGTTGGCCTGCGACGGTTCGATCGTGTCGCCCCACGGATAGTCGCGCCCGTCGACACCCCCGCGAGCCGCCTTCTCCCACTCGGCTTCGGTCGGCAGCCGCTTGCCCGCCCACTTCGCGAACTCGGCGGCGTCGAACCAGGTCACGTTGACGACCGGGTGCGACGGTTTGGACGAAAAGTACGCTGGATCGCCCTTCGGGTTCGGCGGGGGCTGGCGCTTCGTTCATTTTAAACTCGCGATACGTCGTTCGTCACCTCGATGCTCGTCGATGCCGGCTGCATCGATGAACACGAACGACGCAAGGACTCCGTTGTCATCCCCGTCGCTGCACCAGGATGAACGCGCCCGCGACGACGACCATTCCTGGAGGAGGCGGCGGCGGAGGCGGCCGAAGGCGCGTCTCGACATCGGCCGTCCGGTCTGCGGCGTCGACGACCACCGGGGAGCGCGACGTTGCACCGGTTTCATCGCGTGGTGACGAGTCGGCTCCGAATCGCACCTCGATCCGGCCCGGCACGTGCCTGTTGACGATGGCCGACGAGTCGTCCGCCGGCAGTAGCAGCGGATCGAGCAGCGACGTTTCGCCGCCGTCGACGTGGCCGATCGCCTCGCCGATGGACTCCTCGAGCGCCGAGAGCATCGCGATCGCAGACGTAAACCGGTCGTTGGGATTCTTCTCGAGCGCCTTCATCACGACGTCGTCGACGGCCTTCGGCAGCCGATCGTTCAGCTCGCGGATGGGGCGGGGAGGCGTCGTCGCGTGCTGCAGCGCGACCGCCATAGCCGTTCCGCCGAAGGGAAGCGCGCCGCTCAGCATCTCGTAGAGAATCACGCCAAGCGAGTAGACGTCCGATCTGGCGTCGAGCTCGCCGCCGCTGCACTGCTCGGGCGACATGTACTTTGGCGTACCGAGCCACACGCCCGTGTCCGTCAGGCTCGTGATCTCGTCGTCGGCCACGGCCGTGAGCTTCGCGATGCCGAAGTCGAGCACCTTGGCCACCTCGCCGTAGCCCTCGACGGTCTCGACAAGGGCATGTTCGCGGTTTTCAAGGTGCCGCGTGGCCATGACGCCCGCGGTGCGCCTCTTCGACGGCCCAGCAGACCTGGTGCATGAGTCGCGCCGTGAACGGCAGCGACAGCGGCGCGTGCGCCTTGATCACCGAGCGCAGCGAGACGCCACGCAGGTACTCCATGACCATGTATACGATGTCGCCCGGCGCGTGCCCAAAGTCGGTGATGGCGACGATGTTCGGATGGTGGAGGCGGCCGGCGGCACGGGCCTCGCGCTGAAAGCGAACGACGCAGGACATCCAGTGGTCGCGCACGTCCTCGATCTCGGCGAGCACGCTCGCGTGCAGCACCTTTGCGGGATGCAGGATCTTGACCGCAACGGCGCGGTCGAGCTCGATCTGTGTGGCGCGAAACACGACGCCGTGGGCGCCCTCGCCGATCTTCTCCTCGATCCGGTACCGCTCGTCGAGCACCGTTCCCGTCATCGAATCGACGTCGAACGCGTCGAGCAGATGTCCGTCGTCCGTGCAGAAGACGACGTGCGGCGGATACTCCTTGCCGCATCGCGTGCACGTCTTGGGGTTCATGGTGTACCCGTGTCGGGGAGAACCAGGCCGCGTTCGCGAATCCGCTCGCGAATCAGGTCGGACAGCGCGGAAGGCTCGCCCTCGCACGCGCCGAGGTCGTCGCGCGCCACGATCACAACCGATCCGGCAGGGGTCTCGGCGACGACGCACGGCAGCAGCCCCGAGGTCAGGTCGCGCATCGCGGGCGTGAGCTCGTCGCGGTGGAGCTCGCCGACGTCGACGCCCAGGCCCTCCTTGCACGACGTCCATTCGGGCCGCTCGCCCGTCAGGCCGTGCGTGATCGCGCAGAGGCCGCACGCGTCGAGCGCAAGCAGTTTCCGGGCACTGTCCACGACGGCGCTCCACGTCCCGGAGTTGGCGTCGTACACCAGCACAAGCCGCTCGATAAGGTTCTGCTGCATGAAACCGGGCACCTCGAATAGTACGCTGAAGAGTACATCGGCGGTTCGCGTCAAACCAACCTGCACGGAAGCTGCGCGCGATTGCGCCTTGCGGTTTGCGACAGCGATCCCGCGGGGTAGAATGGCCACCTCGCACTTTGTGCGCACCAGGCGTGACGTCGGTGTGCGCATCTCAGGTAGTTATACACCGACGATGAATTCGATCATCTCGGGTCAGGACCTGTACTGCGTGGTTCCCGAAACGACGGTGGTCGAGGTGGCCCGCTACATGGCGGATCGACGAATCGGCGCCGTCTCCGTGATCGAGGATGATCGGCTGGTCGGGATCATCTCGAACGCGATCTGATGACAAAGGTCGTGGCCGAGGGCAGGGATCGAACGCCCGAACGGTTGTCCGGCGACGTGATGTCGCGACGACGTACGGCGTGCGCCGGTGATTCTTGGCTGCATAGAAGATGCTCGAAAACGGGTGCCGCCATCTGCCCCTGCTCGACGACGGAAAAGTCGTCGGCATGCTCGATCCGCGATCTGTACCGGATCGAGGCGACAGACAAGGCCGAAGAGATCGAGCACATGACTGGTATGTGTACTCGAGTCCAAAGGTTTCGAGCGACTCCATCTAGCACGCACGCCGAACGACCGCTCCGGCGGCGAACAAGGTCCCTCGAAATCAGCGGGAAATATTGAACGCCTCCCGGACTGAACCGGGCCCGGCAGGCGATCGCCGGGCCCGGTTTATCGTATGTGAGTTTGCGTCCATGTCTGGCTATGTTCAGCCCTTTACAAGAGCGCGCAGGATGAACAGCACGTTCGCTGGCCGTTCGGCAAGCCTGCGCATGAAATAGGGATACCACGCGCGCGCGAACAGGAACGTAGACCCGGACGTTGAAGCCCTGCTCGACGAGCTGTACCTGCCGATCGCGGGCGATTCCGCAGGGCATCCTCTGGAACTCGAACGACTTCTGCTCGATCTTTGCCTCGCGCGCAAAGCGGATCGTGGCGTTGATCATCTTGGGATCGTGCGTGGCGATGCCGTAGTAGATGCCGCTCTGGAGCAGCAACTTCATCAGCGCGACGTAATTCGCGTCGACCTTCGCCTTCTCCTGGAACGCGACCTCGGCCGGCTCCTTGTATGCGCCCTTGCAGAGCCGGATTCGCGACCCGATCCCGAGCAGGCTCCTGATGTCGTCTTCGGTGCGGTAGAGGTAAGACTGGACGACGATCCCGACGTTCTCGTGGGTCGCCCTGACCGTCCGGAACACGTCGAGCGTCGCGTCGGTGTGCGCGGAGTCCTCCATGTCGATTCGGACAAAGTTGCCGGTCTCGGCGGCGTGCTCGACGATCGCCGTGAGGTTCGCGACGCACAGCTCGTTCGAGATGTCGAGTCCGAGTTGCGTCAGCTTGAGCGAGACATTCGAGTCCAGCTTGTCGGATTCGATGCGATCGATGATCCGCTTGTACATCCCGACTTCGGCGCTCGCCTCCGTTTCGTTGCGGATCGCCTCGCCGAGGTGGTCGAACGTCGCCGTAATGCCCTTGTCGTTGAGAACACGGATGGCCCGTGCGGCTTCGTCCAGTTCCTCGCCGGCGACAAAGCGCTTCGTCACCTTGTTGAACAGGGCGTTGTTCGTGAGGATCTTTTTTGGAGCTTCGCGTTCTGAGAGGTACAGAAGGGCGGCTTTCATCATATGACGTCGGATTCTGCCCGGTTTGACAGGCGCTTGCAACAACGAGCGACGAGGCAGAGACGCCATCCGGCGCGACCACCCGATGGCTGGAAGTTGTTGACAGGCCACACCCGAGCCTGTAGACTCCCGCCTTTGCATTACCAACGGAGGAGTTGTCTGAGCGAGTATGGCAAACCATAAGTCAGCGGAGAAGCGAATCCGCCAGAGCGAGAAGCGGCGTGCGGTGAATCGTCAGAACAAGGGCGCGATGCGCACCGAGATCAAGCGGCTGCGTTCGGCGCTCGCCCTTGGCGATGCCGAGACGGCCCGAAACCTTCTGCCCGCAGTGATGTCGATCATCGACCGCTCGATCCAGAAGGGTGTTCTGCACAAGAACGCGGCCGGTCGCTACAAGTCGCGATTGACGCGCCACGTGGCCGAGGCTGGCGCGGCCAAGTAGATTTACAAGGAACGGTCTGTGAACGGGTGCGGTGACCTTGACGGTTGCCGCACCCGTTCTTCTTTCACGCCGAGCCGATCGCGTGAGCGATCGGGGGAGTCTGACATTGAGCGCGCCGTGGACGTGCCCCGATCCCTGACGGGATCGGGTCGGCGTCACCGCGACCGCATAACCTGGCGACACACACGCCGTTGAGATCCCCCGATCCCTGACGGGATCGGCTCTGCGTCAACGTCGATGCAGGGCGGACCGCGCGGTGCCGTCAGCCCGCGAAGCGGGCGACCCTTGCGATAGCCCACGGTGGAGCGAGCAGCGCGAGCGAAACCGTGGGTGCCTTCCAAAATGCTCGACTGAGCCTGCGTCAGCAGGCGGCTCTCACGTCTGGAGCCGCCCGCCTGCGGCGGGCTCGAACGCGATCCTTCGGGATCCCCGGGTTCGCTCGCGCATACGCGCTCGCTTCACCCGGGGCTGGCGGCTGAGCCGCCGGCTTTGCCGGCTCGGCGTTGTGCGTCGCCGCAATACCGATTTCGTGAACGATCGAGGGAGTCTGACATTGATCGCGCCGCGGAGTTCCCCCGATCCCTGACGGGATCGGCTCGGCGTCACCGTCGCGCTACAGCGTCAGCTCGCACACGAGCACCTCGATCTGAAGCCGTGGCGTGCCGATCGAGCTCTTGATCGCAAGGTCGACCTCGGCCATCCGCCGGATGCCGGCGACGATTCGCTCGACCGACAGCTTCCGCACCTGCGTGTTGAACTCGCCGAGCTTCCACGGAGGCAGCTTGACCGCCGACTGCACCTCCGCCGCCGGCGCTCGCCGCTCCATCAACTCCTTTGCGATGAGCATCTTGCGGTACGTCGAGGCGAGCATGGCGAGCAGGCCGAGCGGATCCTGGCCGGCGTCGAGCTGGCGAGTCAGGACACGCAGCGCTCGACGGCGATCCCGCGCGACGATGGCGTCCGTCAGGTCCCAGACCTCGTGCTCGCGCGAGCGCACGACGAGCGCCTGCACTGCCGCGAGCCCGATCGCACCGGCGCCCGCGTGCGCGATCAGCTTGTCGACCTCCGCAGACAACCGCGTCAGGTCCGAGCCGATGAGGTCGACGAGCGCCCCCACCGCGTTGCGATCGACCTGGCACCCTGCGTCACGGACGCGCGTCTCGACCCAGCGGACGGCTTCGGCTTCCGTGAGCGGATCGAACCGCACGACGGTGCACGCCTTCGTGAGCGCGGTCGACGCCTTGCGCCGCTGGTCGAGCGCGTCGGCGGCAAACACGACCGTGGCCCGATCCGACGGCGCCTTCAGGTAGTCCTCGAGCGCCTCCTGCGCGGCCTCCTTGATCGCTTCGGGATGCGTCACGACGAGCAGCCGGCGCGACGCCATCATCGGCAGCTGGCGCGCGAGGTCGAGGATCTGCCCGAATTCGTGATCTGCAGCCGACAGCGTGTCGACGTTGAACGCACGGAACGATTCGTCAACCGTCGCGACGAGCAGTTCGATCGCCTCGCGGCGCAGATAGTGTTCGGGGCCGAGAAACAGGTACAGTGGCTCGATCGTGCCCGCGCCGACGTTCTTTGCGAAGTCGGCGAACGCGAGGCCGGTCTTTTTCGGGCTTCTGCGAGACACGAAGGTGGCCTGCTCGAAAACCTGGCTACATGTCGCCTTCGAAGATGGTTGAGACGACGCTCTGCGCGAACTCGCGCGCCATCCGGTCGAGCGCGGGGTCTTCCTCGTCAAAGAACGAGGCCGGATCGCTCGCGATCTCGTACTCGCCGCGGAACGTCATGCGCTGATTGTCGAACAGGACCTTCTCGTGAACCCTGTCGCGAAGCGTCACGCCCGTGACGACGACGACCTCGAACAACCGCGTGCGGCCGGTGTCGTCGAGCAGCGCGCCGCCCGAGCGGAGGTCCTTGATCTCGCCGGTCAGCACGAGATCGGCCGTCTCGGGATTCGTGACGATCGTCAGGTGCCGATCGCGCTTGAGAAGCTCGCGCGTGATCGCGTCGGTGAAGCGCTGCTCGACCTTGAACCGAAGGCTCGGGTTCCGGAAGGTCGGGATCGCGATGGTCTTGAACTTCTTGGAGATCGTCGCGCCGGTCTCGACACGTTTGTATCCGCACGCAGACGCGAGCGCCGAAGGGGCGGCAAGCATGAGTGCCATCACTGCGCGCCGCTTCATCCGCGCACCACCACGTTGACGAGCCTGCCGGGAACGACAACCACCTTGGCGATCTCCTTGCCGTCGATGAGCGCGACGATCTTATCATCCGCAAGCGCCGCGGCCTTCATCGCGTCGCCGTCGGCGTCGGGCGAGATCGTGATGCGGGAACGCAGTTTGCCGTTGACCTGCACGGGCAGCTCGATCTCTTCCTCGCGCGCGAGGTCCTCGCGGTAGACGGGCCACGACGCGTCGACGAGCGACGACGTGTTGCCGAGCGTCTCCCACAATTCGGACGCGACGTGCGGCGAGAACGGCGCGAGCATCCGCGTGAGCGCCGAGAGCGCCTCGGCCACGACGGCGCGGTCGTCGTCGGATTGCGGATCCGCGGTCTCAGAGAACTCGTAGAGCGAGTTCGTCAGCTCCATCAGCGCGGCGACAACGGTGTTGAGCCGGAACCGGTCTTCGAATGCGTCTGTTGCCCGGCGGATGGTCTGGTGCGTCTTGCGGCGAAGCGCGCGCTGCGCCGGCGCGAGGTCGTCCGAGGGTTCGGGCGCGTCGAGCGCCGCCTCGCTCCACCGCGCGAACAGCCGCCACACGCGCGAGAGGTACCGGTACGCGCCCTCGATACCCGGGTACTCCGTATCGCCCGACTCGTTCTTCTTGATCTCCCAGATCATGTCCTTCTCGGGCGGCGACGCGAACAGGACGTACAGGCGCGTGGCGTCGGCGCCAAATCGCGCGAACATCTCGTCGGGCTCGACGACGTTGCCGAGGCTCTTTGACATCTTGCGGATGTCGCCTGTCTTGTCCGAGTACATGCACACCATGCCCTGGTTGAGCAGCCGTTTCGCGGGCTCGTCGATCGTGACCAGACCGATGTCGCGCATGAACTTGGTCCAGAACCGGCAGTAGATCAGGTGCATGTTCGCGTGCTCTTTGCCGCCGATGTACTGGTCGATCGGGAACCAGTACGCGATTCGTTCCGGGTCGAACGGCTGCGCGTCGTTGTGCGGATCGCAGTAGCGGAAGAAGTACCAGGACGAATCGACGAACGTGTCCATCGTGTCGGTGTCGCGCCGCGCCGCGCCTCCGCATTCGGGGCACGTGACATTGACGAACTCGGGCACGTGCTCGAGCGGCGACCCCTGTTCGCCACTGATTTCGACGCCGAACGGCAGGACGACCGGAAGCTGGTCCTCGGGAACCGGAACGATCCCGCACGCCGGACAGTGGATCATCGGCACGGGCGTGCCCCAATAGCGCTGGCGCGTGATCGTCCAGTCGCGAAGCCGGTATCGAACGCGGCCTCGTCCAAATCCGCGCTCCTCGGCCATCGCCGTCATCTCGTCGCGCGCATCCGGGCTCGGCATTCCCGAGAACTGTCCCGAGTTGACGAGCACGCCCTCGATGGGAAGCGGCGCGTCCATCGTTTCGGGAAGTTGCTGAGGCTCGACGCCTTCCGGCGCGATGACCTGAAGGACCGGGAGACCGTGCGACGTCGTGAAGTCAAAGTCGCGCTCGTCGTGGCCCGGAACGCTCATGACGGCGCCCGTTCCGTACTCCATCAGGACGTAGTTGGCGACCCAGATCGGCACCTCCTGGTCTGTAAATGGATTGATTGCACGACTTCCGGTGTCGACACCGCGCTTCTCGAGCAGCTCGAGGTCGCGCGCCGACCGCTTCTCGCGTCGCATGGACTCGACTGCCGTCATCACGTCGTCCGAATTCGGGTGGCCGGCGACGAGTTCGTCGACGAGCGGGTGCTCCGGGGCGATCATCACCGCGGTGACGCCAAAGATCGTGTCGATTCGGGTCGTGAACACTGTGAGCGCGTCGTCGCGGCCAGCGATTCGAAAGTCGACGTCGGCGCCGGTGCTGCGGCCGATCCACTCGCGTTGGCCGGTGAGTATGCCTTCGGGCCAGCCGTGGTCGATTTCGGCCATGTCGTCGAGCAGCTGGTCGGCGTAGGCGGTCAGCCGGGCGAACCACTGTTCGAGCTCCTTCTGCTCGACCTCGCTGCCGCAGCGCCAGCACTTGCCGCCTTCGGCCTGTTCGTTCGAAAGGACGATCTGTTCCCGCGGACACCAGTTGAGCGGGCCGAACCTGCGAAAGAGCAGGCCCTTCTTCCACATCTGTATGAAGAACCACTGGTTCCAGCGGTAGTACTCGGGGTCGCAGGTGGAGATCTCGCTTGACCAGTCGTACGAGACGCCGAGCCGCTGGAGCTGGCGCTTCATGTTGACGATCGAGTCGGCGGTGAACTGCTCGGGCGGGATGCCTTTTTGAATCGCGGCCTGTTCGGCGGGCTGGCCAAAGGCGTCCCAGCCGAACGGATGGAAGACGTTGAATCCGCGAAGCCGCTTGTACCAGGCGAGCGCGTCGCCGATGGCGTAGTTCTCGACGTGGCCCATGTGGAGCCGGCCGGAGGTGTAGGCAAGCATCTCGACGACGTAGAACTTGGGCTTGTCACCGAAGGGACGGGCTTCGAAGACACGGTTGTCGGCCCAGCGTTGCTGCCATCGGTCTTCGATCTTCTGGGGCTGGTATTTGTCGTTCATCGGCTGGGTATCCCCTGATTCGTCGAAAACGCCATAATACCCGCCGCGTGACTGAGCGGCAACGCGAATTGGGTGAATGAATCCGGGACACCCGCCGCCGGAACACGCGCAAGTCATTGGCCTGCAGTACTTTGACGCTCGACTTGGAACGGACGTTCGTCTGATAACGCGCAAGCCAGCCTGAAAACCGTCTTGACACGATCGCGCTTGTCGGGTATACACAAACGATTCCATTGGACTTAAGCCTCGTACCCGACGGTACGTCATTCATAGTTCGCTCCAAATTCGTCCGCCGAGGGACTCGATGAGGAACTCCAATACGAAGACTGCCAAGGGCACGTCCGCCAAGGGAAAGTCAAAACCTGCAGCGCCAAAGAAAGCCGCCCGCAACACGCCGGCAAAATCGACGAAACCGGCACGCCCCATCGCAAAGGCTTCCGCAAGCAGGTCGGCCGTGAAGAAGACAACGCCGAAGGCTGCAGGCAAGGCCGCTCCGTCTCGAAAATCTGCGGCGAAGCCCGCGCCGAAGCCAAAGACGTCGAAGCCCGCACCGGCCAAGTCCGCTGCAAAGCGAGCGGCTCCGGCAACAAAATCCAAGCCGAAGGCCAAGGCGCCCGCGAAGGTTGTCGCCAAAGCGAAGCGCCCTGCGCCGAAGAAGGCCGCGCCCGTCTCCAGAGGGAAGGCGAAACCGGTCGCCAGGCGGACAGCCAAGGCCGCGCCGGCGCGATCGGCAAAGACGAAATCGGCGGCAAAGCCCGCGAAACGGCCGGTCGCGACGCGTCCAGCCGCAAAGAAGCCCGTCGCGTCGAAGCGGCTGGTCGCGGCGAAGACCCCTGCACGGCCGGCGAAGGCTGTTGCGAAGGCTCCGGTGCGAAAACTCGCGGCCGCCGCTCAGGCTGCACGACGCCACGCGCCCGCGCTGGCCGTCGCCAAGCTGGTCGCAAAGCCGGCGCCGGTCCCGATGCCAAAGGTCCCCAAGCTCGCGGAGGTCCTCAAGGCATACGACGCCGCGATCAAGCTCTTTCAGCGCGGCAACTACACCCAGGCGCGCGATGCGTTCGAAGCGATCGGGAAGAAGTACCCGAACCAGTCGGACATCGTCGCACGCGTCGGACAGTACCTCGACATCTGCCGGCAGCGTCTGGGAACGCCGCCAAAGCTCCCGCAGACGCCCGAGTCGCTCTACAACCGCGGCATCGTCGAGATGAACAACGCGCGGTTCGAGGAGGCGATCGACTTCTTCAAGCGCGCGCTGAAGTCGGATCCCCAGATGCCGCACGTGCTCTACTCGCTCGCCG
>JBGAKX010000177.1:0-8034 GCA_044224215.1 Blastocatellia bacterium
TCGGCCTGTGCGAGCCGATCCAGCCGAGCGCTTCCATCTCGTCGAACGCCTTCCACATCCCGATCAAACCCGTGCCACCGCCCGTCGGGTACAGGATGACATCGGGCAGCTCCCACCCGAACTGCTCTGCGATCTCGTATCCCATCGTCTTCTTTCCCTCGATGCGATACGGCTCCTTGAGCGTCGACACGTCGAACCAGCCTTCGGCGTCCTTGCGCTCGGCGACGATCCTGCCGCAGTCGGTGATCAGCCCGTCGACGAGCGTGACGTTCGCGCCGGCGTACTCGCACTCGACGACATTCGCACGAGGCGTGTCGGACGGCATGAAGATGTACGACGGCCGGCCCGCACGCGCGGCATAAGCCGCAAGGGCGCCCGCCGCGTTTCCCGCCGATGGGACGGCAAACGCCGCCGCGCCGTTGAGGCACGCCATCGTCACCGCCGCGCTCATTCCCCTCGCCTTGAACGAACCGGTCGGATTCAGCGCCTCGTCCTTGATCCACACGCGGTCGAGCCCAAAGCGCGCTCCGAGCCGCGGCGCCTGCAGCAACGGTGTCCAGCCTTCGCCGAGCGTGACGATCGACTCGATTGCCGGCGCCGGCAACATCTCGAAGTAGCGCCACATCGAGGACTCGCGGCCGGCGAGGTCGTCGCGCGAGAAACCGGCAGCAGCCGCTTCGAGGTCGTAGCGCGCAAGCAGCGGTTTGCCGCACGAGCACAGACCAGCGAGGCCCTCGTGAGACCGGCGCGTTCCGCACGCCGAGCACTCCAGACCCGTGAGGAACGAACGCCGGCTAGCCGCGCCCATCGACCGTCTTTCGTACGAAGATGCTGCGCGCGATCGACTCCTCGAGCGCGACCTCCGTCTCTTCGCACTTCAGCACAAAGCTCGGCCAGCGCTGGTGCAGACGGACCGGGACGCCTGGCGCGACGCCCAGACTCGCGAGCTGATGCGAGAGCGAATGGTCCTTGAGCGCCACGTACGCCACCTGGCCCTGGTCCCCGATCTCGAGCGCCGTCGCGGGAAGCACCACCGGGCCGACTTCCGCACGCGCCTGCAGACAGCAGTCGCCCTCGGGGATGTCCTTTTCGTGCGGGCACAGCCGCGGATGGCCGAGCAGCGTGCAGATCGAATCCGTCAAGTCGGGCGACAGTGTGTGCTCGAATTCGCACGCGGCCACTTCGGCGGTTTCGAGCGACAGGCCGAGCACGTCGCAGACGAGGCGTTCGGCCAGGCGATGGCTGCGAATGATTCGCCTGCCGACCACGCGGCCGTTGTCGGTCAGACCGATCTGCGCGTCGTTTCCCGTGCCGACCATCGAGATCAGACCGCTCGTCTTCATCGTTTCGAGCAGCTCGACGCTGGCGTTGCCGGCGGCCTCCTCGCACACGCGCGCCACGGACGGCTCACCGTCCTCGATGCACGTCCAGATCGCCTCGAGCGTCTCGTCGATTCGCTTGTTTGTCTTCATTGCCTACTCGAACAGATGGAACGTGCGCAGCACGTACCCCACGACAGCCCCGACCGTGATCGCAAACGGCGTGATGAACGCCAGCATCGCAAAGGCCTTCCTGGCGCCCTGCTCCTTGATCATAACGAAGAAGTTGGCGATGCACGGCACGAAAAGCGTCATGACGATCATGGCCGAGATCAGCTGCTGCACCGACAGTGTGTGCTGCTGCGCCATCGCGAAGAGCCCCGCGGCCCCATAGTCGCGGCGGAGGAATCCGAGGATGAAGACCTTGGCGGTCTCGGCGGGCATATGGAGCACGCCGACGACGATCGGACGGAAGATCGTCTCGATCGCGCCGATGCCCGAGACCTGGCCGTTGGTGAACGGGACCTTCAGACGGTCGAGGAGGAACAGGATCAGCGTTCCGAGTATGAACAGCGGGACCGCCTCGCGCAGAAACCACTTGATGCGGAAACCGGTCTTGATGGCGACGTTCTTCACGACGGGCACTCGGATCGGCGGAATCTCGAAGAGAAACGGGCTTGGCGCGCCCTTGATGAGCTTTGACGACAGATATCCGACGAGCAGCATCTGCGACGCGACGACGCCCATGACGACAATGGTCGCAAGCGGCGAAATGCCCGCAGATATTCCCAGAATCACTCCGAGCTGTGCCGAGCATGGCACGCCGAGCGCCAGGAGCAGCGTCGCGATCAGCCGCTCCTTTGGCGTCGCGAGAATGCGCGTCGTCATCGTCGCCATCGTGTCGCATCCGAGCCCGAGCACCATCGGAAGGATCGCCTTGCCGTTGAGACCCATCAGCCGGAACAGCCGGTCGCCGAGGATGGCGAGTCGCGGCAGATACCCGGAGTCCTCCAGCAGACCGAATGCGATGAAGAACGTGCCGACGACTGGCAGGACGATCGCGATCGAGTACGTGACGCCGACCGAGATCAGGCCGTAGTTGTTCGCGTAGTTGTTCGCCGGATTGCCCACGAGCAGGTCGTGGAAGAACCCGAACGGGATGATGGCGCGGAGACCGGGGTTGATGTACCCGTTGAAGATGCCGTCCTCGAGCGTTCCGACGAGCGTCTGGGCGCCGATGTAGCCGACGAATTCGTAGACGAGGATGAGAACGGTCGCAAGGATCGGCGCACCGTACACGGGGCTGCGCGACCAGATGCCAAAGTTCTCCGCAAAGCGGCGCGATCGGCGTATCAGCAGAAAGAACGGAATCGCGACGGGCCCGATGACAGCGAGGAAGTGCGCAACGGCCTGAAGCAGGCCGAATTCGAAGACGCCGTCTTCGTTGCGGACGCCGACGAGCAGCGTCGCAACGATCGAGAGCCAGCCGGTGAGCCTTCCCGCGACAGCGGGCGCAATCGACTGCACCCACCCCTGGGAGATCGTGTATGCGGTGGACCAGCCGAACTGCGCGCCGACTTCAGTTTGGAGCAGCATTGCAAGACCGAGCATGAGGAGTCCGAAGAGGACCCACGTCACCGGCGAATCGGTCGCGTCGAGAATCTTCCGCGGTTCGATCGTCTTGATGCGGGCGACCGTCT
The DNA here is from genome assembly GCA_044224215.1 of Blastocatellia bacterium. Classification (GTDB taxonomy): domain Bacteria; phylum Acidobacteriota; class Blastocatellia; order UBA7656; family JADIYM01; genus DAOMFM01. Next base: position 3,020 of record JBGAKX010000177.1, read on the forward strand.
CGTCGACGAACACGGCGCGGTGCCGCTCGAGATCGAAGGCGGCCGATGTGCGCACGCCTCGGCCGAGCGCGCTGATGTGGAGCGGAATGTTGATGCTTGCGCCTGCCGTGGCAAGGCTGAGCGCGGGGCGGGGCGATGCGGTCGCCTCGGCCTCGATGCGGGCCCGGTCGCTCTCGAGCGGGTCGCGTGGGATCGCCGCGCGGCCAATGGCCTTGCTGAGGTCCGCGAGGCCTTCGCCGTATGGCGCGACGGTCTCGACGACGGGAATCCCGAACATGTCCGAGATCTTCCTGGCGTCGACGGAGATGCCGCGCTGCCGCGCTTCGTCCATCAGGTTGAGCACGAGCACCATGGGGTGGCCAAGCTCTGCGAGCTGCGACGTGAGCATCAGCGTGCGCCGGAGGTTCTTGACGTCGGCGACCTGGATGAGGATGTCCGGAGGCTGGCTGCGGAGGATGTCGCGGGTAACGCGTTCGTCCTCGGACTGCGGCACGAGGCTGTTCGTTCCCGGCGTGTCGATGACTTCGTAGTCCTGGCCGCCGTAGCGCATTTCGCCGCGCGAGACTTCGACGGTTGTGCCCGGATAGTTGGACACGATCGTGTAGCGACCGGTCAAGTATCCAAAAATGACGGACTTGCCGACGTTGGGGTTTCCGACGAGCGTTATCCGGCGCTTCTCTTTTGGCGTGCCCTGCATCCGGGCTGGAGCGTAGCAAAATTGAAAGTCATTTTCAAGATATGAACGCAGAGCCGATCGCGTGAGCGATCGGTGAAGGCCTACGTCGCGCGTACCGTTGCGTTACCCCGATCCCTGACGGGATCGGCTCTGCTTCATGCAGCGGTTCGGCTACGCCTTCTCGTATGCCGCCTTCAACCAGCCGACCAGTTCCTTATCGACCTGCTTGACGTCGGTCACCCTCACGCGATGCGACACCATCGCATTGAAGCTTCCGGCCTTCTCAAGCCGACCCGCCGGTTCGACGCCCTTCAGCGTGATGCCGACGTCGACGCGATCCTTTGTCGACGCCTGCACGAGACCGAACTGTTTCGACCGACGCAGGCTGACGTACGTGTTCTTTGGCGCGATCTCCACGTCCTTGCCAAACTTCGTCACCTCGGTGATCAACTTGTCGTAGATCGGCCGGACTGCCGCCTTTGGCCCGTCGTACTGCGCATCGACAAGCGCACCTCCCGAATCGGGAGCCGTCGCCGTACCGACGCTTCCCTTCAGTACCGAATGCCCCACCAGATTCGCGTAGCCGTGGCCCAGACCATGCTCGGCCTTCAGCCAGTCGACGATCTGCTTGTGCTTGTCGAAGTTCTGCTTCCTTACGAGCGCCACCCATGCGTCGAGGCTCTTTCCAGTCTTTGCCTCCAGGTTGGCGATCATCGTCCGCACTGCGTCATCTACGGTCTTGGACATGTACAATCGGCTCCTTTTTTATGCGGTCGATGACATATTCACCGGCAGCGCGAAATCCTTTAACCGCAGATTTGCGGCTTGCTTCTCTCCTACGGTTTCGGCATCACGTTCCCCTCGGCGTCGTACAGCGTCACCTCCCCAAACGGAGTGACCTGGTCGCGGACCTTCTCCCAGTCGCCGACGATGACGACCGCGCACCGGTAGGTGTCAAAGTACTTCGCCGCAACACGCTCGATGTCATCGGCGGTCAGGGCGTCGATCTTCTGCGGAAACGTCGCGATGAAATCGCGCGGCAGCCCGTACGCATAGACGGTGCTCAACCGGAACGCGAGCGCGTTCTGATTCGCCAGCTCCAGCGCAAACGCACCTTTGCTGAAGGTCTTTGCGTTGGCCAGTTCCTCGGCCGAGACCGGCAGCACGCGCATCTTGTCGAGCTCGTAGAACATCTCGAGCAGCGTCGGTCCGGTCACTTCGTTACGGACCGATGCGCCCGCGCTGAAGCTCCCGCCGCGCGCATACGTCGACAGCGAGCTGTTTGGCGAGTACGTGTAGCCCTTGTCCTCGCGGATGTTCTTGGTCAGGCGCGAGTAGAACGAGCCGCAATAGATGATGTTCGCCGTACGGACCGGAATGTAGTCCGGATCGCGCCGCGGGAACGTCGAGTTGCCAATCACGATGACCGACTGGATCGAGCCGGGGCGGTTGACGAACGCGATCTGTCGGCGGTCGCGCTGCGGCGGCACCGGCGACGCTTCGGCGGGTGCCGTGGCGCCCTTCCACGTTCCGAACGACTTGCTGATCTCGGCAAACGTGCGGTCGACGTCGATGTCGCCGACGACGATGAGGTACGCGTTGCTTGGTACGTAGTATTGCGCGGCAAAGCTCTTCAGGTCATCGCGCGTGATGGCACCGATCTCCTTCTCACTGGCCGTAACAAACCCGTACGGATGATCGCCAAACACCGCCTTCTGGAACCGTTCGTTTCCGAGGAAGTTCGGGTCGGACCGCTGCTGCTTCAGCCCCTGGATTGCGTTGTCCTTTGCAAGCGTCACTTCCGTCTCGGGGAACGCAGGATGCTGGGCCACGTCGCTCATCAGGTCAAAATACCGGCCGGAGAATTCGGAAAGTGTCGAACCTGAAATCGTCGTCTGGTCCTGGTCGGAGCCCGAGCCGAGCGAGGCGCCCATCGACCGCAGCTCCTCCTTGATCTGGCGGCTGGTCCTGGTGTCGGTTCCTTCCGTCAGGAGCCCGGCGCACATCTGCGACAGGCCCGGGTGCTTCTCGCGCTCGGCGGACGAGCTCGCGCGGATCGCAAGCACGGCAGTCAGCTTCGGGATGCCGCGCGTCGGCGCCATGACGACAAGCAGGCCGTTCGGAAGGGTTTTCTCGGTGATGGTGGGCGTGACGAATGGACGGGACGGACCGGGAGGTGGGGGCGTGGACTGCTGGGCAAGAGCTGGAACGACACCCGAATTAACGCTGCACGAAAGTGCAACGGAAATCGTCACGCAAAGACGCAAAGGCGCGAAGGCCCGGCTGATGATTCCCTGTGAGTTCATTTCGCACCTCCCTTGGCTTCGGGCACCCGGTCGACGCTTGTTCGGTTCGTGGGCACGTAGTACTTGCGCGCGGCGGCCTGGATGTCTGCCGCGGTGACCTTGTCGAACGGCTCGAGCGCCGTGCGGATGTATGCGGGGTCGTTCCGGAAGAGCGCGAACGACGCCAGCATGTCCGCCTTGCCAAAGTTCGTTCCAATCAGGTCGTAGAAGTACGAACGGAACTGCACCTTGGCGTCAGCGAGCTCCTTTTCGCCGACGCCCTTCGCCGCGATCTCGGACGTCGCGGCGTCGACCTCCTTCAGGATCTCGTCGGCCGTGTGCCCCGGCTTGTAGATCGCAAACGTCGACGCGAGCATCGGCCCGTTGTAGTTGAACTCGTTGCCGATCAGGAAGTTGATCCCGCTCTGCCAGCTGACGCAGATCTCCTTCTCCTTGACGAGCTTCTGGTAGAGCCGCGAGCTGTCGTCGCCCTGCAGGATCCGGTTCAGCAGCACCACCGCGGCGTAGTCAGGCGCCGACGGTTCGGGAATCCGGTACCCGATCGCGAGGCCGGGCAGGTTCGCCAGCTTGTCCGTCTGCGAGACGCGCTTCTCGGCGGTCTGCGGCTTCTCGGAAAGGTCGTACTTCGGGAGCGCCGGCCCCGCCGGAATTCCGCCAAAGTACTTCGTGACCATCTTTCGGACGTCGGCAGCCTGCACGTCTCCGACCACGACGACGGCGGCGTTGTTCGGCGCATAGAAGGTCTTGTAGAACGTCTGGCAGTCGGCGACGGTCGCCGCCTCGATCTCGGTCAGATCGCCATAGAAGTTGTGCGAGTTGTGCCAGTTCGTGAACGCGTTCATCCACAGGTCGAGCCAGAAGAAGAGCGCGTAGGGCTGGTTGAGCACGTTGACGCGGACCTCTTCGCTGACCACGTTCTGCTGGTTCTTGAGGTTCTCGGCCGTCACCGCGAGCGTCGTCATTCTGTCGGCCTCGAGCCACAGTGCGAGCTCCGTCCGGTCGCTCGGCAGGTTCTCGTAGTAGTTGGTGAAATCGAGCCGCGTCGATCCGTTCAGGTCGCCGCCGTTCGCCTCGACGTACTTGGCGTGCTCGAACTTCTTCACGTTTGCCGAGCCCTGGAACATCATGTGCTCGAACAGGTGGGCGAATCCGGTCCGGTCCTGCGGCTCCACGCGGAATCCGACGCCGTAGTAGACGCCGACCGTAACGACCGGGGCCGAATGGTCCTCGGAGATCACGACCCGCAGTCCGTTCGGAAGCGTGTCGTAGACGACCGGGATATCGAGCGGCTTCGCGATGATCGCCGGCGCGAACGCTGCCGAGAGCAGCGCGCCACACACAACCTGGACGACGCGTCGTTGCAGTACGGACATATTGGGTTCTCCGGGAGAGGTTTGGTGCTTGCAACTTCCAATACGCACGAGAGCGAAACAAGTTGCAGCCGCAGATCTGCGCAGATTCGCGTAAATCTGCGGCCGGTCTTGTTCCTAATGAAAATCCCGTGACCGCGACGGCCCGGTGTACGGCAGTTCGTACGCGTGCTGCACCAGCAGGCTGACGGCCTCCGACTCGCGCTCGATCTTTGCCCGCACGACGAGCGCCACCGACCGCACCAGCCGCTCGGTGTACCGGTCGACGGTCTGCGGCGTCGCCGCGGCGTTGATCATCCCGGTCTCGTCCTCGAGCGTCAGGAACATCATCCCGCGAGCCGTCGGCGGCCGCTGCCGGCAGATCACGACCCCCGCCACGTCCACGATCTTGCCCGTCGGCTGCGTCACGAGATCGCACGCGCGCAGGACTCCCTTCCTGTCGAGCCGGTCGCGCGCGAGCTCCATCGGATGGCAGTCGACATTGACGCCGGTCGTGAGCAGCTCCTGCGTGATCGCCTCGATGTCGGTGAGCGCGGCGAACGACGCCAGCCGTTCCGGCGTCTCGTCGCCCTTTCCGAGCGGTCCGCCCGGCCCGTGCCTGAGCGCCATCACCGCCCACAGCGCCTCGCGCGGAGGAGCGCCCGCGAGCGCACCCGCGGCCGC
>JBGAKX010000178.1:0-7939 GCA_044224215.1 Blastocatellia bacterium
GAGGTGCACCGACACGTCTTCATAGGCGAGGGCTGCACGACTCCGGATGACGGCCCGCTGGAGCGACTTGAGTGTCGCGGCGCCGTCGGTCGCAACGCGAATCGTGAACAGGATGCAGGGCCGGTCGACGTCGGGTAGAAGACTTGCGCCGCCTTCGCTGAGCGCGGTCGGATACAGCGGAGTCTTTTCATCCGGGCTGTAGAACGTGACGCCTCGTTCGAACGCCTCGGCTTCGATGGCGCCTCCTCGATCGACGAAGTGGCCGACGTCGGCGATCGCATAGAGGACGTCGACGTCACCGCCGGCGCGACGCGCGAAGAACGCCTGGTCCAGGTCTCGGCTTCCGGCCGGATCGACCGTGACAAACGGCACATCCCGCGCGTCGACCCGCCCGTCGCGTGAGGGGTCCGAGTCCAGCGGTCTGCGCGACGCCTCGTCGGCTGCGGCGCGCACCGCCTCCGGAAATTCCGTTCGGACGCCGAGCTGTTCTCGCAGACGCGAAAGGTCGAGCTCGCTCACGGCCGACACCAGCTTGTCGCACGTTGCACGATCGCAGATCCTAGCATGCGCCAGGCCCTGTGATCGCTCGAGATGTGCGGGCTTTGACAATTGCGGTGCGAGCGGGTATTGAACCTTCTTCCCACGCACGAAAGGAGCGGTATGCGCAGTCTCGAAGGACGCGTTGCTTTGGTCACGGGCGGCGGGCGCGGCATTGGACGCAGCGTCGCGCTCGCGCTGTCGACCGCCGGCGCGCGCGTTGCCGTCGCGGCGCGAACGCGCAACGAGATCGACGACGTGGCCGCTGAAGTCGTCGAAGCCGGCGGACAGTGCATTTCGGTCGTGCTCGACGTCACGAGCGCCGACGCGGTCCGGGAGGCATTCGCGGACGTCGCCACGCGGCTCGGAGCGATCGATGTGCTCGTCAACAACGCCGGGATCGCGCGCAGCGCGCTATCGTGGAAGACTGACGACGAGTTGTGGCGCTCGACGATCGAGACGAACCTGTCCGGGACGTTCTATTGCATGCGCGCCGCGCTTGGTGGAATGGTCGAGCGAAAGTGGGGCCGCGTCATCAACATTGCGTCGGTCGCGGGAAAGGTCGGCGCCGCGTACGTCAGCGCGTATGTTGCGTCCAAGCACGCCGTCATCGGGCTGACGCGAAGCGCAGCGCTCGAGGTTGCGACACACGGCGTGACGGTCAACGCGATCTGTCCGGGCTATGTCGACACGCCGATGACGGATAACTCGGCCCGCATCATCCACGAAAAGACCGGGATGAGCCTCGAGGACGCTCGGAGAAAGCTCGAATCGATGAGCCCTCAGAATCGGATCATCACGTGCGAGGAGGTCGCGTTTCTGACGCTCGCCCTCACGAACGACGATGCGCGCGGCATCAACGGCCAGGCGATCAACGTCGACGGCGGAGCGGTGACGGCATGAAGCGCGAGATCATCAACCCCGAAGTGCTCGGATCGCCCCGCGGCTATTCCAACGGGGTGCTGCTCGGGCCGGGTAGCACGCTCTTCGTCGCAGGCCAGGTCGGGTGGAACGAGCATCAGCGGATCGTCGACGGCGGATTTGCCGCCCAGTTCGTGCAGGCGTTGCGCAACGTGGTGACAATCGTGCTTGCGGCCGGAGGCACACCCGAGGACATTGGCCAGTTGACGATCTACGTGTGCGATCGCCATGAATACGTCAGCGCGATCAAGGAAGTCGGCGCCGGATACCGCAGCGTCATGGAGCGCCACTACCCGGCGATGGCGCTCGTCGAGGTGTCGGGTCTCCTCGAGCCAGGCGCCCGTGTCGAGATCGAGGCAACGGCGGTGATCCCCGAGGCGTCGACGCGCGGAGATCTACCGCTATGAGCACCGGCGCGCCGCAACCTGTGAGTTTTCTCTACAGTGAGTCCGCGTCCGGCGTCGCGACGATCACGCTCAATCGGCCCGAACGGCTCAATGCGCTGACGTTCGATGTCTATCGTGAGCTGACGGCGACGCTGCGACAGCTGCAAAACCGGCCGGAGGTTCGATGCGTCGTCATCACCGGATCCGGGAAGGGGTTCTGCTCGGGTGGCGATGTGAACGACATCATCGGCCGGCTGTTCGAGCGCGACGCTGCCGGACTGCTCGAGTTCACGCGCATGACGTGCGACCTCGTGGCCGCGATGCGCGAATTGAACGCTCCGATCGTGACGTCGCTCAATGGGACGGTCGCTGGTGCGGGAGCGGTCATCGCGCTCGCGTCGGATTTCCGGCTTGCCGCAACCACTGCGCGAATCGCGTTCCTCTTTGTAAAGGTCGGACTGTCGGGCGCCGACATGGGGTCGGCGCACCTGTTGCCGCGGGTCGTCGGGCTCGCGCGCGCGACCGAGATGCTGATGCTCGGCGACTTTGTCTCGGCGGAGGACGCATACCGGTTTGGCCTCTACAACAAGGTGGTTGCGCCCGAGGACCTCGAGGCCGAGACGTCGGCGCTTGCAGAGCGACTTGCGTCGGGCCCCGGCTTCTCGATCGCGATGACCAAGCAGATGCTCAACCGGGAGCTCTCCGTTGGGTTGACCGAGGCGCTCGAGATGGAGGCCCAGGCACAGGCCATCTGCATGGGCCATCCCGACTATCGCGAGGCATACGACGCGTTTGTCGAGAAGCGTGCGCCGCGATTCAACAACCCTGACCGGTCGAACTGAGGCGACGAAGCCAGCGTGACACATCAGACAGGCATCGACGTTGCGTTCGACGACGAACTTGTTGAGCTGAGAGACTGGCTGTCGGTCTTTGCACGCGAGACTATTGCGCCTCTGGCGGTTCACGAAGAGGAGCATCCGGACGAGGCGTTCGCGAGCCTGAGGAAGGCGCTTGGCGACGCCGGGGTCCTGGCCGAAATGGTCGCGTCCGAGTTTGGCGGCAAACGCGATGCGCTCAGCCTGCGAGCGATGTGTATCGTCCGTGAAAAGCTGTCGGAGGTCTCGGGGCTCGCCGACCTGATATTTGTGATGCAGGGTCTCGGGAGCCTGCCGCTGCAGCGCGGCGGTTCCGACACGCTCAGGCACGAGTGGCTTCCGCGTGTGGTGTCCGGCGAGGCGATTGCGGCGATCGCGTTGACCGAAGAGTTCGCAGGTTCGGACGTCGCGGCGTTGGCGACGACGGCGCGCGAGGATGGCGATTCGTTCGTGCTCGACGGCGAGAAGTGGTTCATCTCGAATGCTGGAAGCGCGAACTTCTATTCGGTCTTCGCGACGGTGGACAAGGCGGCGGGCCGCAAGGGGATCACGTGTTTTCTGGTCGAAGCTGATCGCCCGGGATGCAGCGTAAAGCGACAGATGCCGACGCTGGCCGCGCATCCGTTGGGCGTCGTAGCGTTTGACGGGTGCAGGGTCCCGCGCGGGAACATGCTTGGCGAGCGCGGGCGCGGGTTCGCACTGGCGATGGAGACGCTCGACACGTTTCGAGCGACGGTTGGCGCCGCGGCGGTTGGCATGGCCGGCCGCGCGTTGACGGAATCGATCGCGTTTGCGCAGGAACGCGTCCAGTTTGGCAAACCGCTCGCGGAGTTCCAGTTGACGCAGGCTGCGCTTGCCGAGATGGCGGTCGATTACGACGCCGCGAGGTTGCTGGTGTATCGCGCGGCCACGGCGCGTGATGCGGGGTCAGGACGCGTGACGATCGAAGCGTCGATGGCGAAACTGTTTGCAACCGAGGCGGCACAACGCATCATCGATCGTGCGGTGCAGATCCATGGCGGTCGCGGCGTGCTGAGGGGAAGCGTGACCGAGCGGCTGTATCGGGACGTTCGCGCGCTGAGAATCTACGAGGGCACGAGCGAAATCCAGAAGCTGGTGATCGCGAGCCAGCTGCTGCGGGATTAGGCCTGTGACACATCGGAGGAGAGCCGCCTGCTGACGCAGGCTCGGGGACGCGCGTGGACGGGGACCCACGGTTCCGCTCGCTGCGCTCACTCCACCGTGGGCTAGAGGCTGAGCCGCCTGCTGACGCAGGCTCGGGTCCGCGTGTGGACGGGGACCCACGGTTCCGCTCGCTGCGCTCACTCCACCGTGGGCTAACGGCAGAGCCGCCCGCTTCGCGGGCTTGGCGGAGAACGAGCGCAGTCGGCAATTCCGCACGGAACTGTCGCGTCGCTCGAGTTGGCAGATGTGGCGTTTCGTGCGTAACGAACGGGTCGCTCGAGCCGGCGAAGCCGGCGTCTCAGCCAGTAGCCCCGGGTGAAGCGAGCGCGAATGCGCGAGCGAAACCCGGGGACAGCGCATGCAACCAGGCGAGCCCGCCGAAGGCGGGCGGCTCACCGCTGAAAAACCACACGCTTCAACGACCCCTGCACCACATCCATCGCACATCTGGCGGCATGCCGCGATGTTGTGGTATCAGACACTCGCCCGCGCCTCAACACTCTGCTCCACCAAGGCTTGCGATGTCTTTTGACGACCAGCAGCACCCGCCCGGCAAGGGCTCGATTTCGTACGGCTCGTATCTCCGCGTCAACGACCTCACCGGTCTCCAGACACTCGTATCAGAGCCCGGCCATCACGACGAGCTCCTGTTCATCATCATCCACCAGACGTACGAACTGTGGTTCAAGCAACTGCTCCACGAGCTTGACACCATCGCTTCGATGATGGCGCGCGGCCACGTGCTGGCTGCGTCGCGGCTCGTAAACCGGTGCGTCGAGATCGAGAAGGTGCTCGTTCGCCAGATCTCGGTGCTCGAGACGATGACACCAATGGACTTTCTGGCGTTTCGGGACAAGCTGCAGCCCGCGAGCGGTTTCCAGTCGTTCCAGTTCCGAGAACTCGAGTACGCGCTCGGCATGCGCGAGTCGAGGTTTCTGTCGAACCACGTCGACGACGCGATCGCCACCGCGCGGCTCGAGAAACGGTTGTCCGAACCGCCGATCCCTGAGGCCTTCTGGGCGCTTCTGCGCGACCGCGGGTTCGACACGCCGTCCCTCCACCACGACGCGGATGCGTCCGAAACCGAGGCCGTTCGGGAGCAGCGCGTCGCGGCGCTCACGCGGCTCTATGCCGAGTTCGAGTCGTGGTACGACCTGTTCCTTCTGGCCGAGGCGCTGATCGAGATGGACGAGCAGCTGCTGTTGTGGCGCCAGCGCCATGTGATGATGGTCGAGCGGGTCATCGGCGGACGCCGCGGAACCGGGGGCAGCACGGGCGCGGGATACCTGAAGACGACGCTCGACAAGCGTGCATTCCCCGAGCTGTGGGACGCGCGAACGGTGATGAGCGCTCACCACCTCTACTGAAACTGTCGAGTGGCGCGGCGCCGATGCGCGCCCGCCAGCGCGCGAGGACCAATGGACGAACTGCTCGAGTGGCGCAACGAATTCCCGATCCTTCAGAACACGACCTACATGATCAGTCACAGCCTTGGCGCGATGCCGCGCAAGGTCTATGACCGGCTGAACGAATTCGCGGACGTGTGGGCGACACGCGGTGTGCGAGCTTGGGCCGAGGGCTGGTGGGCGATGCCGGTGACGGTCGGCGACATGGTCGGGCGCATCATCGGCGCGTCGCCGGGCGAGGTCGTCATGCACCAGAACGTGTCCATCGCACAGTCCGTGATCTGCTCGTGCTTTGACTTCTCGAGCGGGCGCAACAAGATCGTCTACGAGGCCCTGAACTTTCCGACGGTGATGTACGTCTACGAGGCGCAGCGCCGGTACGGCGCGCGAATCGTCGAGGTGCCGTCGCCCGACGGGATGACCGTGCCGACCGAACTGATGCTCGACGCGATCGACGAAGAGACGCTGCTTGTCCCGATGTCGCACGTGTTGTTCAAGAGCGCTTATCTGCAGGACGCGCAGGCGATCATCCGCCGCGCGCACGAGGTCGGCGCGCTCGTCGTGCTCGATACGTATCAGTCCACGGGAACGGTGCCGATCGACGTCAAGGCGCTCGACGTCGACATGGTCGTCGGCGGTTCGGTGAAGTGGCTCTGCGGCGGGCCGGGCGCCGGGTACCTCTACGTCCGACCGGATCTTCGCGCCCGACTCGAGCCGTCGGTCACCGGCTGGATGGCGCATCGCGCGCCGTTCGCGTTCGAACCGGGCGCGATCGACTACGCCCCCGACGCGACGCGCATGCTGCATGGCTCGCCGTCGATTCCCGCGCTCTATTCGGCACAGAGCGGGTACGAGATCATTCTCGCGATCGGTGTCGATCGCATTCGCCAGAAGTCCACGAGGCAGACCGAGCGTCTGATCGCGTGCGCGGACGAGCGTGGCCTGCGCGTCACCAGTCCGCGCGATCCCGCGCGCAGGGGCGGCACCGTGACGATCGAAGTCGAGCACGGGCCGGCAGTCGTCAAGGAGCTGAACCGGCGCGAGATCGTCGTCGACTACCGGCCGGGTGCAGGGATACGCGTGTCGCCGCACTTCTACACGTCGGACGAAGAGGTCGAGCACACGGTCGCCCAGATCGCCGACATCGTTGCAACGAAGGCCTATTCGGAGTTCCTCTCGCAGACCGGAGCGGCATACTGACGAATTCCGAGAACGATCCCGCAGAACCACCACATGACCATGGAGTTCCCCGACCGCTTCAACATGGCGGACTACTTTCTGTACCACAACCTGCGCGAAGGTCGTGGCGAGAAGGTCTGTCTGTACTATCGCGATGAGCAGTACACGTACTCCCAGGTCTGCGAGTTGAGCGACCGTGCCGGGAACATGCTGCGCGAGCTGGGCGTCGAGGTCGAAGACCGTGTCCTGATCGTGCTTCCGGACTGTCCCGAGTTTGTTTTCTCGTGGTTTGGTGCGGCAAAGGTCGGCGGCGTCATCGCGATGGTGAACACGATCCTGCCGGCGACCGACTACGAGTACTACCTGCAGTACACGCGGGCGCGTGTCGCGATCGTGCATCATTCGGTCGAGGAGCATTTCAACGCCGTTCGTGCGAGCGCGCCTTCGCTCAGGCACGTGGTTGTGGTTGGAGGCAGCGGCGCACGCAATCCGTCGTTCGAGACCCTGCTCGCCGCGCAGTCGCCCGAATGCATTGCCGAACCCACGTCGCGCGACGACCTCGCGATCTGGCTCTTCACGTCAGGGTCTACCGGCAAGCCGAAGGCAGCCGTCCACCTGCAGCATGACCTGCCGTACAACACCGAGATGTACGCCAAGCAGGTGCTCGGGATCACGGAAGACGACGTGACGATGGCGGTGCCCAAACTGTTCTTCGGCTATGCGACGGGAACGAATCTGCTGTTTCCGTTTGCCGTGGGCGGCGCCACGGCCCTGTTCGACGAGCGCTCGACCGCCGAGAAGATGTTCGAGGTGATCGACCGATACAAACCGACCATCCTGACGAGCGTTCCGACGATGATCAACGCGATGCTCGGCATCGAGGGCGCGCGCGATCGCTACGACCTGTCCTCACTGCGTGCGTGCCTGTCGGCCGGCGAGGCGTTGCCGCCGGAGCTCTATCACCGGTGGATGGACGCGTACGGCGTCGAGATCCTCGACGGGATCGGGTCGGCCGAGATGTTCCACATCTACGTGTCGAACCGGCCCGGCAAGGTGGTTCCGGGGAGTCTCGGCACGGTCGTCCCGGGCTACGAGGCCAGGATCGTCGGACCGGACGGCCGGGACGTTCGCGACGGCGAGATCGGCGAGCTGTGGATCAAGGGCGACAGCGCGGCGCTGTGCTACTGGGGAGCGCACGAGGCGTCGAAGCAGCGCTTTGCGGGCGACTGGTGCTTCACCGGCGACCAGTTCAGTCGAGACGGCGCGGGCAACTTCTGGTACCACGGCCGGTCGGACTTCATGCTCAAGGTGTCCGGAATCTGGGTCTCTCCGCTCGAGATCGAGAACTGCTTGATGGGCCACCCGTCCGTCCGTGAGTGCTGCGTCGTCGGACATCCGGACGAGAACCAGCTGGTCAAGCCGCTGGCGTACGTCGTGCCGACGCCGGGAA
>JBGAKX010000179.1:0-7902 GCA_044224215.1 Blastocatellia bacterium
GTGCGTGACCGCACCGACGCCGATCCGGTAGAAGCCTTCGACGAGCCGCGCCTTGTTCGCCGCCGCATCGTGCAGCAGCGCCATCGCGGCCGTCGTCATGTAGTCGACGATGTCGGCGAGTCGCCACGTTCCTCCGGGCCACGGCGCGGGGAAGTTGACGCTTGCGTGCCGCGGGTCGTAGCCGCGTCCCGCACGCAACTCGTCCGGCCGCACCTCGAGCGGTGTCGCGATCTTTGCCGACGCCGTCTCGGAAAGAACACGTATCCCGCCGTGGTAGTGCGAATACGCACGAGCCGGCGTCCACCCGTCATAGATCGCGCTCGTCACCACGCCGCGCCGTCCCGAGGCCGTCAGCGCCCACGCCACGGACTCGCCGATCGCGTTCGCGCCCGCCACGAGCTCGGGCGGGACGTTCGGCTCGATCGGATCGAGATACGGCGGCAGGAACAGCCGAGATCCGTACGCGCCCTGCTGATGGATGTCGTTCACGACGTGCGGGTGCCAGACGTTGTGGACGCGATCCACCACGGCGCGCGTCTCGGCCTGCGTGAAGGCGTACCAGTCCCGGTTGTCGTCGTGACCTACATAATGATGATAGAGCTCGACGGGATCGCTCCCCTCCCACGGCGTGCCGAGCGACGCGTCGTACCATGTCTTCACGATGTCGACGCCGTCCGGGTTGAGCGACGGAACGATGAGCACGACGCACCGGTCGAGCATTTCGAGCGTGGCGGGCGACGTGTCGGTCGCAAGCCGGTGCGCGATGACCGTCGACGAAAGCGTCGAGCCGACCTCGGTCGAATGCACGCCGCACGTGATCAAGACGACGGCGACATCTTCGGCTACGAGCGCCTTCGCCTCGTTGTCGGTGGCGATCGTCCTCGGATCCGCGAGCCGCCGCTGGACCTCCTTCAGACGGTCGAGCCTCGCAAGGTTCGCCGGCGACGAGATCGTCGCCAGCAGCATCGGACGGCCCAGCGTCGACGATCCGATCCGTTCGAGCCGGACCCGGTCGCTCGTCGCGGCGAGCCTTGTAAAGTACTCCGCAATCTGGGCATATGACGCGAGCTTGCGGTCCTCGCCCGGCGCGAATCCGAGCACGTCGCGCGGTGCCGGAACGCCCGCGCGCGCCGCGACTGGCCCGGCCAGCACGAGCGCCACGGCGACGACGGCCGCAAGTCGAATATGGGTCAGCATCTAGGCGACCCTCATTCGGGCGACGAGTCTCGACATGTCGCGATCGAGCGGTCCTTCGAATTCGGCGACCAGCGCGTCGGCCGGGCTGATCCCGCGCTCGAGCACGTACTCCTCGAGCGGCGCAAGGTACGCGCGCTCGCCCGGCGCGATCCGGTCGAGCCCCTCGCCTGCGAGCTGCACGAGCTGTCGGGCGATCTCGAGCACCCGGACGCCGCCCGACGCGGCCGCAAGCGCGTCACGCGCAATCGCTGCCTGCAGCTTTCGGAAGCCTGCGCCGTCGAGCGCCGGCGCCAGCGCCACCGCCGCTTCGAGCGAGCGCTCGTCATAGACAAGCCCCTTCCAGAACGCGAGACACGAAAGAAGCGTCTCGGGTCCGCCGCCGTCGACGCTGCGCATCTCGACGTGCTGCTTCAGACGGGCCTCGGTGAAGATCGTGGTCAGGTGGTCCGTAAAGTCCTGAAAGATCGGAGCGACTCCGTTGTAGCCCGATCGCAGGAACTCCACGAACGATTCGCCGGCCATGTCGATGTAACGGCCGTCGCGACGCACAAACAGCATCGGAACGCGCTCGACGTACTCCACGAATCGATCGATCGAGAACGCCGGATCGAGCGCCGCCGGGCTCACGCCCGAGCGGTCGCTGTCGGTGTGAAGCCACGCCGCGTACCTGCGCGACTTGTATCCCGAAAGACGTCCGGCTTCGAACGGCGAGTTTGCAAACATCGCCGCGACGATCGGTCCCAGGCGGTTCCCGACGACGAACTTGGCGCGAAGATCGACGTCGCCGTTGAAATCGATGTTCGCCTGAATCGCACAGGTCCGCGCCATCATGTCCCATCCCGCGCGGCCGCCCGTCGAGAAGTAGGGGCGCATGACCTCGTAGCGGCGTTTCGGGTACCACCGCTGCTCGGACGCGTTTCGAAGCGGGTCGAAGCCACTCGCGAGAAACACCACGTCGTGCTCGTCGGCCAGTTCGCGGAGCCGCGCGAGGAACCGTGCGACGTTGCGCTCCACGTCCGCGATCGCCGCTCGCTGCACGCCCGAGAACTCGATCTGCCCGCCCGGCTCGACGGTCAGCCATCCCCAGTCCATCGCGGCCTCGATGATGCGGTCGTCTTCATAGACGGGCGTTGCGCCGTTAGCCTCAAAGCCGCGGAGCATCGCCTGCACCGTCTCGGGACCGATGCGTTCGAGCGTCGTCCGGTCGTAACCGAACAGCTCGAGCTCGGGACCGACGGCCCACGCGTCGCGCGGCTTTGCGCCGCTCGCGACGTGCGCCGCGAACAGCGCTCGGCTGTCGGGCCCGATCGGCGCGTCGGGCGAGGGACCCGTGGTCGTTTGCATCCGCATAACCGGACGTTTCAGGAGCAGGCGACCAGCAGGCTGCTGCTGAACAGCCGGGCGCCGTCGTACCAGCTCTCGGCCAGCTCGAATCCCGCGCTCTCGGCGAGACGCGAAATGTCTTCGATGGAATACTTTCGCGAATCCTCGGTGTGGATCGTCTCGCCGGCGCCGAAGGCAATCGTGAGATCGAGCGCCGCCACGGCGACCTGCTGCGGGACAAGACTCTCGAGATGCATCCTCATGCAGCCGTCGGCTTCGTCCCACGTGGCGTGGTGTCTGAAGCGGGTGATGTCAAAATTCGCGCCGAGCTCGCGGTTGATCCGGACGAGCAGATTCAGGTTGAACGCCGCGGTCACGCCGAGCGGATCGTCGTAGGCTGCCTCGAGCGTCGCGCGGTCCTTCCTGAGGTCCGCGCCAAGCAGCACGGCATCGCCTGGACTGAGCGCATCGCGCAGCGCACGCAGGAACCGGATCGCCGACGCCTCGTCGAGATTCCCGATGTTCGAGCCGAGAAACAGCGCCAGGCGCCGGTCTCCGTGGCGCGTCTCGCTGTCCGAGATTGCTTCGAGCGCGCCCATGTAATCGCTCGCGTACGCGGTGATGCCGAGCGACGGGTAGCGGTCGAGCAGCGCTGCCGATGCTCGCTCGAGCGCAGCCGTCGAGATGTCGACCATCGTGTAGTGCAGCGTCGCCTGGCGGGCGAACAGCGCGTCGACAAGCAGCCGCGTCTTCTCGGCGTTGCCGCTGCCGAGCTCGATCAACTCGACGGTTCCGTCAAACCGCGCGGCAATGTCGGGCGAAAACCGTTCGAGAATCTCGCGCTCGGCGCGTGTCAGGTAGTACTCGGGCAACAGACAGATCGCCTCGAAGAGCGTCGACCCGAGGTCGTCGTAGAAGTACTTTGGCGAAAGCCATTTCCGGGCCGCCGTCAGCCCCGCTCGAACGTCGTCGGCGAACGTCGCGGGCGCGGTATGCGGCGACAAGCTGCGCAGATCCAGACGGTTCCCGGCAATCATAGGTGTCTCGCGGCTCTGAGAGGAGAACGCGCGGCCGCCCAACCGCCCGGCCGCCGAAGTCCGTCTATCATACTTCACAGTGCGCGGCCCGACGAATCGAACGCGCCGGGCCCGGGCGACACGAGTGGTATCATTCGTCCGCTCGGCGTTCAAACGGGAGGCTACCGATTGATGACTGCGAGAGTGGGATCGCAGAACCTAGTTCGACTGTTCGAACACGCGCGACGCGACACGTTCCAGCTGTTTTCACTGGTGCCGGACGAACGCGATCTGAGGCTGCCGCCGGCGCCGGGTTTTCGCCCGATCATGTGGCATCGCGGCCACATCGCGGCGTACGAGGCGTACTGGCTGCTGCAGAAGGCCAAGGGCGAACCCTCGCGAAACCCGAGGTTCGACGCGATCTTCGATCCGATCCACACGCCGCGGGAGGACGCGAGCAACCTGCCGCCGCTCGACGAGATCGATGCATACATCGACGACACGCGGCGCGCGGTGCTCGAATTCCTCGAACAGACCGGCGAGGACGATTCAGACCTGTTCCAGCTGGTGCTGCAGCACGAGCTGCAACACCAGGAGACGCTGCTCTACCTGCTGCATCTGCTCGATCCGTCGGCAAAGCAACGCCCTTCCGGTACTTCGGACCTTACACGTCCGGCTACCGGCGCCGAACGGGGAACCGTCACGGTGGAAGGCGGATCGTTCCGCATGGGCGCGGCGGGGCCTGCGTTCTCGTACGACAACGAACGCCCGGTGCTGGCGGTCGAGCTGCCGACCTTCCGGATCGACCGGCTGCCGGTCACGAACGCGGAGTTCGCCGGGTTTGTCGAAGGCGGCGGCTACGCCATTCCCGAGCTGTGGTCCGAAGGTGGGTTTGCATGGGTCGAGTCGAATGCGATCCGCCATCCGCATTCGTGGCTCCCTGGTCGTTCGTGGTCGGTTCGGGGGCTGTTCGAGACACGGCCGCTCGACCCCGACGAGCCGGTGTGGGGCGTCAGCTGGTTCGAGGCGGACGCGTACGCGCGGTGGGCGGGCCGCCGGTTGCCCACCGAGTGGGAGTGGGAGTACGCGTCGCGCGGACCGCTCAGTTATGAGTTTGCGTGGGGCGGCGAACCGCCGACGGCGGAGCGCGGCAACTTTGATAACCCGCTCGGCGGACCGACGCCTGCGGGCGCGTTTTCGGATGGGGCGAGCCCGTCGGGATGTCTCGACATGACCGGCAACGTGTGGGAGTGGACGTCCACGCCGTTTGCGGGCTACCCAGGGTTCGTTGCCGATCCGTATCCGGAGTATTCGGAACTGTGGTTCGACGGCGACCACCGGGTGGCGCGCGGCGGATCGTGGGCGACGCGATCGCCGATCCTGCGGGCGTCGTTCCGGAACTTCTTCCGCCGGCCGTTCCGTATCGGGTTCATCGGATTCAGATGTGCGGATTAGCCGCAAAAACAAGAAGACTAGCCGCAGATGAACGCAAATAAACACAAATCAGAGCTTTGCGTTGACTTCACTCAACGGCGGTCGGGCACAACGCAAATGAACACAAATCAGAATTTAGATCTGACTTCACTCAACGGCGGCCGGGCACAACCCAGAATTTGCGTATATTTGCGTTAATCTGCGGCAAGAATTCTTAGAACCGCATCGGCAGCACGGCGTGACGCGTCGCCGCCTTTGTCGAGCTTGGCGCGGATCTCGGCAAGCTCGGACCGCATCGTCGCAAGACGGTCGGGGTGCTCGAGGTACGCGAGCACTTCGGCCGCGATCCTCTCCGGAGTGCAGTCCTTCTGGATCAACTCCGGAGCGATCCGCTTGCCCGCGATGAGATTGACCATGCCGAACGTGTCGATCTTGATCAGCGGCTTGTGCAGCGCATAGTTCAGACCCGACACACGATAGATGACGACGAGCGGCGTCCCGAGCAGCGCCGTCTCGAGCGTCGCCGTGCCGCTCGCGACGACCGCGAAATCGGCATGGCCCACCGCCGAATACGTGTCGCCTTCGACGAGAGCGACACTCTCTGCGACCGGTTCGACGAGCGCCGCGACCTGCGCTCGATCGACGGTCGACGCGAGCGGCAGCACGAACTGCAGCCCCGGTCGCTCGACACGCAGCTGCTCGATCGCGCCGACGATCACGGGCAGGTTGTATGCGATCTCCTTGCGACGGCTTCCGGGCAGGACCGCGAGCAGTTCACGCGCCGGGTCGAGCCCGTGCGCGGCACAGAAGCTCTCGCGCGAGCCGCGCGGCGCCACTTCGCCGGCGAGCGGATTGCCGACGAATTCGGCGTCCACGCCGTGGCGCGCGTAGAACGCCTCTTCGAACGGGAAGATCACCAGCATTCGCTCGACGTCGCGCCGGATCCGGTTGACCCGCCCCTCGCGCCACGCCCACACCTGCGGGCTGATGTAGTAGATGACGCGAAGCCCTGCCGCATGCAGCTTCGTCGCAAGCCTGAGGTTGAATTCGGGCCAGTCGACGAGAATGACGGCATCGGGCCTGCGCTCGACCGCCGCGGTTCGCAGCGTGTTGAAGGCGTTCAACAGCCGTCGAAACCCGCGGACGACCTCGGGAACCCCGATGATCGCGACGTCGCGCGCGTGCACGAGCAGGTCCGCGCCGCGTGCCGCCATCTCGTCGCCGCCGGATCCAAAGACCTCGAGATCCGCGACGCGCTCGCGAAGCGCATCGACGAGATGCGCGGCGTGCCGGTCGCCCGACGCCTCGCCCGCGACGATCATCAGCTTCACCGAGTCTCCTCGCGGGCGCCGGCGCCTGTGTTACGGGTTGCTTGGGTTTCCGGGCGTTCCGTTGGTCTCGGCTTCCTGTGCCGCCGAGAACTTGAGCGCCCGCTCGAGTGCAACCTCGGCGCTGTCGTTCTTCTTGAACAACACGCCGTCCTTGTCGATGAAATCGAGGTGCGGATGCGAGATCGTCTCGAACAGGCGTCCGACGAGACCGGGAGATTCGCCGAGCGGCTTTGGCCGCTCGTTGGCGGGCGCGGCTTCCGGGACGGGCGCGTCGAGCCGCTTCAGAAACGCGACCGAATCCTCGTAGTACTCGCTGTTCGGGTAGTACTTGCACAGGCGCGTGAAGTAGGTCGTGGCTTCTTCGGTGTCTTCCTGTTCGAACAGGGACACGCCGAGCAGGTAGAGCGCTTCGTCGCTGCGCGAGAACCCCGGGTACTTGTCGATGATGGTGCGCGAGCGGGCGGCCGCGGCCTTCCACGCCTCGCGCTGCTTGAAATAGAACCGCGCGACCTTGAGCTCGTGCATGCCGAGAATCTCGCGAACCTCCCAGATCTGCGCGTCGGCACGCTCCTTCAGCTCGGTGTTCGGATAGTCCTGCAGCAGCTTGAGCAGCTGCCGTTCGGCGAGCGTCGCCTGCGTCGTGTCGCGGTCGGGAGCCTGCACCTGGCGCATGTGGATCTCGGCGATCTTCATCGTGACGTCGTCGGCGAGATCGTGCTTGGGGAAGAACTGCAGCCAGTCGCGGTACTCGACCTCGGCCTGGTTCATGGACGAGAACGTGCCCTCACGATAGAAGCCGTCGGCAATCGCAAGCTTGCTGGCCGCCGTCAGCGGGCTGTCCGGATAGGTGTTGACGAGCGTGTTGAACAACAGCCGGGACTTTGTGTAGTGGCCGCTCTGCATCTCCTTGATGCCCTCGTTCAGCAACTCCTTGTCGCGTCCGGCCCGCGCTTCTTCCGTGGCCACGACGGGCTTCTTGTCACCGCACGCAAGCGTGGACAGAACCAGCGCGAGCATCACACAACCAAAAATACGTCTCATAAGTCCCCTAATTTCAGTGCATATCGCGACTGGTGCAGGAGAGGATCCTGCAATCGCATAAGAGTCATACCGCAAACTGCTGGAGCGCTGCCTGGCGGAGCCGTCCGACGGCCCCCGCCGGGTCGGCATCGCCGAAGATCGCCGAACCGGCGACGAGCATCTCGGCGCCCGCCTCGACGACGCGCTCGACCGTGTCAAAACTGATTCCGCCATCGATCTCTATCCGCGTCGCCAGTCCCCTGCCTCGAATCATGTCCCGCAACCGGCGGACCTTGGTGACCGAATGCTCGATGAACTTCTGTCCGCCGAATCCCGGATTCACCGACATGATCAACACGTAATCCACATCCGCAAGAATGTCGTCCAGCACTCCGAGCGGTGTCGCCGGATTGAGTACAACGCCGGGCGAGCACCCAAGCTTGCGGATCGCGCCAATTGTTCTGTGCAGATGGATACTGGCTTCCGGATGCACGGAGATCATGTTGGCGCCGGCGTCGGCGAACGCCTCGATCGACCGCTCGGGCGCCTCGATCATCAGGTGTGTATCGAGCGGGAGCTTT